>CAZZZW010000208.1:0-8292 GCA_964658795.1 Phormidium nigroviride PCC 7112
GCCGGCTCCGCCGCGACCGATGCAGGCTGCCGGGCAGCATATGGCGGCCGAGATCGCTGAGCAACCAGCGATGTTGCAACGCTTGGGCATCGAAGCCGGCCCCGAGATCGCCCGGATCGGCGCTGCGATCGCCGCCCGAGCACCGCGATTCGTCCTGCTGGCCGCTCGTGGCACCTCCGACCACGCGGCGCTGTACGCGAAATACCTGATCGAGGTGCAGTTGGGCCGGCCGGCCGGCCTGGTGTCACCCTCGAGCATGACCGTGTACGAGAGCCGGCCGGACCTGCGCGACGTGCTGTTCCTGGCGGTCAGCCAGTCCGGCGGATCACCCGACCTGATCGATTCGCTGACGGTCGCCCGCAGCTGCGGGGCGGTGACGGTGGCCGTCACCAACAACCCGACCTCGGCGTTGGCCGAGGCGGCCGAGTTCAGCGTGGACGTCCGGGCCGGTGTGGAGAAGGCGGTCGCGGCCACCAAGACCTACACCGCCGAACTGTTGGCGCTCTACTTGCTGTTGTCGCCGGCCGCGGCCGATATCGATGCCACCAGGGCCCGGATCGACGCACTCACCGAGGCGGCGGCCCGGACCCTGGAGCACGCCGGCGCGGTGACCGCGGCGGCCACCCGCTACCGCTTCGCCGATCGGCTCATCACGACCGCGCGCGGCTTCGGCTATCCGACCGCGCGGGAGGCCGCGTTGAAGCTGATGGAAACCTGCTACCTCGGCGCTCAGGCCTTCTCCGGGGCCGATCTGCTGCACGGGCCGATGGCCATGGTCGATGCTGATCTGCCGGTGCTCGCGGTCGCCACGCCGGGGGCGGGTGGGCGTGCGATGCTGGCGGTGCTGGACAAGCTCGAGCAGCGCCGGGCCGACCTGCTGGTCGTCGGCGGGATCGGGGGCGCGGTGCCGGCCGGGGCGCAGGTCCTGCCGGTCACCACCACCGGGCTGCCGGAAGAGCTGTTTCCGGTGGTCGAGATCCTGCCGCTGCAGCAGCTGGCCTGGCAGCTGGCGATTCTGCGGGGCGGCGATCCGGACGCACCGCGCGGTTTGTCGAAGGTGACGCAGACATGGTGATGGAGACGACCAGAGCGGTGGCCGAGACGGAGATCCACCCGACCGACCTCGATCTGCTGCCGACGGCCGAGGCGGTCCGGGTGGTGCTGGCCGGTCAGGCCCAGGTGGCCGAGGCCGTGGCCGGGGCCCAGCGCCAGCTCTCGGCCGCGGTCGATCTGATCGCCGTCAGCTACGCCTCCGGTGGCCGCATCCTGCTGCTCGGCGCCGGCACATCCGGACGGCTGGCCGTCCAGGAAGCGGTCGAGGTACCGGGCACCTACGGCATCCCGCCGGAGCGGATCCAGGCCCGGGTGGCCGGCGGCGGCGCCGAGCACCTGGTCGGCACCGACGCGGCCGAGGACGACGTCGAACAGGGCCGGGCCGACGTCCGGGATCTGGCTGTCGGTCCGTCGGATGCCCTGATCGCGGTAGCCGCCAGCGGCCGCACGCCCTACACGATTGCGGCCGCCGACCTGGCCCGGAAACTCGGGGCCGTCGTGATCACGGTAACCAACCAGCCCGGCTCACCGCTGGCCGCGTTGGCCGACGTGGCAATCGAGGTCCCGGTCGGTGACGAGGTGGTGGCCGGTTCCACCCGGTTGGCGGCCGGTACCGCGCAGAAGCTGGTGCTCAACACCCTCACCACCACGGTGATGATCCGGCTCGGTCATGTGCACCGGCACTTCATGGTCGACGTCGTCGCGGCCAACGACAAGCTGCGGCTGCGGATCAGTGGGGTGGTGGCGGCCAGCGCCGGTACCGACAACCAGGTCGCCTGGCAGGCCCTGCAGCGCTGCGACTGGAACGCCCGGGCGGCCATCGTCCACCTGACCTCGGGGCTGGCGCCCGAAGCAGCCGCCGAGGTGGCCCGATCCCATCGCACCGTGCGTGAGGCGATTGCGGCGGCGCGGACCCAGCTCGGCTGAACGCCCAATCCTCGCAGCGGAAACTGGCACTGCTCAGCCAACGCTGACCTCGGTGTGCGAAGCTGAGAAGCATCATGTCCGCACTGTCGTATCTCCTGGCCAGCAGCACGAGCTTGACCGCCGAACAGACCGAGCATCTGCAGCAGCTGGTCGCCGAGTGGCAGCTGTTGTCGGACATGTCGTTCGCCGACCTGCTGCTCTGGGTGCCCACCTCCCCGGACGGACAGTTCCTCTGCGCCGCCCAGTGCCGTCCGACGACCGGTCCGACGGCATACCTGCACGACCGGGTGGGGGAGACGCTCGCTGACAACCGGGCGTTGCAGATCGCCATCACCGAGTCCCGGATCTTTCGCGAGTCCGACCCGGAGTGGGAGGACGGTACCCCGATCCGACGGGAGGCCATCCCGATCGTGTTCGAGGGCCAGACGATCGCCGTGCTCGGCCGGGACAGCAACCTGACCAGTGTTCGCAGTCCCAGTCAGCTCGAGTTGGCCTACCTGCAGAGCGCGTCCGACCTCGCGGCCATGGTGGCGACCGGTCAGTGGCCGGGTCCGGCCAGCCAGCGCGAGGAGGGTGCCGGTCCCCGAGTCGGTGACGGGATGGTCCGGGTCGATGCGGAGGGCCGGGTCCTCTACGCCAGCCCGAACGGCTCGTCGGCCCTGCGCCGGCTCGGCTTCAACGGCAACCTGCAGGGTGAACTGTTCGCCGAGGCGGTCGCCGCGCTCGCACACGATCCGTTCCAGGCCACCGACCTGGCCGAGATGGTCGGTGAGGCGCTGAGCGGCATTCATCCGACCAGCCGCGAGGTGGACAGCGGCGGGGGTGCCATCGTCCAGTTGCGCGCGATCCCGTTGTTCCCACGGGGTGAATCGCTCGGGGCGCTGATCCTGCTGCAGGACGTCACCGAGCTGCGAAGCCGGGATCGCCAGATCATGAGCAAGGACGCCACGATCCGCGAGATCCACCACCGGGTCAAGAACAACCTGCAGACGGTGGCGGCGCTGCTGCGGCTGCAGTCCCGGCGGGTGGCCAACGCCGAGGCCCGGACCGCCCTTGAGGAATCGATGCGGCGGGTGTCCTCGATCGCCCTGGTGCACGAGACGCTCTCGTCGGCGATCGATGAGGAGGTCGCGTTCGACGAGGTGGTCGACCGGCTCCTGGAGATGCTGGCCGAGGTCAGCGGCACCGCAGGCCGGATCCGGGTCCAGCGCACCGGTTCCTTCGGTGAGCTGCCGGCCGAGCTGGCGACGCCGCTGGTGATGGTGCTGACCGAACTGGTCGGCAACGCGGTGGAGCACGGGTTTCCCGATGACGATGCCGGCACGGTCGAGGTCCGGGGCAGCCGTGATCGTGGCAACCTCGTGGTCGACATCCTCGACGACGGCGCCGGCCTGCCGGAGAAGTTCTCCCTCGGCGGCTCGGACCGGCTGGGCCTGCAGATCGTCCAGACGCTGGTCAGCGCCGAGCTGGATGCCTCGATGGATCTCGCCCGGCGGACCGGCGAGGGCGAGCGGGGGACCGCGGTGCAGCTCCGCATCCCGCTGCGCCGCGTGGCCAGCCTGTGATCGCTGCGGTGCTGGGTCGATCGCACGAGCGGTCGGCCGGACCAGGACCCGACGGGGACCCCGACAGGGGCCGGCAGGGCCCGGAAAACACGAATCCCGCCACGCTGTCGCGTAACGGGATTCGGGCTGGTGCGGGGTGTGGAACTGCTCGTTGGCAGCCGATTCCGGCTAGGACATCCGAGCGCGAGCTCGCGCATTGCGACGCTTGAGGGCGCGTCGTTCGTCCTCGCTCAGACCGCCCCAGACGCCGGCGTCCTGGCCGCTCTCGAGTGCCCATGACAGGCACTCCGACATCACGGGGCAGCGACGGCACACGGCCTTCGCCTCTTCGATCTGCATCAATGCCGGACCGGTATTACCGATCGGAAAGAACAGTTCCGGGTCCTCGTCGCGGCATACCGCGCGGTGACGCCAGTCCATGGGGTATTTCTCCTCTTCGCTTGAGTACTGCTGCGGGTCTAGCGCGTGTTCGGGCCTAGCTGGTGCTCATGCGCGCTTGATGTTCGGCCATGTCGAGGGCGTTTGTTGTCGCCCCCAACATTGCTCTCATCAACCATTGTGCTCACCGTCAGCGCTTTGCAGCAGCGCTTGTGAATTCTTTCACGAGCTGCGTCGTACTTCAAGAACCTCTTTGCGTCCGGGAGGTGGCGGGGGCGGACAACTTCGCTCAAGCCCCCCGCTGAACCTGGTTGAACCCTGCCAAGCCTCGTACTTCGGCCTGCGTGCTGTGGCCAATGTCAACGTCGTGCCGCTAAAGCGTTGCTCACTCAGGCGAAGTCGGCAAGTGCTAATCCCGGGAAATCGCTAAGGAACGGGCTGCCCACAGGGCTGGCACAGGTTAAATCGATAATGTGTTCGTAAATTACGCCAAAGGCGTTTATGTCGTGTTAAATAAGCACGCGAATTGCGGCGGGCGCCGAGCGAAATTCCACCCGGGTTCGTTGCTGCAGCGCATCGCCGTCCAACTGGAAGGGCAGCGGCTCGTCGCTGGTCAGGACGAACCGGGCCAGGTCGTGCTCGATCCGGGCGCCCGCGACCTTGAGGCTGTCCGCCGAGGCCGGTTTGCGGCGCAGCACCCGTTTGGCGATCGGCAGCTTGGGCACCTGCCCGCTCTTGTTCAGCATCCGTCCGGCCGACAGCAACAGCCCGACGGCGCCCATCCGGGTGCGGCCGTAGAGGTCCAACCCGGAATCGAAGGAGGCCATCGGGGTCGGCGAGATCGGGGTGTTGCCGACATAGGTCCACGGATCGCAGTTGTTCACCAGCGCCATGTACAGGCTGTCGATGCCGCTGCCGTCGGGCAGCTCCAACCGGATCTTCGGGTGCCGGCGGTCGGTGCGGAAGTAGGTGCGGACCGCGCTGCGGATGTAGAGCGTCGGGGTCGAACGCTTTCCCCGGCGGCGGTGCCCCTCCACCACCTCGACCACGGCGGCGTCGTACCCGAGGCCGGCGGTGAACAGGAAGTAGCGATCGTCGGCCAGGCCGAGGCCGACCGGGCGGGTCCGCTGAGCCGCCATCGCGTCGAGCAGGATGGACGTGGCCTCCACCGGATCGTTCGGTAACCCGAGGGCTCGGGCGAAGACGTTGGTGGAACCACCGGGGACGATGCCCAGCGCCGGCACGCCGGAGTGCACGCCGTCGGTCAGCAGGCCGTTGACCACCTCGTTGACCGTGCCGTCGCCACCCAGGGCCACGACCACGTCGACGCCCTCGCGCATCGCGCGGCAGGCCAGCGCGGCAGCATGACCCCGGTTCGCGGTCTCCTCGACGTCCAGCTTGGCGTCTGCGGCCAGCGCATGCACCAGCACGTCGCGTTGCCGGGCGGTGGTGGTGGTCGCGCGCGGATTGGACACGACGAGGACTCGCACCGGTCGAGGATACCGGCCCTGACGGCTCGGCCACGCCGCTCGCATAGGCTGCGGCGGTGAGTTTGCAGCCAGACCGGGACCGCGCCGGGTCCGAGAACGTGCCCCGTCCGTTGCAGTTCGCGGCCGGCATCGTCGTCGTGCAGGCGGCCGCGCTGGCCGTGACCGCGGTGGTGCTGCTGGTGCTGGCCGTCGTGCATTCGACCACCCGGTTGTGGGCAGCCCTGGCGGTAGCCGCGTTCGCCCTGCTCGGCGCGGTGGTGCTCTATCTGTGCGCGCGGGGGCTGCTCGCGCTGCGGCCTAGTTCACGCTCGCCGGTGATCCTGCTCGAACTGATCGCCCTGCCGGTCGGCTACTCGCTGGGCATCCAGGCCGGACGGGTCGCGATCGGGATTCCGGTCCTGGTGTCGGCTCTGGCCGTCCTGGTGCTGCTGTTCACTCCGGCCGCGCGCGCCGCCCTGGACCGCGTCCTCTAGCCGGCCGGGTTGCTGCCTCAGTTGCTGAGCTGGACGTCGGGTAGCTTGCCGCGTAGCTCCAGCAGGGTCTTGGCCAGCAGTCGCGATACGTGCACCTGGGACACCCCGAGCGCCTGAGCGATCTCGTTCTGCGTCTTGTTCTCGACGAATCGCATGACCAGTGCCTTGCGTTCCCGCTCGCCTAGACCGGCCAGGACGGGTCGCAGCGCGTGCCGGAGCTCGACGTGGTCCAGGGCCGTGTCGGCCTCGATCAGCCCGTCGGCCACGGTCATTCCGGTGGTCGCGTTCGGTACGTCGATCGGCACCGCGGAATAGGCCCGGGCCGAGTCGGTGGCCTCGATGACCTGCTCCTCGGTCAGCCCGAGATGGGCGGCGAGCTCCCGGATCGTCGGGGAGCGGCCCAGCCGCTGGGACAGCTCGTTGATACCGGTGGCCAGTTCGCTCTGGAGTTCCTGCAGCCGGCGGGGAACCCGGACCATCCAGCCCCGGTCCCGGAAATGTCGCTTGATCTCGCCGGCGATGTTGGGCGTGGCGAACGTGGAGAACTCCAGGCCACGCTCGATCTCGAACCGGTCGATCGCCTGCAGCAATCCGATGGTGCCGATCTGCAGCAGGTCGTCGGCCGGCTCGCCGCGGCCGTTGAAGCGCCGGGCCAGGTAGCGGACCAGCGGCATGTGGATCTCGACCAGCTCGGCCCGCACCTCGCGATGCCGGGGCGTACCGGTTTCGAGCGTGGCGAGTTCGGCGAACAGCTGATGGGTCCGTTCCCGATCCGATCGCGTTCGTTGCGTTGGAGTGCGCTCGGTCATGCGGGGCGGGCACTCCGGGTCTTGGTCAGGGTGAGCGCGAGCCGGCCGTCGTCGGCCGAGCTGGAGACGGTGTCGGCCAGGGCGGCCAGCACCATCCAGGCGAAGCTCGTCTGATCGGGCTTGGATCCGTCCTGGCTCGGTACCGAGACATCGACCAGCAGGCTGGTCTCGGTGCCGCCGAAGGATGCCGACAGGGTCGCGCCCTCGGTGGCGTGCGGTAGCAGCAGTGCGCACGCCTCATCGACCGCGATGCGCAGGTCGTCGATCTCGTCGATGGTGAAGTCGCGACGGGCGGCCAGGGACGCGGTGACGGTCCGCAGCACCGAGATGTAGGCCGGGTCGGCCGGCACGGTCAGGTCGACGGTGTCGTTGCTCGCCTCGGACGGGGCTTCGGTCACGCGGTACTCCCGATTCACCTGCACTGCTGCGGCCGTCGGTTGGATCCCGTGGCCGGATAACCGTGAAGGAAACTATCTTCCCACCAATACCACTGGCAACGCGGGCGAATCAGCCGGTGAGTTCGACGATGCTGTCATCGACGTTCCAGTGCAGCAGCACCGGACCGGCGTGCTCGAAGCCCAAGCTGTTGACCGCACCGGTGCCCAGTCGCAGGAACCGGCCGTGAGCGACCGGTTCGACCAGCCAGCGGGCGGCCAGGCAGCGACTGAAGTGACCGTGCGAGAAGACCAGCATGCTCTCGTCCGGGCCACGGCGGGCCAGCAGGTTGTCGGCCCGGGTGCTGACCTGGTCGGCCGATTCGCCGCCGGGCACGGGTCCGGACCAGATCGTCCAGTCCGGCTGCCGTCGGCCGATCTCGGCCGAGGTCAGGCCTTCGAGATCGCCGTAGTCCCACTCAGCGGCATCCTCGGTGACCTCGGTCGGCTCGAAGCCGGCCAGTTCGGCAGTCCGCAGCGCACGGCTGCGCGGCGAGCTGATGATGTGGGCGGGCGTGCGGTCCCCGAGCAGCGCTCGGGCGATCCGGCCGGCCTGGCGGGCCTGCACCTCACCGGCAGCGGTGAGTGGCACGTCGGTGCGGCCGGTGTGCTTGCCGGTCATGCTCCACTCGGTCTGACCGTGCCGCACGATCACCAGCGCGGGCACTCCGTCGGGCAGCGTCTCGATCGGCATGCCCCCACGCTAACCGGTCGCCCCGGCCGATCGGCAGGGTCCTTGTGATGACAGCGAACGGCCCCGTTCCTGACGGGCAGGAGCGGGGCCGTTCGCCGAACGTGGTGATCAGGCAGCCTTCTTGGTCTCCCAGAAGATGCGGTCGATCTCGGCGATCTGGTCGAGCAGCTTCTGGCCTTCGGCCGGGTCGACCGAGCCCTTGCCGCCGGCCGCGCCGGCCTGCTTGGTGGCCTGGTTGAACAGGTTGTTCAACTCCGGGTACTTCTCGAAGTGCGGCGGCTTGAAGTAGTCGGTCCACAGCACCCAGAGGTGGTGCTTGACCAGTTCGGCCCGCTGCTCCTTGATCAGCAGCGCGCGGGTCCGGAACACCGGATCCTCGTTACCCTGGTACTTCTCCATGATCGCCTTGACCGACTCGGCCTCGATGCGAGCCTGCGCGGGGTCGTACACGCCGCACGGCAGGTCGCAG
>CAZZZW010000209.1:0-7426 GCA_964658795.1 Phormidium nigroviride PCC 7112
AGTCCGCAGCGCATAGTCCGCAGCGCTTGGCCAGGGTCAGCCCAGCGAGGCGTCTGGCCGGCGGCGTTCAGTACGTCCCGTTCAGCGCGTTGGCCAGGTCCGACCGGCCGCCGTTGCGATCGAGTTTCTGCTGTATGCGGCTGATCAAAGCGTCACCCGGCCAGACGTGGTAGGCCATCAGCCCGAACGAGATCACGGCCCCGACCAGATAGGGCAGGATGTTGTCCGAGCGGCTGGAGAAGGTGAGTGCGATCGAGATGATCGCGACCGACTCGCTGACCGCGAACCGGAAGAACATCGTCTGCTGGTAGGCCTGCAGTCCCACTCGTCGTCCTTGGGTGGGCTCGGCGTCGGGCGAGACGGCCGGCACCCGGTAGCCGGCGAACTGCACCACGGTGGCCGCGATCAGGCCGAGCACGACGATCAGGACGAACACCCAGGCCGCTGGTGCGTGGGTGTCAACGGTCCGGCCGTTGCGGGTCCGATCGCCCTTTCCGACTGCGAAGTACAGCGCGATCGCGATGACCACCAGCGCGCTCATCAGCGCGAAGGCGAGGGTCCGGTAGGTACGAAGCGGAGTTGCAGCAGCAGGCACGCCGGACAGCGTAGATCCGCAGTCAGCCGGCCCGCAGCGGATCCGGCAAACCGCGAGGATCGTGCAGAAGCCCACCGTGACGGGATGGGTTTCTGAACGATCCAGCCACGCTGCGAACTAGCAGGTCTGGTTGCCACCCGGGTCGACACCGAGCACGCCGGTGAACTGGTCATAGAGGTTGACCCGGTCCTGCATCTCGGCGGTGTTGTTGCCGTTGCACTCCAGCGAACCGTTGATCGAGCGGATCGTCTCGCCGAAGCCGGCTCCATTGACCATCGCGTCGTGTGGGGTCATCGTGCCCGGCCCGGACTGGGTGTCCCAGTACCAGAGCGCGGTCTTCCACGAGGTCGCCGAGTCCTGCTCGACCAGGTAGGGGTTGTCCAGCAGGTCGATGCCGAGCGCATCGCCGGCTGCCTTGTAGTTGAAGTTCCAGCTCAGCTGCAGCGGTCCGCGACCGTAGTAGGCCGCCGTGCCGGCCGGGCAGCCGTAGGACTGGGACGTGTCGCAGTAGGACGGGTAGTTCGCGGTGTTCTGCTCCACCACGTAGACCAGCCCGCCGGTCTCGTGCGAGACGTTGGCCAGGAACGCGGCCACCTCCTGCTTGCTGACGGTGTCACCGCCGGTGGTGCCGAATCCCGGGTAGGCCGAGGTCGCGTCGACCAGACCCTGGTAGGTGTAGAACGCGTTTCGGTTGGGGAAGAGCTGATCGAACTGGGCCTCGCTGAGTACGAAACCGTCGGCGTGCGCCTGCACCGCGGGGGCGAGCGTGACGCTGAGGCCGGCGGCGACCAAGCAGCCGATGACGCGACTTCGGATCGACATGGACGGGTCCTTTCATCGAAGGATTTGTCTTGATTGTCCAGCCCACCGTAACCAGGTCGTTGCCAAGTTGTCTAGACCAAATACCAGAAACCAACATTCCGTCAGCCGATCCGCAGGTGCGCTTAACAAGCTCACGGGCTACCGGACGGTAGGATCGCCTCCTGTGATTGCGCTGCAGAACGTCACCAAGATCTATCCGGCGAGTACCCGACCGGCCTTGGACGGAGTGTCCCTCGATATCGACAAGGGGGAGTTCGTCTTTCTGATCGGGGCGTCCGGCTCGGGCAAGTCCTCGGTGCTACGGCTGTTGCTGCGTGAGGACACCCCGACCAAGGGCAGTGTCATCGTCAACGGCAAGGACATTGCCCGGCTGCCCGGACGCAAGGTTCCGGAGCTGCGCCGGGGCATCGGCTGCGTCTTTCAGGACTTCCGGCTGCTGGCGAAGAAGACCGTGTTCGAGAATGTCGCCTTCGCCCTCGAGGTGATCAACAAGTCCCAGCGCTCCATCACCCGGTCGGTGCCGGAGGTGCTGGAGATGGTCGGTCTGGACGGCAAGGCCCACCGCTACCCGAACGAACTGTCCGGCGGCGAGCAGCAGCGGGTCGCCATCGCGCGCGCGTTCGTCAACCGGCCGCTGGTGCTGCTGGCCGACGAGCCGACCGGAAACCTCGACCCTGACACCAGCCAGGGCATCATGGGGCTGCTCGAGCGGATCAACCGCAAGGGCACCACCGTGGTGATGGCTACCCACGACAACAACATCGTCGACGCCATGCGCCGCCGGGTCATCGAACTCGACCTCGGCCACGTGGTCCGCGACCAGAACCGTGGGGTGTACGGCATCGGCCGCTAGGTCGTCGTCGGCCCGACCGCGTCAAGCTGCACTTCAACTGCAAACAAACAGGAGTCGAATACACCATGCGCGCTAGCTATCTGATGTCCGGTGTCGCCACCGGGCTTCGGCGCAACGCCAGCATGACCATCGCCCTGGTGCTGTCCACCGGGATCGCGCTGTTCTTCCTCGGCGGCGCCCTGCTGATCAACCAGGAGATCTCCAAGACGCAGACGGCGTACAAGGACAAGATCAACGTCTCGATCTACCTGTGCACCCAGACCTCGAACCAGACGCCGGGCTCGACCTGCAAGCACGCGGTCACCGACGCCGAACGGCAGGCGCTGCAGACCCGGCTCCAGTCCGACCCGCAGATCATCTCCAGCAGTGTCGACTTCATCAACCAGGCCGAGGCCACCAACATCGCCAAGCAGCGGCTGGGTGAGAAGGTGGTGGACGAGGCCGGTCCGGGAGCGATCCCATCGTCGTTCACCATCCGGTTGAAGAACCTCAAGACCGACTATGTCCCGGTCGCGCAACGGTATTCGACCGCGGCCGGGGTGGAGCAGGTGCAGAACCAGGACGTCAGCCTCAAGACCATGTTGCGGTTGTTCGACACCGGCCGGGTCGGATCGTTCGTGATGGCCTTCATCGTCGGCATCTGCGCCTTGCTGCAGATGGCGAACACGATTCAGGTGGCGGCCCAGCAACGGCGCAACGAGACCGGCATCATGCGGCTGGTCGGCGCCTCGCGCTGGATGACCCAGTTGCCGTTCGTGATCGAGGCGATGGTGGCCGCCGCGGTCGGTGCGATCCTGGCGATGGTCGGCAACTGGGTGGCGAAACTGGTCTTCCTGGACGGCCTGCTCGGTGATCAGGTGAAGTCCCGGATCCTGCAACCGATCGTCGGCAACGACATCCTGATCGCCGGCGGCGTCGGCCTGATCGCCGGTGTCATCATCGCCGCGGCCACCGCCTGGGCGACCTTGCGGTTGTATGTAAGGCTATAGCCGAGGATTGGCTGGAAGCCGAGTCCGTCGGCTGCGAATGTCCAGTGAGGTTATAGCCGCAGCTGGCTGGAAGCCGAGTCCGTCGGCTGCGAGTGTCCAGCGAGGCTGAAGCGACGGATTGGGTTTGTCCTTCACCCGTAGACTGAACCTATGGCCAGCAGTAAGTCCACCAAAGCGCCCGCGCGCAGGTTCATCGCGCAGAACAAGAAGGCGCGGCACGACTACACCATCGTCGACACCTACGAGTGCGGCGTGGTGCTGATGGGCACCGAGGTGAAGTCGCTGCGGGAGGGCCGGGCCTCACTGGCCGATGCGTTCGCCACCATCGACGACGGCGAGGTCTACCTGCACAACGTGCACATCCCGGAGTACGCCTTCGGATCGTGGACAAACCACACCCCGCGCCGGGTCCGAAAGCTCTTGCTGCACAAGGCCGAGATCCTCAAGCTGATCGGACGGACCAAGGAGTCCGGCCTGACCTTGGTGCCGCTGTCGCTCTACTTCAACGAGGGCAAGGTGAAGGTCGAACTGGCGCTGGCCCGCGGTAAGAAGACCTGGGACAAGCGACAGGATCTGGCCAAGCGGGACGCCGACCGTGAAGTGCAACGCGAGATGGGACGACGGCTCAAGGGCCGCTATGCCTGAGCCACGTCCGGCCGAGCTCGCGGATGCCGACGTACCGTCCGTCTGGCGCGAGCTGGGCCTGCCCGGGCTGGCCGACGTGCACGTCCACTTCCTGCCCGAACGCATGCTGGCCAAGGTCTGGCAGTACTTCGACCAGGCCGAGACCCACTACGGCCGGGCCTGGCCGATCCAGTACCGAGGCTCCGAACCGGAGCGTATTTCCACCTTGCAATCACTGGGTGTTCAGCACTTTCCGACGCTGTGCTACCCGCACAAGGCCGGTATGGCCACCTGGTTGAACCAGTGGTGTATGGACTTCGCCGCACAACATCCGCAGGCCGTCCCCAGTGCGACGTTCTTCGCCGAACCATCCGCGGCCGACGACGTTCGCTGGGCCTTGGAACAGGGCGCGCGAATCTTCAAAGTGCACGTGCAGGTCGGCGGCTTCGACCCGGCCGATCCGGTGCTCGATGAGGCCTGGGGCCTGCTGGCCGAGGCCGGCGTGCCGGTGGTGACGCACTGCGGATCGGGCCCGTTGGCCGGTGCGCACACCGGTCCCGGGCCGATCAGCCAGGTGCTGCAGCGTCATCCGGGGTTGCGCCTGGTCATCGCGCATGCCGGCGCCCCGGAGTACGGCGAGCACCTGGACCTGGCGCTGGCCTATCCGAACGTCATGCTCGACACCACGATGGTCGGCACCGGGTTCATGAACGAGATTGCCCCGATCCCGGCCGCGGTGCTGGGGCGCTACCGTAATGCGGCCGATCGGATCGTGCTCGGCAGCGACTTTCCCAATATCCCCTATTCCTACGCGCATCAAATTCAGTCGCTGATCGACTGGGACTTCGGCGATGATTGGCTGCGACAGGTGCTGTGGCACAACGGAGCAGAGTTGCTCGGGCTGTAAGGAGCTATCACCGTGACGGTGCGCTGGACCTCGTTGGAGGTCGAGATGGTCAAGCCGTGGTCGGAGTTGATCAACACGCTGGCGGTGGCCGATCGCACCGAGGAGTTCTACGAACCCGAGGATCTGATCGAGGACCTGGCCGAGGTGGGCGTGACACCAGACCTGGACACGGTCGCGGTCTGGAACGACGAGCAGCTGATCGGCTACGGCTACGCCCGGGTGATGGCTGGGCGTTACCAGGACCAGGTGATGACCTACCTCAGCGGCGGGGTACTGCCGGAGTTCCGTGGCCGGGGCATCGGGCGCCAGATCATGGACCGGCTGGAGTCGCGCACGATGGAGCTGGCCGCGGAACGGCACCCGGGCGTCGAGGTGATGCTGCGGGCCTCGGGAGAGCTCGACGGTGCCTCGGTCCGGCCGCTGCTCGAACATCGGGGCTACGTCCAGACCCGGTATTTCCACGACATGCTGCTGGGCCTGCCGGCCGAGATCGACCTGACCGGGCTGCCGGGCGTCCAGGCGTTCACCGACGACCTGAGCGAGCAGACCAGGCTGGCCCACAACGAGGCCTTCGCCGAACACTGGGCCTCGACCGGGCGGGGACCGGCCCAGTGGGCCGAGTTCATCGAAGCCCGGTCGATGCGAGCAGGGCTCAGCTTCATCGCGGTCGCCGAGGACGGCTTGGTCGACGCCTATGCGATCACCCGGGAGTTCGTGCCGGGTGAGGCCTGGGTCGATCTGGTCGGGGTGCGGCCCCGGGCCCGGCACCGCGGCCTGGCCCGGGCCTGCCTGGGATCGGCGGTCAACGCGGCCTCGGCGGCCGGCTTCCACAAGATCGAGCTGTCGGTCGACACCGAGAACGCCCAGGGTGCCGGCGGTCTGTACGCCTCGCTCGGGTTCGACGTGGTCCGTCAGACCTGCGCGTACACCAAGGTGCTCCCCGCCCTGTCCTGACTGACCCTTTGCGGCTGCCGGCCAGGGTCAGCGGAATCGGCGTAGTCGCAGGCTGTTGGTCACGACGAACACCGAGCTGAAGGCCATCGCCCCGCCGGCGATCATCGGATTGAGAAGTCCCAGTGCGGCCAGCGGAATCGCGGCCACGTTGTAGCCGAACGCCCAGACCAGGTTGCCCTTGATGGTGCGCAGGGTGGCTCGGGACAGCCTGATCGCGTCGGCCGCCAGCACCAGATCGGGCCGGATCAGCGTGATATCGGAGGCCTGCACGGCGATGTCACTGCCACCGCCGACTGCCAGTCCCAGATCGGCGGTGGCCAGCGCCGCGGCGTCGTTCACGCCGTCACCGACCATGGCCACCCGCCGGCCACCGGATTGCAAGGCAGTGATCGCGGCCGCCTTCTCGGTCGGCAGCACGTCGGAGATTACCTCGGTGATACCGACCTGTTCGGCAACTGCGCCGGCCGCGCGGGCATTGTCGCCGGTCAGTAGGACGGTGTTCAGGCCGAGCCCGGACAGCCGGCTGATCGCCTCGCTCGAGGTGTCCCGCACGGTGTCGGCCACCACGACCAGCCCGACCAGTTCGTCGCCCCGGCTGACCCATACCGGAGTGCGCCCCAGCCGTTCGGCCTGGTCGGCCTGTCGCCGCAGTTCCTCTGTCGCGGTCAGGCCAAGCCAGCGCAACCGACCGACCCGCACGACCACGCCGTCGACAGTGCCGGTGACGCCCAGGCCGCCGCTGTCGGCGAAGTCGGTGAGCGGCCGCAGTTCGGCCGGGTAGGCCCGGACGATAGCTTGGGCGATCGGGTGCTTCGAGCCGTTCTCGACCGCGGCCGCGAGCCGGAGCGTGTCGGCACCGATCGCGTCCTGCACCCGCATCTGCCCGGTGGTGACGGTGCCGGTCTTGTCGAGCACGATTGTGCTTATCTTGGCGGCCTGTTCCAGCACCTGCGGACCACGGATCACGATGCCGAGCTGCGCGCCGCGACCGGTGCCGACCAGCAGCGCGGTTGGCGTGGCCAGCCCCAGGGCGCAGGGGCAGGCGATGATCAGGACGGCGACCGCGGCGGTGAAGGCATCGTCGACCGGGTGTCCGGTGACCAGCCAGCCGACCAGGGTCAGAGCGGCCAGCACCAGCACGATCGGTACGAACACGGCCGACACCTGATCGGCCAGTCGTTGGACTTTCGCCTTGCCGTCCTGGGCTTGCGCGACCAACCGGGCGATCTGGGCCAGCTGGGTATCGGCACCGACCCGTTCGGCCCGTACGACCAGTCGGCCGGACAGGTTCACGGTGGCGCCGATGACCGACGCCCCGGTGGCCACTTCGGCCGGCACGGCTTCCCCGGTGATCGTCGAGGTATCCAGGGTGCTGCTGCCTTCGATGACGACGCCGTCGGTGGCGACCTGCTCGCCGGGCCGGATCACGAACTCGTCGCCGACCCGCAATTGCTCGATCGGGACGAGGGATTCTCGACCATCGCGCCGGACCGACACCTGCTGGGCGCCGAGGTCCAGCAATGCTCGCAGCGCCTCGCCGGAGCGATGCCGGGCTCGGGCCTCGAAGAACCGGCCGAGCAGGATGAGCACGGTCACCACGCCGCCGACCTCGAGGTACAGGTCGGCACGGTCGGTGAGGACCGCCCACCCCGACCACAGGTAGCTCGCGGTGACGCCGATCG
>CAZZZW010000209.1:7436-8232 GCA_964658795.1 Phormidium nigroviride PCC 7112
CATGCTGCTGGCACGATGACGGGCCTGCAGCAGTGCGGTCCGGTGGAACGGCCACGCACCCCAGGTCACGACCGGGGTGGCCAGGGCCAGGGCCACCCAGCGCCAGCCGTCGAACTGCAACGGTGACAGCATGGCCAGCAATACCAGCGGAATCGTCAAGGCGGTCGAGACGATCAGGCGGTGCAGCAGCACCTGGCGCTCGTCGTCCGGGCGGCCTTGCTCGCTCGGCGTGGCGGTGTAGCCGAGCTTCTCGACTGTACTGATCACCGGTGCGTCGGCGTTGCCGTTGACCACGGCGGTGCCGGTGGCGTAGTTCACGCTGGCCTGGACACCGGGAAGCCGGTTGAGCTTCTTCTCGATCCGGGCTGCGCACGACGCACAGGTCATGCCGCCGATCGCGTAATGCGTTGCTGGGTCAGCCATTGCTCATCAACCTCGGCGGTTCAGGCCAGCTTGTAGTCGCCGGCCTCGTCGAGCGCGGCGGCGATGTCATCGGTGGGAAGTGGTGATGCGCTGGTCAGGTGGACCGTTGATACGCCGTTGGCGACCAGGTCGATCGCGACGGCATCGACCTGGGGGAGTGCGGTCAGTTCTTCGGTCACGGCGGCGACACAATGGCCGCAGGTGAGTCCGGTGACCTGGTAGTCGGTAGTCGTCATGCGGGTTTCTCCTTGCTGATGCGGTGGAATCTCGTGCGTTGGACGCCGGTTTTGGTGAAGCCGGTGCGGCGCCGGAGTGGGGTTCAGGACTTGACCAGGCGGGCGATCGCGGCCGATGCTTCCTTGATCTTGGTGTC
>CAZZZW010000210.1:0-8196 GCA_964658795.1 Phormidium nigroviride PCC 7112
CGACGATGACCAACGTCTGGACATCGTGCTGGCGGCAGGCCAGGAGGGCCTTGCGAACAAGGGTGTCGGCCACCGCCTCCTGGAAGCTGGCGGCGATATCGGCAGTGCTGACTGTCGTGCCCCTTTCGACGAACCGGGCGACCGCAGTCTTGAGGCCGGAGAAGGAGAATCCGAGCGGGGAGTCGTTCGGGCCGGTGAGCGGGCGGGGAAAGGCGACGGCGGTCGGATCACCCGCACGAGCCGCCTTGTCGATGGATGGTCCGCCCGGATATGGCAGTCCGATCAACCGGGCCACCTTGTCGAACGCCTCACCCGCCGCGTCGTCGAGGGTGTCGGACAGGTGCACGATCGGGGTGCGGACCAGGTCGCGGACGAACAGCAGCGAGGTGTGGCCACCGGACACGATGAGCACGATGCTCTTGTCCGGGAGCGGTCCGTGCTCCAAGGTGTCGGCGGCGGCATGCCCGGCCAGGTGGTGGACGCCGTAGAGCGGAACGCCGAGCGCCAGGGCATAGGACTTGGCCGCGGCGACGCCGACGTGCAGCGCGGTGGCCAGGCCGGGACCGGCGGTGACCGCGACCGCGCCGACGTCGCTCAGGCTGATGCCCGCCTTGGCCACCGCCTGGTGCACGGTCGGCACCAGCGAGTGCAGGTGGGCCCGGGCCGCGATCTCGGGCACCACCCCGCCGAACCGCACGTGCTCGGCCATGCTCGAGGCCAGCGCGTCACCGAGCAGCACGCCGTCCTGGACGAAGCCGACCCCGGTCTCGTCGCAGGAGGTCTCGATGCCCATCACGATCGTCACGGGTATCGAGCCTAGGTTCTGGTCCGCCGAGTGGGCAGTTCGACCCCCGAGTGGCTGGTTGCAACCGCCCACTCAAGGGTCGAACTGACCACTCGACTGGGCGGTGGCCGCGCACCGAGCCGTAACCCGCCGACCTGCTGACCGCCCTGCCGACGATGGGCACCGCCCCAGCGGCAAGTCCTGGCCATTTCGTCTAGGACGGCTAGACGAATCCAGGGATTCGTCCAAATGTGTCGCTCTCGGTATACAAACAGCTACTTTGAGTTGCAGGCGCAGCACACCGCTATTTAACTCAAGCCTGATCGCTGGTCGGTTATCCCAGCAGGTACCGGACGCGTGGCCCGGTAATGGTCAGAAGCGGAGTCGATGTGCGCTGGTATTCCAGGACCCGTTCGCGGGTGAAGTCCCTCACGGCCATCGTCGGTTCGCTCGCCCTGGTCGCCTCGGTCGCCACCGTCGTGACGGTCATCCGGTCCAGTCCCGCCACCGCCTCGACCGGCGACGTCGTGGCGCCCATGGTCGCCGCCGGCAGCACCGGATACACCCAGACCTCGGCCCGCACCGACGGCAACCTGACCACCACCTGGACCGTGGGCGGCACCCTGCTGGCTCAGTCCAGCCCGGCCGTGCAGACCATGCCGCAACGCAACTCAAACCTGGTCACCTTCTCGCCCAACAGCATCAACACCGCCAACGTCGGACAGCTGACCTCGAGCACGACCTGCACGGTGCCGGGCACAGGTCAGACCGACTGCGGCAACACCGGCAGCATCACCGTCAACTTCAGCCGTCCGGTCACCAACCCGACCCTGCACGTCTCCGGCCTCGGCGGCTTCATCACCAACGCCCTGGGCGGCGTCACCAACTACGGCACCTACTTCGACATCGGCTCGGCCACCACGGTCAACGGCGCCGCGGCCGCTGCGAGCTTCAACGCCACGCCGGAGACCGGGTCGAACGGCCTGACCGTCGCCAACACCAACACGAGATTGAAGACCACTGCCACCCGGCCGGCGGCCAATTGTGCGGACACCTCCGGCACGAACTCGAACGGACCGGCCGGTTGCGGTTCGGTGGTCGTCAACGGCACCGACCTGACCAGCATCACCTTCAACACCGGAGTGCTGGCCGCCGGCGCCGCGGCCGCGCCCAACAACACCGCGGTCGATGCGTTCAACATCAGCCTGTCGGTGCCGCCGAGCCCGGCATTCGTGTTGTCGCTGAGCAAGACCAACCCGGCCCAGCTGAAGGCCAGCACCGCCAGCTCCTACAGCCTGATCCTCAGCAACGCCGGTCCGTCGGCGGCCACCGGCGCCACCGTCACCGACAAGCTGCCGGCCAACCTGGCCTACAGCTCGGCCACCGGCACCGGCTGGAGCTGTGCCGCGACCGGGACCGTCGCGGCGGGCCAGACCGTGACCTGCACCTATACCGGTTCGATCGCCTCCGGCGGCTCCAGCACCGTCAACCTCACGGTGACCCCAGGGCTGGCCGCGGCGGGCAGCACCGTGCGCAACGTCGCCTCGGTCGAGCCGTACGGCGGAAGCACGCCGGTCGACCCGAGCACCTGCACCGCGAACGGTTCGCCGGCCGGTTGCGCCTTTCCGGCCTCGCAGACCGTCGCCGGTCAGGCCTTCACCTGTACCGCCGGTGACCTGTACGGCCTGGACTCCACCGACCGGAACATCTTCCTGATCGACCCGGCCAGCGGCAGTGAGACGCTGGTCGGCAACATCGGAGCCACCGGCTCGACGACGGTGAACGCTCTCGGCATCACCAACGGCACCGGTCTTGCCTACGCGATCAGCGGTGCGGCGTCGGCCGGTGCGACGCCGACCGTCTACAAGTACGACCCGTCGACGAACGCCACCACCAGCTACCCCGGTCCGACCCTGACCCAGACCACCATCACCACCGGGGTCAACATCGTGGCCGGGGCGATCAACCCGGTCAACGGCATCTTCTACTTCGGCTTCCCGGCGCTGAACGGCAGCACGCCGCAGTTCGAGATCTACGGTTTCAACACCCTCACCAACACCCCGGTCACCGGCCGGATCGCCACCATCACCGTCCCGAACGTCACCACCGCCACCCTCAACGGCGACTTCGCCTTCGACCGGCTCGGCCGGATGTACTTCCTGGCCACCACCGGCAACGGCACCTCGACCGCGAACCCGCTGCTCTCGGTCAACGGCCTGCTCGGTTCGACCGGCACCGACACCAACCACACCGCCAAGGTGCTGACCTACCTGACGCCGACCGACTCGACCTTCAACGGCATGGCCTTCGATCTGCCGACCGGCTACCTCTACGTGACCGGCCGCGATTCCTCGACCAACTCCTTCGTCAAGAAGATCGACCCGTCCTCGGGCGCCCAGGTCGCCAGTTACCAACTGGTGTCCTCCGGCACCCAGATCGCCGACGCCGCGTCCTGCAACTACAACAACTCCCTGACCGTGCAGGCCAACATCGTGAACCGGGCCGCCGCCACCGACCAGTTCACCCAGACGATCTCCGGCGGTGGCCTGGTCGCCGCGCAGACCGGCACCACCAGCGGTGCCACCAGCGGCCTGCAGACCGACGCCGCGGCGACCGCGGGGCCGGTCGTGACCCTGCCGGGCAACAGCTACACCGTCACCGAATCCGGTTCCGGAACAACGACGATCGCCAACTACACCACTACGTATTCGTGTACCAACCTGCTCACCAACGCCGTCATCGCCAGCGGTTCGGGGACGACCGCGACCTTCACCTTTCCCACCCCGGCCACCAACGACGGGGTCCCGGTCGGCTGCGTTTTCACCAATACCGCCTACACATTGGCGCTTGCCAAGACGAATCCGGCCACCCTGACCGCCGGCCAACCGGCCACCTACACCTTCGCGGTCAGCAACACCGGTAAGTCGGCGGCCCCGACCGCGACGGTGCTCGACAAGCTGCCGGCCGGAGTCGCCTACACCGCCTCGGTCGGCACCGGCTGGACCTGCACCGTGAGCGGCACCGTGGCGGCCGGGCAGACCGTCACCTGCACCTTCACCGGCACGATCGCAGCCGGTGCGACCAACAACGCCCTGTCCATCACGGTCACTCCGGCCGCGTCGACCGCCGGCACCAGCGTGCAGAACAAGGCCGCGGTCGATCCCCTGGGCGGCACCAACCCGGTCGACCCGAGCAGCTGCACCAGCACCGGTACCCCCACCGGCTGTGCCGTCCCGGCCGCCCAGACGGTCGGCACCGGCATCACCCTCGGGCTGACCAAGTCGGCCCCGGCGCCGGCCCTGATCCCGGGCTACCCCTCGACCTACACCCTGACCGTGACCAACACCGGGGTGAACGCGGCGCCGGGCGCCGGCATCCGTGAGGCGCTGCCGATCGGACTGCAGTACAACTCGGCCGCCGGTGCCACCTGCACGGTCACCGGCGGCAGCACTGCCACCGGCATCCTGCTCAGCTGTGCGATACCGAACACCACGTCGATCGCGGCCAATGGGGGCACCGCCGCCGTCACCGTCTCGGTCACGCCGCTGGCCTCGGTCGCCAACAGCAACGTGACCAACAAGGCCGCCGTGGGTGTGACCGGGGGCGCGGCGAACGACCCCACACTGTGCACCGCGACCGGGACGCCGGCCGGGTGTGCCGTCAACACCGCGACGGTCGGAGCCGATCTGGTCAAGGGCCCGTCACCGTCGTTCACCACCACCGTCGGAGTCGCCATCCCGTCCATCGACGTCAAGACCGCGACCACCTCCAGCCAGGGCAAGGCGATCGTCAACCCGACCATCGCCACCCAGCCGGCCAACGGAACCGCCAGCGTGAACGCCGACGGCACGCTGAAGTACACCCCGAACGCCGGCTTCTCCGGGTCGGACCCGTTCACCTACACGATCTGCGACAACGGCGCCCCCGCCAACTGCGACACCGAGACGGTCGGCATCGTCGTCAACAACGTGTTCACTCCGGGGCCGGCGGTGACCACGGCCCAGAACACCTCAGTGAGCACTCCGCTCTCCCAGCTCGCCACCGTCACCGGGAGGCCGTTGGACCCGACCCGGGTCACCCAGGTGACCGCCCCGGCCCACGGCGCGATCTCGATCAGCGCCACCACCGGTGCGGTCACCTACACCCCGGCTGCGGGCTACACGGGCACCGACAGCTATCAGGTCCAGGTCTGTGACACCTCGAGCCCGGTCCAGTGCACGACCATCACCAAGAACGTCACCGTGGGCGCGAACACCGTTACTGCGGTTAATGATTCGGCCACCACGCCGCCGGCCACGCCGGTCACCATCAACGTCCGGGCCAACGACACCAGCCAGACCGGACAGCCGCTGGCGAACCCGACCGTGCTCACCGCGCCCACCCGCGGCACCGCAACCGTCAACGCCGACGGCACCATCACCTACACCCCGACGTCGGGCAAGTCCGGTGTCGACACCTTCACCTACCGGGTCTGTGACACCTCGAACCCGACCCCGGTCTGTTCGAACGCAGGAGTGACCGTTACGGTGCCGAACACCGTTACCGCGGTGAATGATTCGGCCACCACCCCGCAGAACACTGCGGTCAGTGTGCCGGTGCTCAACAACGACAGCGTGACCAGTGGCGGCTCGCCGCTGAACCCGGCCGGCGTCACCATCACCACCGCGCCGACGCACGGCACGGCGGTGGTGAACACCAGCACCGGGGCGATCACCTACACCCCGGCCACCGGCTACACCGGCACCGATTCGCTGGTGTACCAGGTCTGTGACACCTCCTCGCCAACGGCGGTCTGCGCCAGCGCCACGGTCAACCTGACCGTCGGGGCCAACACGGTGACCGCCAACAACGACACCGTCTCGACCACGCCCGGCGTCGCAGTGACCACGAATGTAAGGGCAAACGACACCACCTCGACCGGTCAGCCGCTGGCGAACCCGACGATTGTCGGAGCGCCGAACGGACCTTTCAAAGGCACCGCGGCCGTGAACGCCGACGGCACCATCACCTACACCCCGACCAACGGCACCTCCGGTGTCGACACCTACAGCTACCGGGTCTGTGACACCTCGAACCCGACGCCGGTGTGCAGCACTGCCACCGTGACCGTCACGGTCGCGAACACCGTTACCGCCAATAATGATTCGGCTTCGACCGCCCAGAACACTCCCGTTCCGATGAACGTGCTGGCCAACGACACCGTGTCGGCCAACGGCGCCCCGCTCGACAAGACCTCGGTCACCGTCACCGTCGCCCCGGCGCACGGCAGCACCAGTGTGAACGCCACCACCGGCGTGGTGACCTACACCCCGGCCAACGGCTACACCGGCACCGACAGCTACACCTACCGGGTCTGTGACACCTCCACCACTGCTTCCGGAACTGCGTCGCCAACCTGTGCCACCGCGGTCGGCACCGTGACCGTCGGCGCCAACACGGTGACCGCCAACA
This sequence comes from Phormidium nigroviride PCC 7112, assembly GCA_964658795.1. GTDB lineage: Bacteria > Actinomycetota > Actinomycetes > Mycobacteriales > Jatrophihabitantaceae > Jatrophihabitans_A. The sequence goes on from CAZZZW010000210.1 coordinate 6,236, forward strand.
ACGACACTGCGACCACCACCCCCGGCGTCGCAGTGGCCACGAACGTAAAGGCAAACGACACCACGTCGACCGGGCAGCCCCTGGCCAACCCGACGATTGTCGGAGCCCCGAGCGGACCTTTCAAAGGCACGACCACGGTCAACGCCAACGGCACCATCACCTACACGCCGACCAACGGCACCTCCGGCACCGACTCGTACAAGTACCAGGTCTGTGACACCTCGAACCCGACCCCGGTCTGCTCGACCGCTACCGTGACCGTCAACATCACGAATACTATTACCGCGGTTAATGATTCGGCGTCGACGCCGCAGAACACCGCCGTGGCCATGAACGTCACCGGCAACGACACCGTGTCCACCAACGGTGCCCCGCTGGACAAGACCTCGGTGACCGTCACCGTCGCGCCGACCCACGGTTCGACCGCGGTCAACGCCACCACCGGCGTGGTCACCTACACCCCGGTCAACGGTTACACCGGCACCGACAGCTACACCTACCGGGTCTGTGACACCTCGACCAACGCCACCGGGGCGGCCGCTCCGGTGTGTGCCACCGCCGTCGCCACCATCACCATCGGGGCCAACGTGGTGACCGCGGTCAACGACACCGCTTCGACCACCCCGAACACGCCAGTCACCACGGATGTAAGGGCAAACGACACTTCGTCGACCGGCCAGCCATTGGCAAATCCAACGGTGGCGCCGGGCGGTCCTTCCAAAGGCAGCGTCGTCGTCAACGCCAACGGCACCATCACCTACACCCCGACCAACGGCAAGTCCGGTGTCGACACCTACGGCTACCAGGTCTGTGACACCTCCACCCCGACCCCGGTGTGCAGCACCGCCACGGTGACCGTCACGGTCACGAATACCGTTACTGCGACGAACGATGCGGCCGCGACGCCGCAGAACACCAGCGTCACCACCAACGTCCTGGCCAACGACACCGTGTCCACCGGCGGTGCTCCGCTCGACCCGGCCAGCGTGGCCGTCACCACCGCGCCGGCCCACGGTTCGACCAGTGTCAACACCGCGACCGGGGCCGTCACCTTCACCCCGACCGCGGGTTACACCGGCACCGACAGCTACGTGTACCGGGTCTGTGACACCTCGACCCCGACCGCGGTCTGTGCCACCGCCACGGTCAATGTCACCGTCGGTGCGAACACCGTGACCGCCGTGAACGACACCGCCACCACCACACCCGGTACCGGAATCGGCATCGATGTCAGGGCAAACGACACGTCGAGCACCGGTCAGCCGTTGGCCAACCCGACCATCGCCACCGTGCCGAGCAAGGGCACCGCGACCGTCAACGCCACCAGTGGCCGCGTCATCTACACCCCGGCCGCCGGGACCGCCGGCATCGACACCTTCACCTACCAGGTCTGTGACACCTCGACTCCGACCCCGGTCTGCAGCACCGCAACCGTGACCGTGACCGTGGTCAACACCGTCACCGCCAACGACGACGCCTCATCCACCCCGCAGAACACCGCGGTGACCACCAACGTCCTCGGCAACGACACGGTTTCCACCAACGGTCCGGCCCTCAACCCGGCCTCGGTCACCGTGACCACCGCGCCGGCCCACGGCACCACCAGCGTCAACACCACCACCGGGGCGATCACCTTCACCCCGACCGCCGGCTACGTCGGTACCGACACCTACAACTACCGGGTCTGTGATTCCGCCACCGGCCCGACCGGTTCGCCCACCCCGAGCTGTGCCACCGCGACCGTGACCATCACCGTCGGCGGCAACGTGGTGACCGCGTCTGATGACAATGCAGCCACCGCACCTATCACTCCAGTCACGACCAACGTCAGAGCGAACGACAGCTCCTCGACCGGGCAGCCCCTCGCGAACCCGACCGTGATCACCCAGGGAACAAAGGGCAACGCCGTGGTCAACGCCGACGGCACCATCACCTACACCCCGGCCAACGGCACCTCCGGC
>CAZZZW010000211.1:0-8176 GCA_964658795.1 Phormidium nigroviride PCC 7112
GACTCCGCCGGGCCGACTCCGTAAGCTCTGCACCCATGACCCATGAGCTGGCGCAGCAACTGCTCGCCAACCCGATCTCGCCGAAACATCTGCTGGGCAGCTACGGCCTGGTCGGGCTGATCATCATCATCTTCGCCGAGTGCGGGCTACTGGTCGGCTTCTTCCTGCCCGGTGACACGCTGTTGTTCTCGGCCGGGCTGCTGATCGCGATCAACGATCCGTCGATCAACCTGCCGCCGCTGTGGGTGCTGCTGGTCGCACTCCCGCTGGCCGCGATCGCCGGCAACCTGGTCGGCTACTGGATCGGACGCAAGGCCGGGCCGCCGGTGTTCGACCGGCCGGGCTCACGGATGTTCCGCCCCGAATACGTCACCCGGGCGCAGACGTTCTTCGACCGGTTCGGGCCGGCGACGGTGCTGCTGGCCCGGTTCGTCCCGGTCGTTCGGACGGTGGCCACCGTGCTGGCCGGCGTCGGCCGGATGCGCTTCGACCTGTACGCGGTCTACTCCATCATCGGCGGCATCGTCTGGACCGACGGCATGCTGCTGCTCGGCCGCGCGCTGGGCCACATCAAGTTCGTGCGCGACACCATCGCCCCCAAGATCGACCTGATCCTGATCACCGTCGTGGTGCTGTCCATCCTGCCGACCTTGATCCACTGGATCCGCAGTCGGCGACCCTCGCACTAGTCCGGCCACGACCAGGGGACGCTCGTACTGACCCCCAACCGGCGGAAGTTCGTACTGTGGAGGGCATGTTGTCCTCGGTACGTTCCAAGCTCGGCTCGGCCCTGTTCGAGAAGGTGGCCGGAGCCGAAGGGCCGCAGCGCCGGACCCGGGTGCATGACAGCACCGGTCCGCGCTGGTTCGCCGAGGATCGGCCCATCCGGCAGGTGCACGGCGACGCGTCGATGTTCGTCGGCGGCCTGCGTGCATTGCTGCTGCAATCCCTGCACCCGCTGGCGATGGCCGGCGTGGCCGGGCATTCCGGCTATCGCGGCGATCCGTGGGGCCGGCTGTCGAGGACCAGTTACTTTCTGGCCGTCACCACCTTCGGTACCGCGGCCGACGCCGAGGCCATGATCGACCGGATCCGGGGCATCCACGAACGCGTGACCGGTACCGCCGAAGACGGCCGGCCCTACGCGGCCTCGGACCCGCACCTGTTGCGCTGGGTCCATCTGGCCGAGGTCGACAGCTTTCTGGACGCCCATCAGCGGTATGGCGCGCAGCCGTTGGACGAGGCCGACCGCGATGGGTACGTCGCCGACACCGCTCGCGTGGCCGCCGCCCTCGGGGTGATCGATCCGCCGACGTCCGTGGCCGAACTGCAGGCCGGACTGGCCGAGTACCGCACCGAGCTGCAGGGCACCGCAGCCGCCCGGGACGCCGCCCGGTTCATCCTGCTGCAGCCGCCGCTGCCGCTCGCCGTTCGGGCACCGTACGCCGTGCTCGCCGCGGCCGCGGTCGGCTCGTTGCCACGCTGGGCCCGCTGGCCGCTGCGGTTGCCCTACTTGCCGTTGGCCGAGGCGACCGTGGTCCGGCTGGCCGGTGACGGCCTGGTTCGAGGAATCCGGTGGGCCATGACGCCACCGCCGGTCGAAGCCGCCTGAACGCTGTCGGCCCCGAGAGACCAGAGCGACGTCGATCTGTGGACAACCACCGGCCCGTCCACAGCTAGCGCCGGAAAGTCAGCGGTTGGTGATCTTCTGACACTGCGCCTTGACGTTCGGGTCGTGTGGTTCCACGTGAATCCCGAAGAAGTGGGCGTCGCACTTCTTGGCCGCATCCGCGATCTGGCTCCGCTGCTGCCAGGCGACCAGCGCCAGCACCACCATGACCACCACGATGATCGCGCGCGCGACCAGCTTGGTGATGAATATCGCGAGCAGCAGGCCGATCACGATCACCGCCACGATGGTGACGATGCCGAGGTTCTGGGCCGAGTTGGTGTCGAGCGCCGTGACGTCCACGCCCACAAGCTAGCCGACCGGCCCGACTAAGCTGGACAACCGAGCCGACATGACGAGGAGATCGACCACGTGACGACGCCAGAGCGGGGCCTCGGCGCGCCGCAGACCCTCGAATCGGACACCCTGCGGATCGTGGCGCTAGGTGGCATCAGCGAGGTCGGCCGCAACATGACCATGTTCGAGTGCAACGGCCGGCTGCTGGTCGTCGACTGCGGCATGCTGCTGGGCAAGACCAACGCGCCGGGCGTCGACCTCGGTCTGCCCGACTGGTCGGCCTACGCCGACCGGCTGGACGACATCGACGCGATCGTGCTGACCCACGGCCACGAGGACCACATCGGTGCGCTGCCGTACCTGCTGCGATCCCGGCCGAAGATCCCGATCATCGGTTCCCGGCTCACGCTGGCCCTGGTCGCGGCCAAGCTCGACCAGCACCGGCTCAACCCGCCGCTGCAGGTGATCAAGGAGGGTGAGCGGATCACCGCCGGCGCCTGGGACCTGCAGTTCTACGCGGTCAACCACTCCATCCCCGACGCCTGCGCGGTAGCGATCCGGACCCCCGGTGGCACCGTGCTGCACACCGGTGACTTCAAGATGGACCAGACCCCGTTGGACGGCCGGATCACCGACCTGCCCGGCTTCAGCCGGCTCGGCGACGAGGGGGTCGACCTGCTGCTGGCCGATTCCACCAATGCCGAGGTGCCCGGCTTCATCCCGAGCGAGCGTGAGGTCGGCAAGGTCGTCGCCGACGTCATCACCCGGGCGACCGGGCGCATCATCGTGGCCTGTTTCGCCAGCCACGTGCACCGGGTCCAGCAGGTGCTCGACGCGGCGGTCGAATCCGGGCGCCAGGTCGCGCTGGTCGGCCGGTCGATGATCCGCAACATGCAGATCGCCCGTGACCTGGGCCTGCTGCACGTGCCCGAGGGCGTCCTGGTCGACCTGAACGTGGCCGAGTCGCTGCCGTCCAACCGGATCTTGTTGATCTGCACCGGATCCCAGGGCGAGCCACTTTCCGCCTTGTCCCGTATGGCCAATCGTGATCACCCGACGATCCGGATCGTCAGCGACGACACCATCCTGCTCGCCTCCTCGCTGATCCCGGGCAACGAGAACTCCGTTTTCAACGTGATCAATGGGCTGTCCCGGTTCGGCGCGAACGTGGTTCACAAGTCGACCGCCCTGGTGCACGTGTCCGGCCACGCCCCGGCCGGCGAGCTTCGGTACCTGCTCAACGCGGTGCGGCCCAAGAACCTGATGCCGGTGCACGGCGAATGGCGTCACCTGCGGGCCCATGCCGCGATCGCGCGGTCTACTGGCATGGTCGACCAGAACATCATGTTGGCCGAGAACGGCGTGGTCGTCGATCTGTCGGCCGGTCAGGCCCGGATCGTCGGCCAGATCGAGATCGACAACGTCTACGTGGACGGCCTGCAGGTCGGTGACATCGGCGAAAAGGTCATCAAACAAAGGCAGATCCTCGGTGACGAAGGTTTCGTCTCGATCCTGGTCGCGGTCGACCTGCACGCCAGCAAGGTGGTGTACGGACCGGAGCTGACGGCGCGTGGCTTCACCGATGATCCACACGCGCTCGACCCGATCCGGGCCGAGCTGATCGAGACGGTCGAGAAGGCGGTGGCCGACGGGGTCCGTGACGCCGATGCCCTGGCCCACATCGTTCGCCGCACCGTCGGTCGCTGGGTCGACAAGACCTACCGTCGTCGGCCGATGCTGATGCCGATGGTGATCGAGGTATGACCCTGGTCCTACCCGGCCGGATCTCACCGATGCGGTCAGCCGAGACCGTGACGCCGCCGCCGTACGTGGACATCCACGGTGCGGCCACCGGGGCTCCGTGGGACCTGGACGACCCCCAGCCCAAGGACGCCGAGACGGTGACGCGGATGCGCGTGGCCGGCCGGATCGCCGCCCAGGCCCGGGACTACGTCGGCAGCCAGGTCCGGCCCGGCATCACCACCGACGAGCTGGATCGGCTGGGGCACGAGTTCCTGCTCGACCATGGCGCCTACCCGTCCACCTTGGGTTACAAGGGTTTTCCCAAGTCCCTGTGCTCATCGGTCAACGAGGTCATCTGCCACGGCATCCCCGATGACCGGCCGCTGGCCGACGGCGATGTGGTCAAGATCGACATCACCGCCTATCACGACGGCGTGCACGGAGACACCTGTGGCACCTACTTCGCCGGAGTTCCGTCCGAGGGAATAAGGCTGTTGTCCGAACGCACCGAGGAGGCGATGCTGCGTGGGATCAAGGCCGCCCGCCCCGGTCGCCCCATCAGCGTCATCGGCCGGGTCATCGAGTCCTACGCCAAGCGCTTCAACTATGGGGTAATCCGCGATTTCACCGGTCACGGCATCGGCCAGTCGTTCCACACCAAGCCGACCATCTGGCCCTACGACGAGCCTCGGGCGACGTCGCTGATCCAGCCCGGCATGACGTTCACCGTCGAACCGATGCTCACCCTCGGCGGTCACGCCTGGGACATGTGGGAGGACGGCTGGACCGTCGTCACCAAGGACAAGTCGTGGGTGGCCCAGTGGGAACACACCGTGCACATGACCGAGGACGGCCCCGAGATCCTCACCATCGCCGGCTGACGCAGGGCTAGCGCTGGCCGGCGGCGTTCACGATTGTGCTTACGCCACCAGTGGAATTGAACTCCGGAGCCTTGCCATGTGGCTGGATGTTGCGGCTGCCGAGGTAAGCGTGGGTGTTCAGTTCGAACACCAACTGGAAGGTCCCTTCGTCCGGGCTCGAACTGCTCAGTGCCGTGCCCTGGTGACCGTCGAAGGTCGTCACCACGCCATCGCGCCCGACCCCGGGCAGTGTCGCCAATGCCTTGAACACGGCGGACTGTTGGGCCGGCGGCAGCAACGGCAGTAGGTCGGACGCCGTGGCCCAGGTGGCCAGATCGAAGGTCCAATCGGAGCTGATCCGCCAGGTGGTGGACGGGTTCGAACGGAGCCAGGCCAGCATCCCGTCCGCGGTCGTCGGCAGCCCGGACAACACGTCGTAGGGCAAAGCTGCGTCCTTCACCGCGCTCGGGTTGTAGGCCAGATCGGTGCAGGCGTCGTTGGGGACGCAGATGCGCTCCCGCCCGGATCGATCAGCCGGGATCCAATAGTCGATCCAGGCCGGCTCGCCGTGGTTTTCCTCGGCGATGTGGACGTAGACGTACTGGCCCGTTCGGGGATGCAGCGTCGGCCGCTGAAGCGCTTCGCCGGCTGCGGCGTCCAGCACCTCCGCCGCGGCCGAACTGCTGGCCGGGTGGTGCCCGAAGGTCGCCGTCCCGGCCACCACAGTCACCGCCGCTACGGAGGCCGCGGCGGCGAGATAAGCCAGCCGACGATGGCTGATGTGATGCGAGGTCGGTTGCGCCACGCTCGGATCGGCCAGCGCGGCCTCAATCCGGTTCAGCCCACGAGCGAACGCCTCATCGGTCATCGGCGGCACGTCGGCGCGCAGCTCGGACAGTTGGTCAATCATCGGTTTTCTCCTTGGTCATCAAGTCGATTCGTGAACGCCTGCAGTTGCTTGCGGGCGCGATACAGCCGAGAGCGGACCGTCCCGATCGGGATGTCCAGCGCCTCCGCCACTTGTTCGTAAGAGAGTTCAGTCCAGGCAATCAGCAGGAGTACGTCCCGGTCGCCGGGTTTGAGCTTGGCCACGGCGGCCCCGATACTCCGGACGCGGCGATGCGCGTCCAGACGGGTCACCACCTGCTCGGACGGGTCGTCCGGCCGCTGCGGCCGGGCATCCAGTCGCTGCACCGCGGCCAGTTCCGCCCGCTCCTTGCGCTGATGATTGCGGGCCAGGTTGGTCGCGATGCCGTACAGCCAGGCGATCGGCGTGCCCTGGGCGTGGTCGAAGGTGGCCCAGCGGCGCAGCGCGATCAGGAAGGTATCCGCGACCAGGTCGTCGGCCAGATCGCCGCCCACCCGGCGGGCCAGATAGCGATGGATCGTGCGGGCGTGCTGCTCGTACAATTCGACGAACCCCGGCGTCGGATCGAGCTCGGGTAGGGCGGCGGAGTCGCGACGCAGTTCGATGTCGTTCACATCAAGTACTTGTCGGCGCCGTGAGTTCGGTTCACGGGCCGTTCGCGGATCAATGGCAGTTGTTGCCGGCCAGCCTAGCCTCCCATGGCGACATTTTGGAGCATCGTGCCTGCACTGGAGGTACAACTCTCCAAAATGGGAAGGTTCGCAGCGGCTAATCTGGGCCCATGACCGATGCCGATGTGATCGTGGTCGGCGGTGGGCTGGCCGGGTTGGTCGCCACCGCCGAGCTGGCCGACGCCGGGCGCAAGGTGATCCTGCTCGACCAGGAGCCGGCGCAGAGCCTGGGCGGCCAGGCGTTCTGGTCCTTCGGCGGCCTGTTCCTGGTGAACTCCCCGGAGCAGCGCCGGCTCCGGATCAAGGACTCCGCCGAACTCGCGTTGCAGGACTGGCTGGGTACGGCCGGCTTCGATCGGGCCGAGGACCACTGGCCCCGGCGCTGGGCTGAGGCTTACGTCGACTTCGCCGCCGGCGAGAAGCGCTCCTGGTTGCACGATCAGGGTGTTCGGCTGTTCCCGGTGGTCGGCTGGGCCGAGCGGGGTGGTTATCTGGCCACCGGTCACGGCAACTCGGTGCCCCGGTTCCACATCACCTGGGGCACCGGGCCTGGACTGCTGGCGCCGTTCATCCGCCGGGTCCGCCAGGCCGAGGCCGAAGGCCGGGTGGAGCTTCGGTTCCGGCACCGGGTCGACTCCCTGACCGTGACCGGCGGTAGCGTCGACGGCGTTCGGGGTGCGGTCCTGGAACCCAGCAGCATCGAACGCGGGCAGGCCAGTTCCCGTTCTGAGACAGGCACGTTCGAACTCACCGCCCAGGCCGTCGTCGTCACCTCGGGCGGCATCGGTGGCAACCACGACCTGGTCCGACGCAACTGGCCCGCCCGGCTCGGTCCGCCCCCGAAGCACATGGTGGCCGGTGTGCCGGCACACGTCGACGGCCGGATGCTGCAGATCACGCGGGACGCCGGCGGCCACATCATCAACGAAGACCGGATGTGGCACTACGTCGAGGGATTGCACAACTGGAACCCGATCTGGGACAACCACGGCATCCGGATCCTGCCCGGGCCGTCCTCGCTGTGGTTCGATGCTCGCGGCCAACGGCTTCCGGTGCCGCTGTTCCCTGGTTTCGACACCCTCGGCACCCTGGAACACATCACGCGGACCGGCTTCGACTACAGCTGGTTCGTGCTCAACCAGCGCATCATCGGCAAGGAGTTCACCCTCTCCGGATCGGAACAAAACCCCGACCTGACCGGCAAGTCCGTCCGCGATGTGCTCAGCCGGGGACGGGGTGGCGCGCCGGGTCCGATCGCGGCCTTCCAGGAACACGGGGCCGACTTCGTCACCGCCGCCGACCTGCCCGAACTGGTCAAGGGCATGAATGCGCTGACCGATGAACCCTTACTGGATCATGCCGAGCTGGAAAGGCAGATCCTGGCCCGGGACCGCGAGGTGGACAACCCCTACGCCAAGGATCTGCAGGTCACCGCGATCAACGGAGCGAGAAAGTACCTGGGCGACAAGCTGATCCGGGTGGTGCCACCGCACCGGATCCTGGACCCGGCGGCCGGTCCGTTGATCGCGGTCAAGCTGTCGATCCTGACCCGCAAGAGCCTCGGCGGCCTGGAGACCGATCTGGACGGGCGGGTGCTGACCTCGTCCGGTGAGCCGCTGGGCAACGTCTACGCGGCCGGTGAGGTGTCCGGCTTCGGCGGCGGCGGCGTGCACGGATACCGTTCGTTGGAAGGCAGTTTCCTCGGCGGCTGCCTGTTCTCCGGCCGGGTCGCCGGTCGGGCCGCGGCCAGGGCCACTGCGTAGAACGCTCACCAAGCAACGGCCTAATCGGCCGTCAAAACCTGCAAAATCCGATCCAGGGTGGCTAGGTCGTCGGCACTCAACCGCTTCAGCACGACGGCTGGTTCGTTCTGGATTTCATCGGCCTGCTCGGCTATTTCCCGACCGGCATCGGTGATGGTGACGACCTTTACCCGGCGGTCGTCCGGATGCTCGGTCCGCTCGACCAGGCCGCGACCAGCCAGATCCTGCACCAATACACTGGTGTACGGGGCATCGCTGCCGATCGCCACCGCCAGCTCGCGCATGGTCACTGGGCCGGCGGACAC
>CAZZZW010000212.1:0-8145 GCA_964658795.1 Phormidium nigroviride PCC 7112
CGCTTACAAGCGATCACTGGTCGCGTCACTGATCACTCGTGGGCAGATCCACCGCTCACTCGTGGGCAGAATCAGTGGTCTTCGCCCTGGGGTGGCAGGGCGGCGATGAAACCGGGGTCGGACTCGGTCTTGCCGACCTTCGAGGCTCCGCCGGGCGAGCCGAGGTCGTTGAAGAAGTCGACGTTGGCTTGGGTGTACTCACGCCACTTGTCCGGCAGATCGTCCTCGTAGAAGATCGCCTCGACCGGGCAAACCGGCTCGCACGCACCGCAGTCGACGCACTCGTCCGGGTGGATGTAGAGCATCCGGCCACCCTCGTAGATGCAGTCAACCGGGCATTCCTCGATGCAGGCCTTGTCCAGCACATCGACGCACGGTTCCGCGATCACGTAAGTCACGAAGCTTCCTCCCAACGAGCCGGTCGAGCACGGCGAGATGTGCCTCTGCCGCCGCTGCATAGTATGCCGGTCATGGTCTCGGAGCGGTTGGTGGGGCGTCGTGTTGTGCTGCGTTACCGTCACCACAAACCCGGCGACCAGCCTCCGCTGACCGATGTCGTCGGCACTCTGACCGAGCTGACGCTGGAGACCGCGGTCATCGACAGCCGCACCGGCCGTCAGATCATCGAGCGGGCGGCGGTGGTGGCGGCCAAGGCGGTCCAGGCGAGCCGACGCGACATCCTCGAACTCGAACGGATCAGCCGGCTGGGCTGGCGGGCCGCGGCCCGGACCGAGCTGGACGGCTGGCTGCTCTACGCCGATCAGGGCTGGACCGGGCGGGCCAACTCCGCGCTGCCGCTGAGCACCCCGAACCGGCCACTGGACGACATGCTGGCCGACGTGCTGGCCCACTACGACCGCCGAGGGCTGGTCCCCCAGATCCAGGTACCGCTACCGGCCCGGGAATTGTTGGACGCCGAGCTGGGCCGTCGCGGCTGGACGATCGCCCGGCCGACCGTGGTGCTGACCAGGTCCGTGCCGGCGAATGCGAGCGTCATTGAAGAATCACCCTTCTTCGCAACAAGATTCTCCGTCACACCGGACGACGACTGGATCGCCGGATACCACTATCGCGGTGGCGCACTGCCGGATTTCGCCCAGCAGCTGCTGACCCGGCACGAGCACGTCACCTTCGCCACGATCGAACGGGACGGCCGCACCGCCGCGATCGGGCGCGGGGTGATCGACGAGGGCTGGCTCGGCATCACCGCGATCGACGTCGAGCCGGCGTTCCGTCGTCAGGGCCTGGCCACCGCGATGATGGCGGCGCTGTTCGGCTGGGGCGCGGCCGAGGGTGCCCGGGATTGCTACCTGCAGGTGGACCAGACCAACGACGCGGCCAGCCGGCTCTACGCCAAGCTGGGGTTCAACGAGCATCACCGCTACCACTACCGGGTGCGGCCGGAGCCTGGGCGGTCCGCCGACGGCCGGGCTTGAGCGCACCCTGCCGGAGGGTCGTCCAGGTCCACGGCCCGGGCCGGGAGGCCAGTCCGAGCATGAACAACGGGGCCAGTGTGCCCAGGATCAGCACCGCATAGGACACCGTCGCCGTGCTTCCGGCCGGCATCAGCACATCGACCTCGGGGCGCCCCATGGACAACACCCAGATGCCCAGCACCTGACCGACGGCCGGCGGCGCGGCCGAGACGATCGAGTCGGTCAGCCCGCGGGCCACGCCGGGCAGCAGGACCCCGATCGCCAGCGCCAGCACCGGCGCGATCGGAACCAGGGTGGCCCCGGCCCGCAGCGGGATCAGGGTCACGCAGAGCACGCCGCCCAGCAATCCGCAGATCGCGAACAACAGCATGGCCAGGGCCAGCAGCGCCGGATGCAACGGCCGATCGGGTGCGGTCGAGACGCCACCCGCCGGGCCGGCGCCAGTCGCATCGACGCTCGAGCGAGCCGCGTCAGTCATCGAGGCCGCCGAACAGATCGGTCTCGCGGCCATCGGCGTCCCGCGGCCCACCGGGTCGGCCCTGCACCAGTCGGTAGTACTCGGTCGCCGAGATCGGCAGACCGAGATCGTTGGACAGGGCGTACCAGTCGGCGCGCACCGTCACCTGGGTGGCGTGCGCGGTCAGGGCCCGACGTTTGGCCACCCACGCCGCGGGCGCGGCCACCGCCGTGGTGACCCGCTCGTCGTCCAGGAAGGGCAACGACGGCGTCCGGGCGAACGGGTTGCGATCGGCGTCGGCGCTGGCGGCCAGCAACTCGGTTGCGGCCCGGGCCGGCAGGGCGTTGGTGTACACCTTGGCCACCTTCCAGTCGGCGTCGGCGACCGCTGCCATCGCGACCCGGTTCGCCATCACATGGTCGGGATGACCGTAGCCGCCGTGTTCGTCGTAGGTGACCAGCACCTGGGGACGGAGGTCGTCGATCACCGCCACCAGCTCGGCCACTGCCGCCGCGAACACGGCCCGATCCGCGTCGGCGTGCCAGAACGCCCGGGGGTGATCGTTGGCCGGAGTGCCGATCATGCCGCTGTCGCGGAATCGCCCGGCGCCACCGAGAAACCGGTGATCCTGCACGCCCAGGGCCGCCATCGCGGCGGTGAGCTCCGCGATCCGCCAGCCACCGAGCTGGTCGGCCTGGTCGGCGGCCAGCCCGGCCAGCTCCGGGACCAGGATCTCGCCTTCCTCACCGAGCGTGCAGGTGACCAGGCTGACCTGGGCGCCGGTCGCGGCATAGTGCGCCATGGTGGCGCCGTTGTTGATGGTCTCGTCGTCGGGATGGGCATGCACGAACAGCACCCGCCGACCGACCTCGACCCCGACAGCGGTCATCTATCGACCGGTGATGCCGGCATCCTCTGCGGCCGCGATGTCGGCCCGGGCCTCCGGGAAGTGGCAGGCCACCAGCTGACCCGGTGACTTGATCTCGAGCAACGGCACGTCGGTGCGGCAGCGCTGCTGGTCGGTCTCGGACAGCACCGAGCGATACTTCGGGCAGCGGGTGTGGAACACGCAGCCGGGCGGCGGATTGATCGGGCTGGGCAGGTCGCCGGTGAGCAGGATGCGCTCGCGCTTGGCCTCCTTGCGCGGGTCCGGGACCGGCACGGCCGACATCAGCGAGTGGGTGTACGGGTGCATCGGGGCTTCGTAGAGCGTGTTGCGGTCGGTCAGCTCCATGATCTTGCCCAGGTACATCACGGCCACCCGGTCGGCGATGTGGCGGACCACCGACAGGTCGTGGGCGACGAAGACGTAGGCCAGGTTGAATTCCGACTGCAGGTCCTCGAGCAGGTTGACCACCTGGGCCTGGATCGAGACGTCCAGGGCCGAGACCGGCTCGTCGCACACGATCAGCTTCGGCCGCAGCGCAATGGCGCGGGCGATACCGATGCGCTGCCGCTGGCCGCCGGAGAACTCGTGCGGGTAGCGGTTGTAGTGTTCCGGGTTCAGCCCGACCCGGGCCATCAGTTCCTGCACCTCGGCCTTGATGCCGTTGTCGGTCTTGGTGCCCTGGATCCGGAATGGCGCGCCGACGATGGTGCCGATGGTGTGCCGCGGATTCAGCGAGGAGTACGGGTCCTGGAAGATCATCTGGATGTCCTTGCGAACACCCTGCATCTGCCGGCGGCTGTAGTCGGCGATGTTGCGGCCGTTGAACACGATGTCGCCCGAGGTCGGATCGAGCAACTTGGTGATCACCCGGCCGGTGGTCGACTTGCCGCAGCCGGACTCCCCGACCAGTCCCAGGGTCTCGCCGGCCCGGACGCTGAACGAGACACCGTCCACGGCCCGGACCGCGCCGACCTGGCGCTGGATCAGGATGCCCTGCTTGATCGGGAAATGCTTGGCCACATTGTTGACCTGCAGCAGGGCATCGGTGTCGTTCAGCGGGTTGTACGCAGCGTCGTTCTGACCGGAGGTCTTCTCGAACGACGGCGAGCTCGATGTGCTCATCGGGTGACAGTCTCCTCGTCGGCTACAGCGTGGGCTGAATCTCGTCGGCCCAGATGCGGCGACGTTCCTCGGGGTGGATGTGGCAACGCACCGAGTGGGTGCCGGACTCTCCGGTCGGTACCAGGTCGGGATGCTGGGTCCGGCAGAGGTTGTCCGGCACCTTGTCCTTGTAGACACAGCGCGGGTTGAACACGCAACCCTTGGGCACCTGGATCAGCGACGGCGGCTGGCCGGCGATCGGCTGCAGCCGCTCCTGCCGGGTCCGGTCCAACCGCGGCATCGAAGCCAGCAGGCCCCAGGCGTAGGGCATCTCCGGCTCGTAGAAGATCTGGTCCACCGTGCCGGTCTCCACGCACTGACCGCCGTACATCACGACGACCTTGTCGCAGGTCTCGGCCACCACGCCCAGGTCGTGGGTGATCAGGATGATCGCGGAGTTGAACTCCTTCTGCAGGTCTTTCATCAGGTCCAGGATCTGGGCCTGCACGGTCACGTCCAGCGCGGTCGTCGGCTCATCGGCGATCAGCAGCTTCGGGTCACAGACCAGGGCCATCGCGATCATCGCGCGCTGACGCATACCGCCGGAGAACTGATGCGGGTACTCGCCGAATCGCTTGTCCGGGTTGGGGATTCCGACCCGATCGAGCATCTCGATCGCCCGCTTGCGGGCCACCGCCGAGGAAACCTTGTTGTGCACCCGGTAGGCCTCGGTGATCTGGTCACCGACCTTGTAGAACGGGTGCATCGAGGACAGCGGATCCTGGAAGATCATCGCCATCTTGTCGCCGCGCAGCGCCCGCATCTGATCCTCGGACAGGCCGACCAACTCGTCGCCGTCCAACCAGATCTCACCGGTGATCTTGGCCCGGGAACCCTTGTGCAAACCGAGGATGGCCTGCGAGGTCACCGACTTGCCCGATCCGGACTCGCCGACAATGCCGAGGATCTCGCCCCGGCTGACGTCGAAGGACAGCCCGTCGACGCTCTTGACCAGGCCGTCGGCGGTCGGGAAGTGGACTCGCAGGTCCCGGACCGACAAGAAGGCGTCGGTCTCCGGCTTGCTCAGGCGGACGTCCAGTGCTTCAGCACTCACTGCAGTTGTCTCCGGTCTCTCGCGCCGGCCCGGGGGCCGTCGTCGTTCATTGCCACGGACTGCTCGAACCCGTGCATCTCATCCTGCGCCTCGTGGCCGCCGGATGCGATGACCGGGTCCCGTCCGGTCAGCTGTAGCTGACCCGGGGATCGACCGCGGCGTAACCGATGTCCACCACGATGTTGGCCAGCACGACCGCGAAGGTCGCCACCAGCGTGACACCCATGATGATCGGCAGGTCCTGGCTGTTGATCGCCTGGATGGACAGCAACCCCAGCCCGTGCAGGTTGAAGACCTGCTCCGTGATGACCGCGTTGCCGACCAGCTGTCCGATGTCCAGACCGAAGATCGTGACGATCGGGGTGATGGCCGCGCGTAGGCCGTGCCGGATCACCACGTCCCGTCGCGCCAGCCCCTTGGCCCGGGCGGTGCGGATGTAGTCCTCGCTCATGGTCTCGAGCATGTTGGCCCGGGTCAGCCGGGCATACAGGGCTGCGTATACGAAGGCCAGCGCGATCCAGGGCAGGATCAGCGACTTGAACCACTGGGCCGGGTCCGAGGTCAAACCGGCGAATGAGGTGTTGTGCAGCCACTTGAGTTTGTACTTGAACACCAGCAGCAGCAGCGGGCCGGTGAAGAAGATGGGCAGCGAGACGGCGGCCAGCGCCGAGGTCATGGCGACGCGGTCGAACACCGAACCGCGCTTGAGCGCGGAGATCGAACCGACCGTGACACCACCGACCAGCCACAGGATGGCGGCCCCGACGGCGATACTCAGCTCGATCGGCAACGCCTGCCAGATCAAGTGGGTGACCGGCAGACTCTGCCGGAAGGAATAGCCCAGACAGGGTGCGTTGCACTTGACCAAGGACTCGTCGTCGCCGATGGTGCGTCCGACGAAGATGCCCTTGACCCAGGTCCAGTACTGCTCGAACAGGTTCTGATCGAACCCGAGTCGGTGCTCGATCAACTTCTGTCCCGCCAGCGACGGCGGGATCTTCCCGACGAAGTACAGCGCGGGCGAGATATGCGCGACCTTCGGCCCGATGAAGAAGATGGTGATGGTGACGAAGCTGGTCACCACCAGGACCAGGATGCCGCCGAGACTGCGGCGAATGATGTATCTGATCATCGTGTCTGTCGTACTGGTGGCCGACTCGGGATCACCGAGCCGGCCACCAGTACTGCCACCTCTCTAAAAAGGGGAAGGACTCACGTCCAGCGTGGAACTGGCCGAACGCTACTTACCGTCGTTCACGCCGAGGTTGACCATGTCGTAGTACGAACCCTCAGCGAAGTTGATTCGGACGTTGGTCAGGCGCGGGTTGCGGTAGTACAGCGACTTGTCGAACACGAAGGGCAGCATGACCGCGTCCTGCATGACCTGGGCGTCCAACTGCTTGAACTCGTCCTCGTGCTTGCCGGTGCTCTTGGCGGCCGTGGCCAGCAGAGCGTCGACCTTCGGGTCCTTCAGCTGGGTGTAGTTACCACCGCCCGGCGGGGCGTAGCTGGCGGCGATGGAGGTCCAGAAACCACCACCGGTCGGGTAGTCAGCACCCCAACCAGCCTGAGCCATGCCGATGCCGTTGGAGACGACGGTGGCCGGCTTGCCGATGTAGCCACCGTAGTAGCCGGACTGGACGTGGGTCGAGGCCGTCAGCTTGATACCCACGCGAGCGAGGGCCTGCTGCGAGGCGGTGAACACGTCCGGGCCCTTACCGGTGTTGACGTAGGCCTCCTTGATGGAGAACCCGTTCGGCTGACCGCACTGCTTCAGCTCGTCCTTGGCCTTGGTCAGGTCACCGGTGTTGTCGGATCCGACCGGGTAGGCGTTGGCGCTGGAGTCGAAGCCCGGCACGACCGGCGGAGCCATGGTGTTGGCGATGTCGCCGCCGTAGGCGCCACCACGGGCCAGCTGCAGGTCGGACTTGTTGATGGCGTAGAAGATCGCCCGACGGCAGTGCACGTTGTCCAGCGGCTTGACCGACGGGAACACCGCGAAGTACCGGGTGAAGCCGGTCACCGGGTCATCGGCGTTCTTCTTCAGGTCAGCGCTCTGCGCGATCTGGCTCTGGAAGGCCTTCTGAACCGGTCCATCAGCCTCGGCGTCGATCTGGCCCGCCTGCAGCTGCTTGTCGTTGTCGTCGAGGTTCGTGTTCATGGTGAGCACGATCTTGTCGACCTTGGGCGTACGGATCTTGTCCGTCGACTGATCCCACTGCGGGTTCTTGACGAAGGTGATCTTCTGCTCCGGCGTGTACGTGTCGACCTTGAACGGGCCGTCCGACAGCGGGTGCAGCGTGTACTTGATCCCCGTGTAGCTCCCGTTCTCGGTCAGCGGCACCGGAGCGGACGCCGGCAGCGTCATCAGGTAGTCGAAGTCCGGGGTGGAGGTGTTCAGGGTGAAGACGACGGTCTTGTCGTCCGGGGTGGCGATCGAGGTCAGGCCACCGGTCTTGTCCTTGTAGGGACCCGGGTAGGCCGGGGTGCCGCTGGAGTCACACTTGGACAGCAGGCACAGGTAGTAGGAGGACGGGCCGTTGCTGAACACGTCGGTGGCGAAGACGCGCTCCAGGCCGTACTTGACCTCCTTGGAGGTGACCGGCTGGCCGTTCTCCCACTTGACGTCCTTCAGGTGGTACGTCCACTGGGTGAAGGTCGCGTTGTGCTCGCCCAGGCCGGTGGCCAGGTCGGGCTCGATGGCGACGTTGTTCGCACCGGGCACCGACGAGTAGCCGACGAGCGTGCGGGTGAACAGGCGCTGCATGTTCCAGCACCAGGCGTAATAGGTGTTGGCCGGGTCCCACGAGTCGCAGTCACCGCCGGCCGCGAGGTTCAGCGTGCCGCCGGTCTTGCTGGACTCGTTGACGAAACCGAGCGTGGCCGCGTTGAAAGTGGCCGGAACGTTGGTGTTGCCACCGGTTCCGTTCGTGGCCGGAGCCGACGGGTTGCTGCTGTTGTCGGATCCTCCACCGCTACCACAAGCGGTAATCAACATGGCAGCGGCGGCGGTCATCCCGACCGCCATCGCAAGTCTGCCTCTTCGTTGCATTGGTTTTTCTCACCCTCCTAGGCGATCGGAACTTGCTGCCGGTTGATCAGACCGGCCCGGCTGTTGCCGGACTTTCTCCCGCGACTTCATGCATCC
>CAZZZW010000213.1:0-8129 GCA_964658795.1 Phormidium nigroviride PCC 7112
CTGGTCGACCCATGTTGCTTGTCCACCTCGAGCGCTTGTCTGTGACCGCTCGGCCGGCGGCAAGATCAGACCGAACTCGCGATTGCGGGGGGTTGTCAGGCGACTACCCAGGGTGCATACTGGACAAGCCTTGGTGGTCGTTCCCCCGTGCGGTCACCAAGGCTTTTTCATGCCCTTATGTCCCATTCGTCGCGCTGGTTAATGGCGCTGACGGTGGGCACGACCTCGCTACGGCCCCGATTTCGAATTAGGTTCGGGTGTCGGGTAGAGTTCATCCGGCGTCAACGGCAACCCCATGGCAAGCCAGGTACCGCACGGCTTGGCGTGGGTTTTCCTTTGATGTCAGCACGCCCCCTTAGCTCAGTCGGCAGAGCGTCTCCATGGTAAGGAGAAGGTCTACGGTTCGATTCCGTAAGGGGGCTCGGGTCTTGGAAGTCTGGCACCGGAGGGTGTCAGCACGCCTGAGCACCACAGGGCGGGGTAGCTCAGCCTGGTAGAGCAAGCGGCTCATAATCGCTGTGTCGCCGGTTCAAGTCCGGCCCTCGCTACCGAATCAGATATCAGCAGGACGCATGAGAGGTAACGACAGTGGCAGCCACCGACGTACGACCGAAGATCACCATGGCGTGTCAGGTGTGCAAGCACCGGAACTACATCACCAAGAAGAACCGGCGTAATGATCCGGATCGCTTGGACCTGAAGAAGTTCTGCCCGAACTGTGGCAAGCACACCGACCACCGCGAGACCCGCTAGCCGAGTCTCCGCGGAGCCGAACATCGCCTACTGGCGTCGACCCAGCACCGGGTCGGCGCCAGTCGTCGTTCTCCCGGCTCATCCGCACCCGCACAGGCGCACTCACACAGGCGTGCTCCGGCCATGCGCTACCGTGCGACGCATGGCCTTGGATCAGTCATTCATCGGACGTGAGTACCCACCGACCGAACCGTACGAGGTCGGACGGGAGAAGATTCGGGAGTTCGCCCAAGCGGTGGGCGACGACAACCCGGCCTACCGCGACCCGGCCGCCGCTCGTGAGCTGGGGTACGCCGACATCATCGCGCCGCCGACCTTCCCGATCGTGCTGACTACGCGCGCGTCGGCCCAGGTCGCGCAGGACCCGGCCCTCGGGCTGGACTACTCCAAGGTCGTGCACGGCGAGCAGCGCTTCGTCTACGTCCGGCCGATCCAGGCCGGCGACGTGCTGCAGGTCAAGGTCGTGGTCGACAGCATCCGCGCGGTGGCCGGCAACGACATGCTGACCACCCGGGGCGAGGTCAGCACCCTCGACGGCGAACTGGTCGTCACCGCCATCTCCACCATCGTCGCCCGGGGGACTGCCTGATGACCGCGCGGATCTCCTTGTCCGACCTGGCCGTGGGCGACGCCCTGCCGAGCCAGAGCTTTCCGATCGAACGGGCCAGCCTGGTCCGTTACGCCGGGGCGTCCGGCGATTTCAACCCGATCCACTGGAGCCAGGAGACGGCCGAGTCCGTCGGCCTGCCCAACGTCATCGCCCACGGCATGCTGACCATGGGCATCGCGGTCCGGGTGGTCACCGACTGGCTCGGCGACCCGGGCGCGCTGCTCGAGTACGGGGTCCGGTTCACCCGCCCGGTCGTGGTCGAGTTCGGTACCCCCACGGCCCTGGAGGTCAGCGGATCGGTGCGTTCCATCGATGCCGAGGCCGGCACTGCCGAGATCGATGTGACCGCGACCGTCGGTGGCCAGACGGTGCTGGCCCGGTCCCGGGCGATCGTCCGGCCGACGGCCTGATCCGGTCCACGGTATGGACGCGGTCGAACTGATCAAGAACGCCGAAGGCCACCGATACGAACTCTGGGTGGGCGGCCGGCGGGTCAGCCTGGCCGACTTCTACGAGCGCGATGGCGTCGTGGTCATCCCGCACACCGAGACGTTGCCCGCCTTCGGTGGCCGGGGTTTCGCCGGCCAGGTGACCCGGTTCGCCCTGGATGACATCCGAGCCCACGAGCGCCGGGTCGATCCGGTTTGCCCTTTCGTTGCCGACTACATCCGACAGAATCCGGAATACGCCGATCTGGTCGTGACCAGTCCCTGATCCATATGTCGGAGTTGTGAATATCCGATGTCGTAGCGCGGCAATGCATTCTTGACCCTTGACGTCCTGATCCGGACCCGAGCAAAGTACCCTCCGCGTCAGCTTCGTTCGACTGGCGTTCACGGTTCGTTCAACCGGGAGGCGTCATGGCGAAGACGGCGGCGATGGAGCCGGAGAAACAGCTCGTCCGCTCGGTCGGTTTCTGGGGCCTGATGTTCGTCTCGCTGGGCTCGATCATCGGTTCGGGCTGGTTGCTCGGGGCGTTGACCGCAGCCAACGTGGCGGGGCCGGCCTCGGTCCTGTCCTGGATCCTGGCCGCGGCGATGCTGACCGTGCTCGCCCTCATCCACGCCGAGCTCGGCGCGGCCTACCCGGTCGCCGGTGGTACCGGACGGTTCCCGTTCTTTGCCTTCGGCTCGTTCGCCGGCTTCATCGGCGGCTGGTCGTCCTGGTTGCAGGCGGTCGCGATCGCGCCGATCGAGATCGAGGCTTCGATCAGCTACATCTCCAGTGTCAAGTGGTTCCAGAAGCACTTCGTCATGATCCATACCAACGGCACCCTGAACGGGACCGGCTTGATCGTCGCGTCCATCGCGATGGTCGTCTTCACCCTGGTGAACCTGGCCGGCGCCGCCTTCATGGCTGAGTCCAACACCATCGTGGTGATCTGGAAGGCTGCGATCCCGGTGCTGTCGGTCGTCGTGATCGCGTCGTTGGCCTTCCACGCCAGCAACTTCTCGATCCATATCCCAGCGCACAGCTTCACCGATCCCGATACCCACGACGTCACGCAATACAAGGCGGTCGGTGGCTTCATGCCCTTCGGCCTGCACGGCGTGTTCGCGGCCCTGCCGGCCGGTGTGGTGTTCGCACTGCAGGGATTCGAGCAGTGCGTGCAGTTGGCCGGCGAGGCCCGCAATCCGAAGAAGGACATCTCCCGGGCGATCATCATGGCGATGTCGATCGGCGCGGTCGTCTATCTGCTGTTGCAGGTGGTGTTCCTGGCCGCGCTCGGTCCCGACGGACTGCACACCGGCGGTTGGGACCACCCCATCGGCGCCGGCGATTACGGGCCGTACTACACGCTGGCGGTATCGCTGGGTGCCGGTTGGCTGGCAACGTTGCTGATCATCGATGCCGTGGTCAGCCCAGCCGGTACCGGAATCGTCTACGTCGGGACATCGTCGCGATTGACCTACGGGCTCGGCGGACACGAGGAGATGCCACGGTTCTTCCGCCGGACCGACAGTCGAGGCGTCCCGGTGTGGGCGATCCTGGTCGCGGCGGTCGTCGGCGAGTTCTGCTTCGCGCCCTTCCCGAGCTGGAGCAAGCTGGTCGGGGTGGTCACCGGAGCTACCGCGATCATGTACGCCTTCGCGCCGGTGTCACTGGCGGCGCTGCAGCGCAAGGATCCGGATCGGCCCCGGCCGTACCAGATCCCCTACCCGAAGGTGCTCAACCCGGTCGGCTTCTGTGCCGCGAACCTGATCATCTACTGGGGCGGTTTCGAGTACACCTGGAAGCTCGATGTCGCCATTGTCGTCGGGTTGATCCTGTTCGGCTTCGGTGTCTCGATCCGCGGTACGAACGACAAGCTCAATCTGCGCAACGGCAGCTGGATCCCGCCGTGGCTGGTCGGTTTGACCCTGATCAACTTCGCCGGTCGGTACGGCGACGGAGCGAAGAACTGGCTGCCGGAGTACGTCGACCTGCTCGTGGTCATCGTGTTCGCGCTGGTGATCTTCTTCTGGGCCGTCGAGTGTGCGATGGGCCGCGACGAGGTCGAAGCCGCGGTCGAACTCGAGCGCTACGAGATCGAGGCCGAAGAGGGCCTCAAGGTGATGGGCTGATCGCGCGTCACGGTTCTCCCGTTCGGTTCGGGGTCAGCCCTCAGCGATGAGCTTCTGGATGCGGCTGATGCCTTCGACCAGGTCGTCGTCACCCAGCGCGTAGGACAGGCGCAGGTAACCCGGAGTGCCGAACGCCTCGCCCGGAACGACGGCCACTTCGACCTCGTCCAGGATCAACGCGGCCAGCTCGGTGGTGGTGCTGGCGGTCTTGCCGCGCACCGGCCGGCCGAGCAGGCCCTTGACCTGGGGGTAGGCGTAGAAGGCTCCGCCGGGCTCCGGGCAGACCACGCCGTCGATGGCTGAAAGCATCTCGACGATCGTGTGCCGGCGCCGGTCGAAGGCACTGCGCATCTCGGCCACTGCGGACAGGTCGCCGGACACCGCGGCCAGGGCGGCTCGTTGGGACACGTTGGCCACGTTCGAGGTGGCGTGCGACTGCAGGTTCGAGGCGGCCTTGATGAGGTCGGCCGGACCGATCATCCAGCCGACCCGCCAGCCGGTCATGGCATAGGTCTTGGCGACGCCGTTGAGGATGACGACCTGGTCGCCCAGTTCCGGGGCCACCGTGGCGATCGAGGCCATCTCGTTGTCGCCGTAGACCAGGTGCTCGTAGATCTCGTCGGTGACGACCCACAGATCGTGCTCGGCGGCCCACCGGCCGATCTCGGCGACCTGGCTCGGCGGATAGACCGCGCCGGACGGGTTGGACGGCGAGACGAACAGCAGCACCTTGGTCCGATCGGTGCGAGCGGCCTCGAGCTGTTCGACCGAGGCCAGATAGCCCGAAGTCTCGTCGACCACGACCGGCACCGGGACGCCACCGGCGAGCGCGATCGCCTCGGGATAGGTGGTCCAGAAGGGTGCGACCAGCAGCACCTCGTCGCCCGGGTCGAGCAGCGCAGCAAAGGTGTTGTACACGGCCTGCTTGCCACCATTGGTGATGAGCACCTGGCTGGCCTCGACCGAGTAGCCGGTATCGCGCAGGGTCTTGGCCGCGACCGCCGACTTCAGTTCGGGCAGCCCCCCGACCGGGGTGTAGCGGTGGTTCTTGGGATCGGCGGCGGCGGCAACCGCGGCCTCGACGATGTAGCCCGGGGTGGGAAAGTCCGGCTCGCCGGCACCGAAACCGATGACCGGGCGGCCGGCGGCCTTGAGTGCCTTGGCCTTGGCGTCGACGGCCAGCGTGGCGGATTCGGCGATGGCGGCGATACGGTCGGAGATGCGAGTTCCCATGGCTCCATGGTCCCAGATCGGCCAAGCTCGATTCGAACCGGGACGGCTGTCCCAACTGTTGAGACATGGGAGCGGGATCGGCCGGATTTCCGGGCGTGCGCGGGCAACGGGCCGGACTTTTGGACCTGGACGGGGCACCCTCTACACTGGCAACTCGGGTCCTGTTGGGCCGTGCGCGAGCATGCGCGCATCTGTCGTGTCTTCCACAAGCGCGCGAGATGTGTTCCGCTTCGTCCGGTTCCGGTATGGCCCACCTTCAGTGCCCGGGTTGCAGCACCCGCGAACAAGCCGGACGCTTGAAGGGGCGTGGCTCAATTGGTAGAGCACCGGTCTCCAAAACCGGCGGTTGCAGGTTCGAGTCCTGTCGCCCCTGCGCCATCGGCGCTGATCGGCCGCGGTAGGTCCGTGGCCGACAGGCGCCTCGAGAGGAGAAACGGTGACTGACACACAGGCGGCCCCCGCGCCGGCATCGAAACCCGAACGGGACGATCGCCGCGGCGGGATCAGCCTGCTCTGGCGTTGGTTGCCGATGCTGCTCCGAGCGCTGCAGCGCCGGTTCCGCGAGACCGTGTCGGAGATGCGCAAGGTCCTGTGGCCTTCGCGTCGGGAGATGACCACTTACACCGTGGTCGTCCTCGTGTTCGTGGTCATCATGATCACCATCGTGGCGCTGCTCGACCTGGGCCTGGCCAAGCTCATCCTCGCGGTGTTCGGCTGAGTCTGCTCAGCCCGCCCGACACCGACAACAGCAAGGAAAGAGAGCCGTGACCGAGTTCCACAACGACAACCACGCCGTCGACACCGCCAACGACGAGGCGCCTGCGCTGCTTCCGACTTTGAGTGTCGAGGACGAGGTCTACGGCGTCACGCCGGAGGAGAAGTACAACGAGGCCGCCGAGGAGAAGGCCGACGAGGCCTGGGTCGAAGCCGAGACCGAGACGGCCGAAGAACTGAGCCACGAGGGCGAGCGCGAAGCCGGCGACGGTGCGTCGGCCGAGGCGACCGAGCCCGCCGAAGACGAGGACCCGGTCGAGACGCTGCGCAAGGAATTGCGGCGTGCTCCCGGTGACTGGTTCGTCGTGCACTCCTACGCCGGCTACGAGAACAAGGTGAAGACCAACCTCGAGAGCCGGATCTCCTCCCTCGACATGGAGGACTACATCTACCAGGTCGAGGTGCCGACCGAAGAGGTCACCGAGATCAAGAACGGCAAGCGGCAGCAGGTCAACCGCAAGGTCTTCCCGGGTTACATCCTGGTCCGGATGGACCTCACCGACGACTCGTGGGGTGCGGTCCGCAACACCCCGGGCGTTACCGGCTTCGTCGGTGCGACCAGCAAGCCGTCACCGCTGTCCATGGACGAGGTCATCAAGATCCTGGCCCCGACCGTGGCCAAGCCCACGACCCCGGGCAAGGCGGCTGCCGGCGAGTCCGGTGCCGTGGCGGCTCCGGCGGCCGAGGTGGACTTCGAGGTCGGTGAGTCGGTCACCGTCATGGACGGCCCGTTCGCCACCCTGCCGGCCACCATCAACGAGATCGATGCGTTGCACTCCAAGCTCAAGGTGCTGGTGTCGATCTTCGGCCGCGAGACACCGGTGGAACTGTCGTTCAGCCAGGTCTCCAAGATCTGATTTCCCATTCCAGCAACCGCATTACGAGAAGAAGAGACACATGCCTCCCAAGAAGAAGCTCACCGCGATCATCAAGTTGCAGATCCAGGCTGGAGCCGCCAACCCGGCCCCGCCGGTCGGCCCCGCGCTCGGTCAGCACGGCGTCAACATCATGGAGTTCTGCAAGGCCTACAACGCCGCGACCGAGTCGCAGCGCGGCCAGGTCGTGCCGGTCGAGATCTCGGTCTATGAGGACCGCTCGTTCACCTTCGTCACCAAGACCCCGCCGGCGGCCCGGCTGCTGCTGGCTGCGGCCGGTGTGCCCAAGGGCTCCGGCGAGCCGCACAAGACCAAGGTCGCCAAGGTCAGCATGGCCCAGGTGCGCGAGATCGCCCAGACGAAGATGGAAGACCTGAACGCCAACGACATCGACCAGGCGGCCAAGATCATCGCCGGCACCGCCCGATCGATGGGCATCACGGTCGAGTAGTTCAGCGAGCTACCCGCGGCGCACATCCCGAGCTCCGCACCGTTCGCCAGCACGACCCTGCACGACCAGATCAGTGGGAGGACGCCGAAGGCCGGCGCCCGTCGACCACGAGTAGTTGAGGAGTAGCACCATGGCTAAGCGCAGCAAGGCCTACGAGGCCGCCGCCAAGCTCATCGAGCCCGACAAGATCTACAGCCCGCTGGAAGCTGCCAAGATCGCCGTCGAGGCTTCGCCGTCCAAGTTCGACGGCACCGTCGAGGTCGCCATCCGGCTCGGCGTCGACCCGCGTAAGGCCGACCAGATGGTGCGTGGCACCGTCAGCCTGCCGCACGGCACCGGCAAGACCGCCCGCGTCATCGTGTTCGCGACCGGCGAGCAGGCCGCTGCCGCCGAGGCCGCGGGTGCCGACAAGGTCGGCTCGGACGACCTGATCGCCGAGATCACCGACGGCTACCTGGACTTCGACGCCGCGATCGCGACGCCGGACCAGATGGCCAAGGTCGGCCGGATCGCTCGTATCCTCGGCCCGCGTGGCCTGATGCCGAACCCGAAGACCGGCACCGTCACCCCGGACGTGGCCAAGGCCGTCAACGACATCAAGGGCGGCAAGATCACCTTCCGGGTGGACAAGCAGTCCAACCTGCACCTGATCATCGGCAAGGCCTCGTTCGACCCGACCAAGCTGGTTGAGAACTACGGTGCCGCGCTCGACGAGGTGCTGCGGGCCAAGCCGTCCTCGGCCAAGGGCAAGTACCTGAAGAAGGTCGTCTTCTCGACCACGATGGGCCCGGGCATCCCGGTGGACATCAACCGGACCCGGAACCTGCTCGAGGACAACACGCAGGCCTAGTTCCCTGGGCCCAGCCGTC
>CAZZZW010000214.1:0-8104 GCA_964658795.1 Phormidium nigroviride PCC 7112
GGTGGTCGGGACGGGTTTGACGCTTCGGTTCCTCGGTTGCGTAGCCGACGCCGCGCACGGTACGGATCGGCGACCCGTCGCCGAGCTTGCTGCGGACCTGGGCCACGTGCACGTCCACCGTCCGGGCCCCGGCGATCGAGGAATAGCCCCATACCTCGGACAGCAGCTGCTCCCGGCTGAACACCCGGCCTGGACGGCGCATCAGGTGCGCGAGCAGATCGAACTCGGTCGCGGTCAGGGTGATCTCGGCGTCGCCGGACCAGACCCGCCGCTGGTGCTGGTCGAGCTTGATCTGCCCGACCTGCAAAGCCGAATCGGCACCGGGCGAGCCCTGCGACCGGCGCAGCACCGAGGCCACCCGAGCCACCAGCTCGCGCGGTGAGAACGGCTTGGTGATGTAGTCGTCGGCTCCCAGTTCGAGTCCGACGATCCGGTCGACCTCATCGTCGCGGGCGGTCACGAACAGCACCGGCGTCCAGTCGTTGGCCGCCCGCAGCCGCCGGCACACCTCGATGCCATCGGTGCCGGGCAGGCCGATGTCGAGCACCACCGCGGCCGGCCGGTACCGGGCGATCGCGGCCAGTCCGGCCGCTCCGTCCCGTTCCAGCTGCACGCCGAAACCCGACCTGGCCAGGTTCAGCCGGATCAGTTCGGCGATCGGGGCTTCGTCCTCGATCACCACGATCAAACCACGGGAAACGTCGGTCACGGCCGAAGCGTACTGAGCGGCCACCCCGCCCGGGTCACCGAATTGTTCGAGGAAGGTTCGGGATCAGACCCGATCGAGTACGACGATCGGAATCTGCCGATCGGTCTTCTTCTGGTACTCCTCGTAATCCGGCCAGATCTCGGCCATCAGGGGCCACAGCAGTTTGCGTTCCTCATCGTCGGCGGTGCGGGCCCGGGCGTCGAACTTGTCGGCGGCCACCTGGACGTGCACCAGGGGCTCGGCTTCGAGGTTGAGGTACCAGGCCGGATGGCTCGGCGCACCACCCTGGGAGGCGACGACGAAGTACGCACCGTTCTGCTCGCCGTAGATCAGCGCGGTCCGCCGCAGCTCGCCGGACTTGCGCCCCTTCGTGGTCAGCAGCAGGGTCGGCACCCCACGCCAGTAGTGGCCCTCGGCGCCGTCGGTCTCGACGTACTTCTGGATGTGCTCGTTGACCCAACCGGCCGGGCTGTCGTGAACGTCAGTAGTCATGGCTCCACGGTAACCAACTCAGCTCGGTGGCACCGCCTGGAAGAAGTGCTGGGCCAGCACCACCGCGCCGGTGCTGGACTGCTCGCCGCCGTAGATGAAGACGGAGATGGCGAGATCTCCGCGGACACCGGCGAACCAGGAATGGCTCTTGGGCGGCACGTCGGTGCCGAACTCGGCCGTTCCGGTCTTGCCCTCGATCGCGCCCGGTAACCCGTTCAGCGACCTGTAGGCCGTGGCACCCGGCATCGCCACGGTCGCGCGCATCATCGCGTTCATCTTGCTCGTCACGGCCGGGTCGATCTTCCGGCCGGCCACACCGGGCTGACTGACCAGGATCGACGGCGTGATCGGCTTGCCGGTGGCCGACGCGCCGACCATCGCGGCCATCAGCAGCGGCGACACCAACACCTTGCCCTGGCCGATCGCCTCGGCGGCCTTCTCGGTCCCGGTGGCGGTGGCCGGCATCGAGCCGCTGAAGGCCTCGATCGGCAGTTTCCAGTCGGCACCGAGTCCGAGGGCCTTGGCCGCTGAGTACTGGGCCCCGTTCGGCAGGGCGTCGGCAACATTGATCGCCGTCGTGTTGCAGGAGTATCCGAACGCCGCGCTGTAGGGGATCGCGTCGTAGTGGAACTTGTTCTCGTTCTCGAACGACCGGCCGTCCACCGTGGTGGTCGGCGGGCAGGTCGTCTGGGTGTCCTGGTTGTGTGCCGGGTTGCTGGTGAAGTCGGCGGTGTAGGTGGCGATCTTGAACGTCGAACCGGCCGGGTACTGACCGGTCAGGGCGATGTCACCGGGCGCGGATTCACTGTTGGCCACAGCCAGAACTCGACCGGTGGACGGCTGGCTGACCACCACCGATGCGGGCAGGCTCTCGTCGGCCAGCACGGCGTCGGCCGCCTTCTGGGCGGCTGTGTCCAGGGTGAGCTGAATCGGCTTGGCCGCCACCGGCGGGGTCACCGTGGCCAGCACGCCGCCGAGGGTTCCGGACTTGTCGGCCTGATAGACCGCGATGCCGGGTGTGCCGCGTAACCGTGCGTCCAGGGCGAGTTCGAGGCCCGAGGTGCCGACCTGGTCGCCGGCCACGATCGCACCTTTCGACCCGTCGATCAGCTCCTTGGTCGCGTCACCGACATTGCCCAGGAAGTAGCGGGCGAACCCGGTCTCGGGCGGAAGCAGCTCGGTGCTGTCGGGAAACTGGGTCCCGGGCAGGTTGTAGATGCCCGCCTTGATGGTCTCGTAGACCGATTTGCGCAGCGTGATGATCGGGACGAACTGGTTCTTGGGTGCGGCCTGAACCGCGGACACGATCTCGGCCGCGGTGCTCTGCAGCTCCGGCACGCCGGCCAGGGTGCTGGCCAGGCTCGTCAGGTCGGTGACGTTGGCCGGGTTGATGCCGACCGTCACCACCGGCGTCTCGGCCAGCAGGTTCACGCCCCGGTCGTCGGTCAGCTGCGCTCGCGCCGGCTGGGTCCGCTTGACCTGCAGGTGGTTGCCGGCGGTCAGGCTGGGCTGGATGTCGGTGATCCGCCAGTCGACCAGCCACGTCTTGTCCGCCTTGATCATCGGCAGCGTGCCGCTGTAGGACCAGGACTTGGCCGCCCCCGGCAACGTCCAGCTGGCGGTGTAGTTCGCGGTGGCCGTCGTCTTCTGGCGGTCGGCCAAGCCGGTCACCGTGAGGGTGCCCGTCGCCCCGGTGCCGAGACCTTTCAGGCTCTGGGCCAGCAGCGGTTGGGCGGTGCCGGCGTCGTTGGTGTCACCGGCGGCACCGGCATCGTCGGTACGGCCGAGCGCGGTCAGATAGGCCTGGGCCGCCACCTGCTCCGGCGGCGTCTGTGGATGGTGCGAGCAGGCCGCGAGCAGGGTGAGACAGCTGGCCGACAGGACCATCAGACAGATCGGACGGAGCGGGCGCATGACTGCGATTCAACCAAGCGCTGTTCGGTATTCATTGCGGCGGGGTGATGTAGCTCAAGTATCCGATACCGTCAGTATCGGATACTCTGGTTCAGGTGAAGGGCAAGACGGACGGACGGTCAGCTCGCTGGGACGCGCATCGATTGGCGCGTCGGGCCGAGTTGGTCAGTCTTACCGCGTCGTGCGTCGAACAGTACGGCGCAGGCGTGGGTATGGACCAGATCGCATCGTTCGCCGGCACGTCCAAGGCCGTGTTCTATCGCCACTTCACCGACAAGGCCGATCTGTATCGCGCAGTCGGTCAGCAGCTGGCCGGCACCCTCGGCGACCAGCTGTCCACTGCCATGTCGCGCCAGACCGACGCGCGCTCGGTGATTCGGGCCGGCATCGATGCGTTCCTGGCCGTCCTGGACAAGAACCCGCAGCTGTACCGGTTCGTGGTGCGCAACCCGATCGTGCAGAAGAGCGGCGTCGACGCCGTCGCCGACTACACCGGCCAGGTAGCCGCCCGGATCGACGAACTCATCAGTGCACTGCCTCAGCCCGACCCGGTGCTGCGTCGGCCGTGGGGGACGGCGATCGTCGGCCTGGTCAAGGCCGCCGGTGACTGGTGGCTCGACCACCCTGAGGCCATGACCCGGGCCGAACTGGCCGAAAGCCTGACGGTGCTGCTCTGGGGCGGCACCGACGGATTGCGTGCAGCACTCACCGGCTCGGACGCCCTCGAGACCGACGACCTGCTGGCCGGGCCGAAGCCTTGAGGCCGAAGCTTTACGACGGAGGAATCGCAATGAATGACCTTTTAGCCAATGCCCGAACCGAATTGCGCCGGCTGCTGGACGGCCCGTGGGTCGAACAGCGAGAGCTGGCCCGCAAGCTGTCCGACCGCCCGCTGTTCATCCCGACGGTCGGCGAGACCATGTCTGAACAGCGGGAGCGGACGTACACCCAGCTGATGGCGCTGTGCGAGGACGGGCTGACCGGACTGGGCTTTCCGACCCGGTACGGCGGCGGCGGGGACATCGGTGCCTCGATCGTCGCGTTCGAGATGCTGGCGATGGGGGACCTGTCGCTCATGGTCAAGGCCGGCGTGCAGTTCGGGCTGTTCGGTGGCGCCGTGTTGCACCTGGGCAACGCTGAGCATCACCAGAAGTATCTGTCCGACATCGCAAGCGGAAAGCTGCTCGGCTGCTTCGCCATGACCGAGCACGGGCATGGTTCGGACGTGGCCCAGCTCAAGACCACCGCGACCTTCGACCCGGCCACGGACGAGTTCGTGATCCGGACGCCGGACGACTCGGCCCGCAAGGAGTACATCGGTAGCGCCGCCCGCGACGGCCGGATGGCGGCCGTGTTCGCCCAGCTGGTGACCGGTGGCCAGAGCCAGGGCGTGCACGCGTTCCTGGTCCCGATCCGCGATCTGGACGGCACCGTGTCGCCTGGGGTCCGGATCGAGGATTGTGGTTTCAAGGCCGGGCTGAACGGCGTCGACAACGGCCAGCTCTGGTTCGATGACGTCCGAGTCCCGCGGACCGCGCTGCTGGACCGCTACGGCCAGGTCGAGGCCGACGGCACGTACCGGACGCCCATCGAGAACAAGACGAAACGCTTCTTCACCATGCTCGGCACCCTGATCCAGGGCCGGGTCAGCGTGGCCGGTGGTGCCGGTAGCGCGACCAAAGTGGCGTTGGCGATCGCCCTGGAATATGCACAGCTTCGCACTCAGTTCGAGGCACCGGGACGCGACGGCGAGGTCGTACTGCTGGACTACCTGGCCCATCAGCGCAAGTTGCTGCCGGCCCTGGCCAAGACCTATGCGTTGCACTTTGCCCAGTCGGAGATGGTGCAAACCCTGCACGACGTCTTCACCGCCGGTGACGATGACGATCCGCGTCGACGCGAACTCGAGGCCCGGGCTGCCGGCATCAAGGCGACCGCCACCTGGCATGCGACCCGGACCATCCAGACCGCCCGCGAGGCGTGCGGCGGCGCCGGTTACCTGGGGGAGAACCGGCTGCCGGGACTGAAGGCCGACACCGACGTGTTCACCACCTTCGAGGGCGACAACACCGTGCTGCTGCAGCTGGTGGCCAAGGAGTTGCTGACCAGCTACAGCGATCACTTCGGTGAACTCGACATGGTGGGCACGGTTCGGTTTGTCGCCGGCCAGGCCTTCGGCACCGCGCTGGAGCGGACCGCGGTGCGGCCACTGATCGCGAGGCTGGCAGCGGCGGCCGGCCGGGACGAGGATGCGGCGTGGACCGATCGCGGCTGGCAGCTGTCGCTGTTCCAGTTCCGTGAGCGGCACCTGCTCGAGGGCTTGGCCCGGCGGTTGCGGCGAGCAGCCAAGGCCGAAGATCCTTTCGTGATCTTCAATGACTGTCAGGATCATCTGCTCCAGGCGGCGCAGGCCCATGTGGATCGGGTGCTGCTCGAAGCCTTCGTCGAGGGCATCGCGGAATGCCAGGATCCGGCCGCCCGGGACCTGCTGGACACGGTGTGCGACTTGTTCGCGTTGTCGACGGTGGAGTCCGAACGGGCTTGGTTCATCGAGCACGGCCGGTTGTCGGCGAGCCGGACCAAGTCGTTGCCGGCTGAGGTCAACCGGCTCTGTGGCGAACTCCGTCCGCACGCCTCGGACTTGATCGGTGCTTTCGGTGTGCCCGATGCGGCGTTGAAGATTCCGCTGCTGACCGACTAACTCTGATAGGGCCAGGGACCTGTCCCGGGACTGGGCCTGGCTCGGCGGCTCTGTTTGTAGAGTTGCCCGGACCAGTAGGTCCCGCCTATCAAGCAGGTGGCCCCAAATGGCGTGAGCAGGATGGCCCATTCGGAGTCGGCCGTGATGTAGAGCCCGAGCAGAATGAGTCCGACCGACACCAGCACGCTCGCTGCGGCTGAAGGTCGCGGCCGCTGTGGTTCGACCGGCCGATTGAGGCGCCCGGGCAGCGGCAGGCCCGGGTGGCCGAGCAGGACCGGTACGTTGTGGGCGAGCAGGACCACAGCGACGGCCGCCAGCGTCCAAGCCAGCACGAGGTCGACGGTGTCCATCCACGCATCATGACATCAGGTGCCAAGGCGCGCGGTTCATTCAGGAATCAGGCCGGGTCGCGGTCGCGGATGCGGGTGATGACGATCGGGATCAACCCGACGATGCCGACCAGCGCGAGCAGGCTACTGATCGGTTCCGGGAGGAGCAGCGAGATGCCGCAGAGTGCGAGCCCGGCCGCGGCCAGCACCGTCTGACGGACGTGCCGGGCGCGACGTTGCGCGTACAACGCCAGGCCCGCGGCGGCCAGCAGCAGCACGACGGTGGCGATCCAGGCTCCGGCGTTCACGTCCTGCATGGTCGCACGACTTGACCCTGACGTGGCGTCAGGCGGCAGAGTAGCGGGCATGGATGCGTTGGAGGTCGGTGAAGTCAGCCGTAGAACCGGGGTCACCGTCCGGACCCTGCATCACTACGACCAGATCGGTCTGCTGGTGCCGCAGGATCGCAGCCATGCCGGTTACCGCCGATATTCGCAGGCCGATCTGGAACGGCTACGGCGCATCCTGTTCTACCGGGAGCTCGACTTCCCGCTGGACCGGATCGCCGCGCTGTTGGCCGATCCCGAGTCGCCGCAACAGGAACTGCGTCGGCAACGTGCGCTGGTCGAGCAGCGGATCGAGCGGCTGCAGCGGATGGCGAGGGCCATCGACCACGAACTGGAGGCAGGTCAGATGGGTATTTCCCTTACCCCGGATGAGAAGTTCGAGCTGTTCGGTCCGGACTGGTCCGACCACGAGGTCGAGGCCGAGCAGCGTTGGGGCGACACCGAGGAGTGGCGAGAATCCCAGCGCCGGACCGCAACGTACGGCCCGGCGCAGTGGCGGCAGCTCAAGGTCGACGGTGAGGAGATCGAACAGGGTTTCGTGCGTCTGCAGGCCGCCGGTGAGCCGGCGACCGGTGCGGCCGCGGTCGAGCTGGCCGAGACCTACCGGCAGTACATGACGACCTGGTTCTACGAGGTGACGCCGCACCTGCACCGCTGCCTGGGCCAGCTGTATGTGGGCGACGCGCGATTCGCGGCCCACTACGACGAACTCGCACCGGGCCTGTCCGGCTACGTGAGCGAGGCCATCATCGCCAATGCCGACCGGCTGGAGGCGGCCCAGTAGGTTTGATCGTGTGACGAGCGTCGGCGGACTGGCCCTGGTCGCCGTCGCCGGCCTCGGCGCCGGTGGCATCAATGCCGTCGTCGGCTCCGGCACGCTGATCACGTTTCCGGTGCTGGTGTCCATCGGAATCCCGCCGGTGACCGCGAACGTCTCGAACAACATCGGGCTGGTGCCGGGCGGCTTCAGCGGCACCTGGGGGTATCGCCGCGAGTTGGCCGGCCAGCGCCCGCGGCTGCTGCGGTTCGGGCTGGCGTCCCTGATCGGCGGTGTCATCGGCGCGACCCTGTTGCTGGTGCTGCCGGCCGGGGTGTTCAAGGCCGTCGTGCCGGTGCTGATCGTGATCGCGCTGGTGCTGGTGGTGGCCCAACCGCGACTGGCCCGCCGCTTCATCCACGCCGACCAACCCGCCACCGGCCGACATCCACTCGCGTTGTGGTTGCTGGTGCTGGCCACCGGCGTGTACGGCGGCTACTTCGGTGCGGCGCAGGGCGTGATCCTGCTGGCTGCCCTCGGCGCCCTGTTGGACTCCAACCTGCAACGGGTCAACGCGCTGAAGAATGCCCTGACATCACTGGTGAATCTGATCGCCAGCGTCCTGTTCATCATTTTCGCGCACCCGGACTGGACGCTGGTGCTGATCATCGCGGTGGCCTCGGCGATCGGCGGCCAGCTCGGTGCCCTGGTCGGGCGCCGGCTGCCCCCGGTGGCCCTGCGCGGCCTGATCGTGGTGGTCGGCACCGCGGCCCTGATCAAGTTCCTCTTCTTTTCTTAGGCGTTGTGCGGCCACACCTTGCCCGACACGCCGAGGCGGTGCGCAAGCTGTGGCCG
>CAZZZW010000215.1:0-8058 GCA_964658795.1 Phormidium nigroviride PCC 7112
CCAGCACCAGGCCGACATCGCCACCTTCCAGCAACTGGTGGAGAAATCCGTCCCGGTCGTGACCAGCGTGTGGGGCAGTGCCTGGAACGACCACGTGGCCGTCCTCATCCCCGACACCGATGCCGAGTTCCAGGCCGTCACCGGCGACGGGGCGGACAGTCACGACCTCGCCGCGGTGGCGGTGGCTGATTCGATCAACCCGGACCTGTCGGTCGATCCGCGCCAGGCCGTACTCGGCGCGCGGATCGTACTGAACCCGGTCAACCTGACCCGGCTCGACGCCGCCGGCCGTCGGCTGGTCGTCCAGCACGAGCTGACCCACATCGCATCCCGGGCCCAGACCTCGGACCAGATGCCCACCTGGCTGATCGAGGGCTTCGCCGACTACGTCGGCAACCTCGGCTCCGGCCGGAGTGCCGCGGCCATCGCCCCGGAGCTGGCGGCCGAGGTTGCCAAGGGCATGTTGCCGGCCCAGTTGCCGACGGCGGCTGACTTCGACGGCGCCGGCACCCGATTGCCCCAGGCCTATGAGGAATCGTGGCTGGTCTGCCGGCTGATCGCCGAGACGATCGGGCAGCATGGTCTGGTGAGCTTCTATCGGGCCGTCGATGCCGCCGAGCCGATCACGCCCAGCACCGCCGTCAGCGCGGCGATGGCGCGGTTGCTGCACAGTTCGGTGCCGGCGTTCACCGCCCGCTGGCGGACGTATCTGCGGGCCCAGTTGCGATGACTCGTCGTCTGCTACTGGTCACCAACGACTTCCCGCCCCGCCAGGGTGGCATCCAGAGCTTCTTGTGGGAGATCGTCCGGCGACTCCCGCCGGAGCAGATTTCCGTGTATGCATCGACCTATTCCGGCGCGGCCGAGTTCGACGCCGAGTTGGCGTTTCCGGTCCGGCGGCACCCCACCGGTCTGCTGATCCCGACCCCGGCCGCCCGGCGCCGGGTGCTGGCGGCCCGGTCGGAGTTCGGTGCCACGAGCATCTGGTTCGGGGCGGCGGCGCCGTTGGGGCTGCTGGCCCCGAGCCTGCGTTCGGCCGGAGCGCAGCGGCTGGTCGCCACCACGCACGGGCACGAGGTCGGCTGGGCGTTGCTGCCCGGTGCCCGCCAGCTGCTGCAGCGGATCGCCGCTGGGGTCGACGTGCTGACCTATCTGGGTGACTACACCCGCCGCAAGCTGGCCCGGGTGGTCGGTGGCCGGACCGAACTGCAGCAGCTCACCCCAGGGGTCGACACGGATACGTTCACCCCGTCGGTGCCAGGGGATTCGGTTCGTATCCGCCACGGTCTCCTCGGTCGTCCGGTCATCGTCTGCGTGTCCCGGCTGGTGCCACGCAAGGGTCAGGACGAGCTGATCAAGGCGCTACCGGCGGTACGGCGGCAGGTTCCGGATGCCCAACTGCTCATCGTGGGCGGCGGGAAGTACGCCGACCAGCTGCGTCGGCTGGTCCATCAGCACGACGTCGCCGACGCGGTGACGTTCACCGGAGCGGTGCCATTCGCCGAGCTTCCGCAACACTTCGCCGCCGGCGATGTCTTTGCCATGCCCTGTCGGACCCGGCGGTTCGGCCTGGACGTGGAGGGTCTGGGCATGGTCTTCCTCGAGGCGTCGGCGACCGGATTACCAGTGATCGCAGGCGATTCCGGCGGCGCTCCGGAGACCGTGCGAGAGGCCGACACCGGCTACGTGGTCGACGGGCGTGACACCGGTCAACTCGCCGAGCGGCTCAGCCGGGTGTTGCTCGATCAGCGGCTGGCCACCACCCTCGGGCAGCACGGCCGGGACTGGGTGGTGCAGGACTGGCAGTGGGACCGGATCGCCGAGCGGCTGGCCGAGCTCGTGGGGCTCGACTAGTCGGTCGGCGGGGCCGGATCCACCGTGGTGGACCGTGCCCACGAGCGGATCAATCGAGATTACTTCGTGTAGAGCGCGGCAATCTCGGAGGCGCATTCGTTCATCACGACGTTGCGCTTGAGCTTCAACGACGGCGTGAGCTGCCCGGTGGCCTCGGTCCAGTCCGAGCGCAGGATGGTGAACTTCTTGATCGCCTCGGCCTTGGACACCGCCCGGTTGGCGTCGTCGATCGCGTGCTGGACCTCGGTGCGCAGATCCGGGTCATCGACCAGTTCGTCCATCGACAGGCCCGACTTGCCGGTCTTCTCCGACCAGGCCGGCAGTGCCTCCGGGTCGATCGTGATCAACGCGGCGATGAACGGCTGCTGATCTCCTACGACCAGGCACTGGCTGATCAACCAGTGTGCCCGGACCCGATCCTCGAGCACCGCCGGAGCCACGTTCTTGCCGCCGGCGGTGACGATGAGTTCCTTCTTCCGACCGGTGATCTTCAAGAACCCGTCGTTGTCGATCTCGCCGATATCACCGGTGTGGAACCAGCGTTTGCCACCGGCGTTGTTCAACGCCTCGTTGGTGGCGGCCTCGTTGCGCCAGTAGCCGTTGAACACGATCGGGCCGGCCAGCAGCACCTCACCGTCGTCGGCGATGGACACGCTCATGCCCGGGATCGGCCGTCCGACCGAACCGACCTTGATCTTGTCCTCCATGTTCAAGCAGGCACCGGCGGTCGTCTCGGTCAGGCCGTAGCCCTCGTAGATGGTGACGCCGATGCCCCGGAAGAAGTGACCGAGACGGGCACCGAGCGGGGCTCCGCCCGAGATGGCCGACGTGCACTGGCCCCCTAGTGCGGCTCGCAACTTGGAGTAGACCAGCTTGTCGAACAGCGCGTGCTGGGCCTTGAGCACAAAACCCGGACCCCGTTCGTCCAACGACTCGGAGTACCGGATCGCCACCGCCTCGGCCCGGTCGAAGATGGCACCCTTGCCGTCGCCGTGGGCTCGCTGCTTAGCCGTGTTGTAGACCTTCTCGAACACCCGCGGCACGCTGAGCACGAAGGTCGGCCGGAACTGGCCGAAGTCGGCGATCAGGTTCTTGATGTCGGCGGTGTGGCCGAGCGTGGTGCCGTTGGCGATGGCACCCATCTGGATGGCCCGGCCGAAGACGTGCGCGATCGGCAGGAACAGCAGGGTCGAGGTGCCTTCGTTGAACAGGTGCTTGAGCCCGGCCGAGACCTCGGATACCTCGGACAGGAAGTTCGCGTGCGTGAGCTCGCAGCCCTTCGGCCGTCCGGTGGTCCCGGAGGTGTAGATCAGCGAGGCCAGGTCGTCCGGTGTGGTCGCGGACAGGCGGGCGTGCACCTGGGCCGCCGCCGTGCCGGACCCGGCCGCGGTGAGTTCGGCAACCGCGTCCTGCTCGATCTGCCACACGTTGCGCAGCTTCGGGGCCTGATCGCGGACCTCCTCCACCAGCTTGGCGTGATCGTCCGATTCGACGACCGCCGCCACTGCCTCGGAGTCGGCCAGGATCCACTCGACCTGCTCGGCCGAAGAGGTCTCATAGATCGGGACCACGACCGCGCCGATCGACAACAGCGCGAAGTCGAACAAGGTCCATTCCCAGCGGGTCTTGCTCATCAGGGCGACCCGCTCGCCGGCTTGGATGCCGGCGGCGATCAGACCCTGGGCGACGGCCAACACCTGGTCGTGGAACTGCTTGGTCGTGACGTCGGTCCAGCCGGCCTCGGCCCGGACCTTCAGCGCGATCACCTGCGGACGGTTGGTGGCGTTGTCGAACACGAACTGCGCCGCGCTGTGCTGCTCCGGAATGCCGGCGCTGGGAATGGTCAACTCACGCAACGTGCGCTCACGTCCTTAACGTCTCGATGCCGTCTCGACCCGGGCTGACCGCGCTGCCCGGCCGGAACCTGTGCTCTGACATCCTGCCGTAATGCAGCCGCAAATCCACCTCATCGACGAAACCTGGATCGATGCCGACGTGGCTAGAACGTCAGCGGCTGTCGCAAGTCCCGTGGTGTGGCGGCTCTGGTGGCCCGCTCTGTACTTGACAGTAACCCGCGACCGGGGGTTGAAGGGCATCCAGTGGTCCGCGCGCTCCATTCCCGAGGAGCGGCGCTGGCCACGGGGCATGACCTCGGGCGGACGCGTCCAGCTGGCCGGGACCGTCGAGCTGTGGCTGGAACCGGCCCATTCCGGTGTGCTGCTGCACCACTATTTGCGGCTGGACCCGACCGGCCGGCCGTTGTCGCGACGCCAGGCCGACCGGCTCACCCGGCGTTTCGCCTGGCAGGCCAAGCGGGTGTTCTGGAGGTTGAAGGACGACCTGGAAGGCCAGCACGAGCAGTTCGGGCCGTGATTCTTCGGCACCGAGCCCTGGTGACGTTCGCAGCGGCGCGAACCGCCGCCACCGCCCGGGCGGTAATCTCGTCGCCATGGCCGATCAGTCAACCCAGTCGATCACCATCAATGCCGCGCCGGCAGACATCATGGCGGTGATCGCCGACTTCGAGTCCTACCCGAAATGGGCGGCATCGGTGAAGTCCTGCCAGGTCAGCGTGCCCGGCGACGGCGACCGGGCCGAACAGGTCAGGTTCAAGATCGATGCCGGCGGCATCAAGGACGAGTACGAACTCGCCTATGACTGGAACGGCGACGACGCCGTCAGCTGGAAGCTGATCAAGGGCCAGATGCAGAAGAGCCAGCAGGGCTCCTATCGGCTCAAGCCGGTTGGTGGCAGCACTGAGGTGACGTACAGCCTCACCGTCGACCTGGCCATCCCGATGCTCGGCATGCTCAAGCGCAAGGCCGAGAAGATGATCATGGATACCGCCTTGAAAGAGCTGAAGAAGCGCGTCGAGAGCGGCGCGTGACCTCGAACCTCGGGACGCCCGTTCGGGTCCTGCTGTTCACCGGCAAGGGTGGGGTCGGCAAGACGACCACGGCAGCCGCGACCGCCCTGCAGTTGGCCGAGCGTGGCCTGAAGACGTTGCTCATCTCGGCCGATGCGGCTCATTCCCTGGCCGACGCGCTGGACCTGACCCTGACCGGTGAGCCGACCTCGGTCGTGCCCGGGCTGGACGCGGTCCAGCTCGACACCCAGCACCGGTTCGAGGCGGCCTGGACCGAGGTCCAGTCCTACCTGCACCAACTGTTGGCCCAGGGCGGGGTCGACCCGATCACCGCCGAGGAACTCACCGTGTTGCCGGGCATCGAGGAGGTGCTGGCGCTGCTCGCGGTCGGTGGCTTCGCGGACTGCGGCCTGTGGGATGCCATCGTGCTCGATTGCGCCCCGACGGCCGAGACGTTGCGGCTGCTGGCGCTGCCCGAGGCGTTGAACTGGTACCTGCAGCGGGTCTTTCCGGTACACCGCCGGCTGGCCAAGGGGCTGCGTCCGGTCTCGGCACTGCTCGGCCGGTCCGGTGTGTTGCCGCCTGATGCCGTCTTCGACGCCGTGGTCCGGCTGGCCGAGGACCTCGGACGGGTACACGCGATGTTGACCGATCCGGCCGTCACCTCGGTCCGGCTGGTACTGACGCCCGAGGCGGTCGTGACGGCCGAGGCCCGGCGGACGTTCACCGCGCTCTCGCTGTACGGCTACCAGGTCGATGAGATCGTGGCCAATCGAGTCTTCCCCGCGGCGGCGGCAGATTCGGCGTGGGGGCGGAGCTGGATCGCGGCCCAGACGGCTGAGCTGGCCGTCATCGACGAGTCCTTCGCCGGGCTGCCGGTGCGGCCGGTGGCCTACCGTGCCGGCGAACCGGTCGGGGTGGACGCCCTGCGTCAGGTGGCTGAGCAGCTGTACGCCGGCGACGATCCGGCCGCCGTCAGCGCTCGGGAGCCGCTGCTGCAGGTCCGGACGGTCGAGCCGGACGTGTTCGAACTGGTGCTGCGACTGCCGCTGGCCGACCGCAGCGAGGTGGCGGCGTCCCGGGTGGCCGACGAGCTGGTGCTGACCGTAGCCGGCCACCGGCGGGTGCTGGCGCTGCCGAGTGTGCTGCGTCGGTGCCGGGTGATCGGCGGTGCCGTGGCCGACGGACGCCTGGTGTTGCGGTTCGAACCGGATCCGGCGCTGTGGCCGACGGAAACTCCGCCGGCCGCGCGCAGCACAACGTCGGCGGCCCGGCCATGACCGAGCCGGGCCCGCTGTCCGACGAACTGGCCAAGTTTCTCGGCGCGGCCCAGGAGTTGTTGCACCGCAGCGTCATCGACCCGAGTACGGCCGGCCTGGCCACCGGGAGTGCCGAATGCTGCTGGTGCCCGCTGTGCCAGTTGATCTCGACCATCCGGGGCGATCGGCCGGAGCTGGTCGAACGCTGGGGTGAGGTTCAGACCGCGATCGCGAACCTGCTGCGGACCGCGGCACAAACCTCAACGCCGGCGTCCCCCCGGGCGCAGCCGCGAGTGCAGCGGATCGACCTGTCCGACCCCGGTGCGAGCACACCGTCCTCGTC
This sequence comes from Phormidium nigroviride PCC 7112, assembly GCA_964658795.1. Taxonomy (GTDB): domain Bacteria; phylum Actinomycetota; class Actinomycetes; order Mycobacteriales; family Jatrophihabitantaceae; genus Jatrophihabitans_A. The sequence goes on from CAZZZW010000215.1 coordinate 6,323, forward strand.
CGAGCATGCGAAGGAGGCCTGAGATGTCACTGGCGATCGGCGTCGACATCGGCGGCACCAAGGTGGCCGGCGGCGTCGTCGACGGGCAGGGCAACGTGATCGACCGGACCCGGCGCTCGACGCCCGGCACCGACGTGGCCGCGACCGAGGAGACGATTGCCGATGTGGTCAAGGAACTGGCTTCGCGGCACGAGGTCACCGCGGTCGGTATCGGTGCGGCCGGCTGGATCGCCAACGATCGGGCCACCGTCCTGTTCTCACCGCACCTGGCCTGGCGCAATGAACCCCTGCGGGATGCGCTGACCGCGGCCATCGGGCTGCCGGTCGTGGTGGAGAACGACGCCAACGCCGCCGCCTGGGCCGAGTACCGGTTCGGGGCGGCCCGGGACGCCCGCGTGGTCGTCATGATCACGCTCGGCACCGGGATCGGTGGCGGCCTGGTGGTCAGCGGCATCCTCTACCGCGGCGCGTACGGGGTCGGCCTGGAGTACGGCCACATGACGATGGTGCCGGACGGGCGCCGGTGCGCCTGTGGCAATCGGGGCTGCTGGGAGATGTACGCCTCGGGCACCGCGTTGGCCCATGACGCCCGGGAGTTGGCCGCCATCGCGCCGGTGTCAGCTCATCGGCTGATGGAACTGGCCGGCGGCGACCCGCGCAAGCTGACCGGTCCGCTGGTCACCCAGGCGGCCCGCGAAGGTGATGTGGCGGCGATCGAGATCTACACCTCGATGGGTCGCTGGCTGGGTCGGGGTATTGCCAACCTGGCCGCCGTCATCGACCCGACCGTGTTCGTCATCGGCGGCGGTGTGTCCGAGGCCGGCGACCTGCTCGTCGGACCGGCGGCCCAGACCTTCGCCGAGACCTTGACCGGTCGCGGATTCCGGCCGACCGCCGACGTCCGGCTGGCCGAACTCGGACCGGAGGCCGGTCTGGTCGGTGCGGCCGATCTGGCCCGACGGAGGAACTGATGGTGGCGAATCTCCGGTTTTTGTCATATAACGTAAGGTCATTGCGCGATGACCCGGATGCCGTGGCTCGGGTCATGCGCAGCGTGGCGCCGGATGTCGTGATCGTCCAGGAGGCGCCCCGGTTTCTGCGCTGGCGGTCCTCCTGCGCCGCGCTGGCCCGGCGCGCCGGTCTGGTCTGGGTCAGCGGTGGCCGGGTCGCCGGGTCCAACCTGGTGTTGTCCACCCTCGGCGTGACGACGATCGAGCGATTCGACATCCCGTTTACCGATCGGCCCAAACTGCATCACCGAGGGGCCGCGGCGGCCGTGCTCGAACTGCGCGGCACCCGGTTCGCGGTGGCCGGCACCCACCTCGATCTGATCGAACAGCCGCGGCTGGATCACCTGGACGAGCTGGCGGCGTTCGGGCGGCTCAGTTTCGGCGACGCGCCGCTGATCCTCGGCGGCGACCTGAACGCGCTGCCGGATTCCGCTACCTGGCAGCGGTGTTCTCAAGTGGGTGTGGATACGTTCGCCGCGGTCGGCGCCGGTGACGGGTACACCTATTCCGCCGCCACCCCGGTCCGCCGGATCGATGCCGTCTTCGCCGACCCGCGGCTGCGGCCGGTGAGTGCCGAGGTCATCGATTCACCCGACGTCCGCATCGCCTCCGACCATCGGCCGTTGCTCGTCACCTTCGAGCTCTAGCCCGCCTGCTGCTGCCCAGTGGTCAGTTCACCCCTCGGGTGGTCGCTCAGAACTGGCCACCGGAGGGTCGAACTGACCA
>CAZZZW010000216.1:0-8054 GCA_964658795.1 Phormidium nigroviride PCC 7112
TGTGCGTGGAGTTGATGCTCAACGCGGTGAACCTGACCCTGGTCACCTTCGCGCGGATCAACGGCAGTCTGGACGGTCAGATCATGGCGTTCTTCGTCATGGTGGTGGCCGCCGCCGAGGTCGTGGTCGGCCTCGCGATCATCATGTCCATCTTCCGGACGCGGCGCTCGGCTTCGGTCGACGACGCGAATCTCCTGAAGTACTAAGGGAGTTGGCGTAGTTGAATACCGCACACGGAGTGCAGTCCGCGGCCTGGCTGCTGGTCGCACTCCCGGCCGTGTCCGCCGCGATCCTGCTGCTGCTGGGCAAACGGGCCGACAAGTGGGGACACCTGCTCGGCGCGCTGGTGCCGGTGGTGTTGTTCGTCTACACGGTCTTCCTGTTCTTCTCACTGAAGAACGAGTCCGGGGACGCGCGCGAACGCAACCTGCATCTGTTCAGCTGGATCCCGGTCGGTGGCTTCAAGGTCGACGTCGGCTTCCTGCTCGACCCGCTGGCCCTGACCTTCTGCCTGCTCATCACCGGTGTCGGCTCGCTGATCCACATCTATGCCGTCGGCTACATGGCCCACGACGACGGGCGCCGTCGGTTCTTCGGCTACTTCAACCTCTTCATCGCGGCCATGTTGCTGCTGGTTCTGGCCAACAGCTACCTGGTGCTCTATGTCGGCTGGGAGGGTGTCGGTCTCGCGTCCTACCTGCTGATCGGCTTCTACTACACCCGGCCGGACGCAGCCACCGCCGCCAAGAAGGCCTTCATCGCCAACCGGGTCGGTGACGTCGGGCTGTCCATCGCGATCATGCTGATGTTCGCCAACCTCGGTAACACCGACTTCGCCCACGTCTTCGCCGGCATCGGCGGCCTCGGTCAGGGCACGATCGCGGCTATCGCGCTGATGCTGCTGCTCGGCGCCTGCGGAAAGTCCGGCCAGTTCCCGCTGCAGACCTGGCTGCCCGATGCCATGGCCGGCCCGACCCCGGTCTCGGCGCTGATCCACGCCGCGACCATGGTCACCGCCGGGGTCTACCTGATCGCCCGGTCCTCACCCATCTTCGATCTGAGCCAGGCGGCCCGGACGGTCGTGGTCATCATCGGAGCCATCACCCTGCTCTACGGCTGCGTCTGCGCGTTCGGCCAGGACGACCTGAAGAAGGTGCTGGCTTACTCCACGGTCAGCCAGATCGGTTACATGTTCTTGGCCGTCGGTCTGGGCAAGGGCGTCTACGCGATCGGCATCATCCACCTGCTCGGCCACGGGTTCTTCAAGGCCGCGCTGTTCCTGGCCGCCGGTTCGGTCATGCATGCCATGAACGATCGGATCGACATGCGCCGTTTCGGTGGGTTGGCCCGGGTCATGCCGGTGACGTTCTTCGTCTTCGTCTGTGGCTGGCTGGCCATCATCGGTTTCCCAGGTGCGACCGGGTTCTTCACCAAGGACAAGATCATCGAGGCCGCCTTCGACAAGGGCGGCACATCGGGCTACCTGCTCGGCATCGCCGCGTTGCTCGGTGCCGGCCTGACCGCGGCCTACATGACCCGCGCGCTGGTGATGACCTTCCTCGGCAACCGGCGCTGGGAGGACGACGTGCACCCGCACGAGGCCCCGATGGTGATGAAGGCCCCGATGATCGTGTTGGCCATCATGGCCCTCGTCGGCGGTTACCTGCTGATCATGGGTGGCGGGGTCCAGCACTGGCTGTCCCCGTCGGTCGGTGAGTCGATCGAGGTCGGCACTCACACCATCTCGCCGGTGGTGTTGAGCCTGATCACGCTGCTCGTGGTTGCCCTCGGTATCGCCGCCGCGGTGGTCACCACCCGTCGGGTTCCGTCCACCCGTCCGGCCGGCAACGTGATCACGGTGGCCGCGCGGAACAACCTGTACGCCGACGCCTTCAACGAGACGGTGCTGATGCGCCCGGGTCAGTGGCTGGACCGCGGGTTGGTGTTCTTCGACAACAAGGGCATCGACGGCATCGTCAACGGGCTGGCCGCCGGCTTCGGCGGCGGTTCCGGCCGGTTGCGCAAGATGCAGACCGGGTTCGTCCGCTCGTATGCACTGTCCATGTTGGCCGGCGCCGCGGTGATCCTCGCGGTCCTGCTCGGGGTGAGGTTCTCCTGATGCACAACCTGTCCCTGCTCGGGCTGCTGGCGGTGCCGTTGATCGGCGCCCTGGTGATCTTCGCGCTGCCAGCGGGCCGCGAGGTCGTGGCCAAGCAGACCGCGCTGATCTTCTCGGTGCTGACCTTCGCCTACACCGTGATCCTGGCGGTCGAGTTCAAGACCAGCGACGGCGCGGCCCGGTTCCAGTTCCAGGGTTCGTGGGTCTGGATCAAGGATCTGGGCGTGCACTTCGCCTTCGGTCTGGACGGCATTGCGCTGGTGTTGATCCTGATGTCGACGTTGCTGGTGCCGTGTGTGGTGCTGGCGTCCTGGAACTCCTTCGACAGCCTGGAGGATGCCGAGGACGCGGTCAGCGCCACGCGCTCGCCCAAGGCCTACTTCGGGCTGATCCTGCTGCTCGAAGTGTTCATGGTCGGCGTGTTCGCCGCGACCGACGTGTTCCTGTTCTACGTGTTCTTCGAAGCGATGCTGGTTCCGATGTACTTCATCATCGGCAGCTTCGGTGGTCCCCGGCGGCAGTACGCGGCGGTCAAGTTCTTCCTGTACTCCCTGGTCGGTGGCCTGCTGATGCTGGCCTCGGTCATCGGGCTCTACGTCAGCTCGGGAACCTCGAGCTTCGCCTTCTCCGACCTGGTCGGACACGTGCCGAACGGGGCCACCCAGAAGTGGCTGTTCCTCGGTTTCTTCATCGCCTTCGCGATCAAGGCGCCGCTGTTCCCGTTCCACACCTGGCTGCCGGATGCCGGTGCCGAGGCTCCGGCCGGTGGTGCGGCGCTGCTGGTCGGGGTGCTGGACAAGGTCGGCACCTTCGGCTTCCTGCGCTACTGCCTGCCGCTGTTCCCCGAGGCCTCCCGCTACTTCGCCAAGACGATCCTGATCCTGTCGGTGATCGGCGTGCTGTACGCGGCCTTCCTGGCCATGGGCCAACGCGACATGAAGCGGCTGGTCGCCTACACCTCGGTGGCCCACTTCGGCTTCATCGGTCTGGGCATCTTCGCCTTCACCACCCAGGGCGGCACCGGTGCGGTGCTCTACATGGTCAACCATGGCCTGGCTACCGGCCTGTTGTTCATCGTGGTCGGCTTCGTGGTGGCCCGGGGCAAGAGCCGGCAGATCCCCGACTTCGGCGGTACCGCGAAGGTGACGCCGCGGCTGGGCGGGGCGTTCCTGATCGCCGGCCTGGCCGCGCTGGCCCTGCCCGGGCTGTCCACCTTCATCAGCGAGTTCCTGACCCTGGTGGGCACGTTCACCCGGCACAAGACGCTGGCGATCCTGGGTACTACCGGCATCATCCTGGCTGCCCTCTACGTGCTGCTGCTCTACCAACGCACCATGCAGGGTGCCGTGATCGACAAGGTGAAGGGGTTCAAGGACCTCAACGCCCGGGAGACGTTCGCGATCGCGCCGCTCATCATCCTGATCGTGGCCCTGGGCGTGTACCCGAAGCCGATCGTCGACATGATCAACCCGGCGGTCAAGTACACCCTGCACGATGTCGGACAGACCGATCCGCAGCCGCAACACGTGGCTCTGCCCGGCACTAACGGAGGACACAAGTGAGCCCGCTCAGTGGTCTGGTGACGGCCGCCGGCAACGATCCGACGACCTACATCCAGGCACCGTCGATCGCCTACGCCGCCCTGCTACCGATCTTCATCGTGCTCGGCGCGGCGCTGGTCGGAGTGCTGTTCGAGGCCCTGTTGCCGCGTGAGTACCGCTACCCGGCCCAGCTGACGCTGACCGTCGTTGCCTTGGTCGCGGCCTTGGTCGACGTCATCTCCTTGCACTCCAAGTCGCTGACGACGGTCTCCGGTGCGATCGCCGTCGACGGCGTTTCGCTCTTTATCCAGGGCACGATCCTGGTCCTGGCCGTGTTGTCGATGCTGCTCATCGGTGACCGCGGCGTGGAACCGGGCAGCGCGATCGTGGCCTCGGCCGCGGTGACCGTCGGCTCACCGGCCGACCGCAAGCTGGCTTCCAGCGACCGGATCCAGACCGAGGTCTACCCGCTGGCCCTGTTCGCGGTGGCCGGCATGCTGATCTTCCCGGCGGCCAACAACCTGTTGCTGATGTTCGTCGCCCTCGAGGTGCTGTCGCTGCCGCTGTACCTGATGGCCGGGCTGGCCCGTCGCCGCCGGCTGCTGAGTCAGGAAGCGGCGATCAAGTACTTCCTGCTCGGGGCGTTCGCCTCCGCGTTCTTCCTCTACGGGCTGGCCCTGCTCTACGGCTACGCCAACTCGGTGGACCTGACCGCGATCCTCGCCGCACAGAACTCCTCCAGCCAGTCCGACGTGCTGCTCTGGCTCGGCTTCGGGCTGCTCACCGTCGGGCTGCTGTTCAAGGCCGGCATCGCACCGTTCCATTCCTGGACGCCGGATGTCTATCAGGGCTCGCCGACGCCGGTCACCACGTTCATGGCAGCGTGCACCAAGGTGGCGGCATTCGGTGCCATTCTGCGGGTGTTCTACTTGGGATTCTCGATCAGCGCCTGGGACTGGCGGTGGCTGATCTGGGCCGCCGCGATCGCCTCAATGGTGGTCGGTGCGGTGCTCGGCCTGACCCAGACCGACGTCAAGCGGATCCTGGCGTACTCCTCGATCGCGCACGCTGGCTTCATCCTGGTGGGCATGGTGGCGCTGGACAAGGACGGCATCTCCAGCGTGCTGTTCTACCTGGCCGCCTACGGCTTCACCACGATCGCTGCCTTCGGTCTGGTCATGCTGGTCCGCGACGCCAACGGTGAGGCCACCCATCTCTCCCAATGGAGCGGGCTGGCCCGCAAGTCACCGATCTTTGCCGGCACCTTCACCTTCTTGCTGCTCGCTCTGGCCGGCATCCCGTTGACCAGCGGGTTCACCGGCAAGTTCGTGGTGTTCAAGGCGGCCTACCACATTGCCGGCCCGCTCGTCGTGGTCGGTTTGATCAGCTCGGCGGTGGCGGCGTTCTTCTACCTGCGCATTGTTGTGCTGATGTTCTTCGCCGAGCCGGCCGAGGACGGTCCGACGGTCACGATCCCGTCGCTGCTGACCTACATCCCCATCCTGGCCGGCGTGCTGGTGACCGTCGTGCTCGGGGTTTTCCCGCAGCCGCTGCTCGACCTTGCCGGCAAGGCAGCTAAGTTGCACGGGTGACCTCCTCGCTTCTGTCGATCGGCCTGAGCTTCGACGAACCCGAGCTGGAAGCTGCCATCCGGGAGGGCCTGGATGCAGTGGAAACCGCCCTGCGAGGGTCGGTGCACTCCGAGGACGAGTTCGTCGCCGAGACCGCCCGGCACTTGATGGACGCCGGTGGCAAGCGGTTCCGGCCGCTGCTGGCGCTGCTGGCCGCGCAGTTCGGTTACCCGGACAACGACGGTGTGATCATGTCGGCCGTGGTCTGCGAACTGACCCACCTGGCCACGCTGTACCACGACGACGTGATGGACGAGGCCACCGTGCGCCGAGGTGCGGTCGCGGCCAACGAGCGGTGGACGAACTCGGTCGCGATCCTGACCGGTGACTACCTCTTCGCCCGGGCCTCCGACATCCTGGCCGACCTCGGACCGGAGGCGGTCCGGATCCAGGCCCGGTGCTTCGAACGGCTGGTGATGGGTCAGATCCGCGAGACGGTCGGTCCCAAGGAGGGCGTCGATCCGATCGATCACTACCTGGCGGTGCTGGCCGACAAGACCGGTTCGCTGATCGCCACCTCGGCCGAGTTCGGTGCCATGTTCGCCGGCGTCGACCCGGACACGGTGGCCAGTCTGCGTGCCTACGGGGAACAGATCGGGATCGCGTTCCAGATCTCCGACGACATCATCGACATCGCCTCCGAGACCGGTGAGTCCGGCAAGACCCCGGGCACCGATCTACGCGAGGGCGTCCGGACGCTGCCGGTGCTCTACGCCCTGCGGTCGGACGACCCGGCTGACGAACGGCTGCGGACGTTGGTGAGCCGGCCACTGGACGATGACGACGACCACGCCGAGGCGCTGGGGCTGATTCGCAAGTCAGCCGCCATCGAGGAGGCCCGGGACACCGTCCGGTCCTACTCCGAGGCCGCCCAGTCCGCCTTGAGCGCGCTGCCCGACGTGCCGGCCAAGGCGGCATTGCTGGCCCTGACCGACCTCGTGGTCACCCGGATCGCCTGAGTCGCCGCGGGTTGGCTGCTTCCCGACGAATGGCTACCTAACGCACGGATGGCCATTTGTGACCGGCCATTGCTGCCCGTACTGGCCGTTCGTGCACCGACCGTCCTGCCTGGACGGCTGGGCGAGAATCCGTCGACACACTGACCGGGGCCACAGCAAACCTACGGTAGCGTAGGTAGTCGAGTCGGCAGCCCGCCGCGAAGGAGGACGACGATGACCGAGAGCAGAATTCCGTCCGGATCCGAAGGCACCGTCGCCCGGCTGTTGCACGAGCTCGAACCGGTCGTCGAGGCCAACCTGAACCGGCACCTTTCGGTGGCCAAGCCCTGGCAGCCTCACGACTACATCCCGTGGAGCGACGGGCAGAACTTCGCCTTCCTGGGCGGAAGCGACTGGCATCCGGACGAGTCCCGGCTCGATCCGGTGGCCAAGACCGCGATGATCGTCAACCTGCTCACCGAGGACAACCTGCCCTCCTACCACCGCGAGATCGCGACCCGGTTCAGCCGGGACGGCGCCTGGGGCCAGTGGGTCGGGCAGTGGACGGCCGAGGAAGGCCGGCACGGAATCGCCCTGCGCGACTATCTGGTGGTCACTCGCGGCGTCGATCCGGTCAAGCTCGAAGAGCTGCGGATGATGCACATGGTGCATGGCTACGACTCCGGCGACAAGACGCCGTTGCAGGCCGTGGCCTACGTGTCCTTCCAGGAGCTGGCCACTCGGGTGTCGCACCGCAACACCGGCAAGTCCACCGGTGACCCGCTGGCCGAGCAGCTGTTGGCCCGGATCGCGCTGGATGAGAACCTGCACATGATCTTCTACCGCAACCTCGTCCAGGCAGCCTTCGAGATCGCACCGGACGAGACCATGCAGGCGGTGCGGGACGAGGTCGTCGGTTTCACGATGCCGGGAGCAGGCATGCCCGACTTCACCCGGAACTCGGTCACGATTGCCAAGGCCGGCATCTACGACCTGAGGCTGCATCACGATGCCGTCGTCTCCCCGGTGCTGAAGTTCTGGAACGTCTTCGATCGCACCGATCTTGGTCCGGAGGGCGAGAAGGCCCGCCAGGAGTTGTCGGACTTCATGGTCGGCCTCGATGCGCAGGCGAGCCGGTTCGTGGATCAACGTGACAAGGCGCGGGCGCGGACCGCGGCCCGTGAAGCCCGGGTCTGAGCGGGCAGTCCATCCTTTTCGCGGTGAAGTAAAGCTGGCGTGTCCTGAGGGTTTAGAATCGCTGGCTGCTGGGTAGGCTGGTCTTCGGTTAACTTCGATTGCACATGATCATCCGCTTGGATCGGACCGATCATGGTCGATGAACTACCTGAGCTCGAAAAGGGATGGTCTGCCCCGTGCCCCGATACCAAGCCTGTGCACCGGCCGCATTGCGGCTGACGTTGCTGGCTGTCCTTGCGATGGTGCTCGGGGTGTTGTTCGTGGCTCAGCCTGCGGGGGCGGCCACCCGCTCGCATGGTGCTGCCGCCAGCAGCCGACCCACCGCAGCACGCCACGTCGACCTGCGCGGTAAGTCCGGCTCGACTGCGGCCGGCACCGCCCGGACCAGGCCGCACCGGAGCAAGCGGCCGGTCGTCACAACGGCAGCGGTCATCAAGCGGGCCATTGCCGGAAGTCGCGTCACCGGTGAGAGCAGCGGTCGGAACCGGGGCACGAACCATCGGCACTCGGCCCACCAGCAGCGCTCGGCTCACCAGAAGTCCGTGGCCCACCACAGGTCGAAGTCCGATTGCGACAAGACCCGAGCTCAGCGGCTGGCGGCACAGCGCCGGATCAAGGCTGAGCGCCG
>CAZZZW010000217.1:0-8042 GCA_964658795.1 Phormidium nigroviride PCC 7112
GCCTGCTCCGTGACCACGGCCTGCTCTGGCATCACCGGCGTCGGGACGGACACGTTCGAAGAAGTTGTCGCAACCGGGGGTGCCAGCCCGGTGGACGGGTCGGGCACGCCGACCGGGGCGGAACTGGTCGTCTCCACCGGCACATTCGCCGGATTACCCCCGAGCAGACCGCCCTGGCGCTGGGACGGCAGGTACTGGAACACCTGGGGCTTGTCCATCATCGTCCAGCGCATCCGGTTCGCGAAATCTGCGTCCGGCTCGCTGCTCAGCATCGGGTAGCGGGTACGCAACTCGGTCAGATCCGCATCGGTCAACTGCGGCGCCCGTGGCGGGGCCGGTGGCGCGGGTGAGAGGCGCTCCGTCGGCGGCGGCATCTCCGTCACCGGACTGGTCGCCAGCGGCACCGGCGGCATTGCCTCCACCGGCTGCGACTCGGCCGGAGCGGCGGACACGGCCGGCTTGGATGCCCGGTCGCTACCCGGTGTCGATCGAGTTTCCCCCGATCCGGACGAACCATCGCCGGCCGATGCCGGGCCAGCACCGGCGGACGCGACGGCCGGCAGCACCGTGATGGTCTCGGGCCCGGTCGTCAGCGAGACCGGTCCGGGTCGGCTCAATCCCACCGGTACAGGCGGGGCCGAGGAGGTGGTGGACGACGATCCAGCGGGCTGGGCCGCGGCCGGCGCCGGCTCGCCCGGGTTGCCACCGGCCGCACCGTCGAGGCCGAGTCCGGACCGGGCCGGACCGGAGTCCGACAATGCGGAAAGGTCCGATGGTTTCAGGGTGATCTCGTCCGGCTTGGAATGCGGGCCACCGGCCAACGCGTGACCACCCTTGCGGCCGCCGATCTCAGCGGCCCCCTCGACCGCGCCGGACGAGGCATCCGACCAAGACGACCAACCCCCGCCGGTCGCCTCGTTGGCCAGGCCACCGCCGACGTACTCCCCAGCCACCGATGAGGCCATTCCGGTCACGATGTGGTTCACCGTGTCGTCGGCACCGGCCTTGCCCAGGCCCTTGCCCAACCCCTTGGCCGCCGGCCCGAGAAGCAGCCCGGCGCCGCCGGCGACCGCACCGGCGATCGCGGCCTGGCCGGTCTGGCTCCAGTCCCAGTTCTTCCGGGTGCCCATGGCCATCTGGATCAGCTGCGCGGCGGCGTCGATGACCTCTTGGAAGACGATGCTGCTGATCTCCAGCTTGATCAGCTGTTCGAGCACCTCCTTGATCAGCTGGCGGATGATCATGCGGGTGGTGGCGATGGCGGCCGCCTCCTCGACCGCCGCGCCGATCGGGTCGAAGAATGCCTCGATCGCCGCCTGGGCCAGTTCGATCATCAACGCGATCATGGTCAGCAGCGCGGTCAACTTGAAGTACTGGGCCTGCTCGGCGGTGTTCGAGGCGTAGCTGGCGACCTGGTTCATGGTGTCGGTACCGGTGTCGAGGTAGCGCGGATCGTCCTCGACGAACTTGGCCATCGAGGCCACGAAGGCTTCCTCGGTCTTGCCACCGAGCGCCCCGCGGATACCTCGGATGGCGGTCACCATGGACGGCCCGACGTCGGTCTGCAAGATCTTCGCCGCGTCCTCGTAGGCCCGGCCGGCCGCCCAGGTGCGGTCCTCGTCCAGTCCGGGCCAGGGCACGCCGGTGACGGCGAGGATCATCCCTCGCACCCAATCCGGTGGCGTGACCGCCATTGCGCCTCCCTGTTCGCGCGAGCTGCCAGTGGGTACACGGCTGGGTCGGTTCCTTCAGTTCAGGTAATGGCAGACTCGAGCAGTGCGTATCGCGGTGGCCGACGACGGAGCCTTGTTCCGAGAGGGCCTGGTGTTGCTGCTCGGCGCCGCCGGGCACGAGGTGGTGGGCTCGGTCGGCAACGGAACCGAGCTGCTCAAGCTGGTCGAGCAGAACGACCTCGACATCGCGATCCTGGACATCCGGATGCCCCCGGGAGACCACGGCGGCATCAGCACCGCCACCACCATCCGCGCCGAACGTCCTGACCTCGGTCTGCTGTTGTTGTCGCACTATTCCGACGCGGCGCTGTTGATGGATGTCCTCAAGGTGGGCACCTCGGCCATCGGCTACCGGCTCAAGGACCGGATCGCCGATGTCGCCACCCTGTCCGACACGTTGCAGCGGGTGCTGGCCGGAGAGATCGTGATCGAACCCGAGCTGGCCGCGCTGCTCGTACAGACCCCGAAGGCCGAGACCAGCGCGCTGGCCAACCTGGGGCCGAGCGAGATCAAGGTGTTGGAGTTGATGGCCGAAGGCCGATCCAACCAGAGCATCGCCGGAGCACTGTTCGTCTCCGGCAAGGCGGTCGAGAAGCACATCAGCAACATCTTCAGCAAACTCGACCTGCCCAACGACGCCACCGTGCATCACCGTCGGGTACTGGCCGTGCTTGCCTACCTCGGCGGCCGAACGCCCGGTACCTGATGGCTGAACGCAGGAAGCGGACCCGGACCGATCCCCACGCCGATGCGTTGCGGATCTTGGCTTCCGACGGACCGGACCGGCTGGCCCGGCTGCTGGCCTGCTTCGGTCCGGCCCTGCCGGCCGAACGGCTCCGCTGGGAACCGTCCGATCCGGAATGGCCCGCCGCCACCGAATGGAACCCGAACGAGCTCGACAGCACCCTGGACTCCGTCCCGGTCGGGAGCGGTGGCCGGCTCGGGCTCGCCGCAGCCGGTCCGATCGACCGCGACACGCTGTCAACCCTGGTCACCGCGATCCGGATGCTGGCGGCCGAGCGAGAATTGTCCCAAGAAATCGTGCCGTTACGGGCCGCCGAGACCAAGGCCCGGCTGGACCTTCGCGGCACCCGGCATCAGTTGACCGTGACCCGGGACCTGGAACGGCAGCGGCTGCTCGCCTCGCTGCTGAGCTTCGCCGGCGAGCCGCTGGCTGAGGTCGGACTTTCCCTCGCCGAGCTTGAACACAACCCGAACGAGGAGCAGCTGATCCGGGTCCGCGACGCACTCGACCTGGCCACCGACCGGTTTCGCACCGTCGCCCGCGGCATCTACCCGGTGATGTTGCGCGAACAGGGGCCGACCGGCACCCTGCAGCAGCTGGCGGCCACGCTGGCCGGCCCGGTCGAGTTCGGCGGCGACCTGGGACCTCGGGCCGGCTGGGAGGTCGAATCCGGCCTCTACCATGCGGCCGCGCGAACCATGATTGTGCTGTCCGAAGCGGCTGAAATCGAATCGCCGGTACGGGTCGAGCTGACCCGGACCGGCGATCGGCTGGCGATGACACTGACCACCCGCGGCCGAGCTGGCGTGGCCGACGTCGGAGCCAGCTTGGCCGACGCTGCCGGCCGGATCAGTGCCCTCGGCGGCGGCCTGATCGTGCGGGCCGACCAGGATGTGGTCGGTGTCGACCTCTGGCTCGACGATGGACTGGACTATCGCCCGTAACGCACGATCGCGGCTTTCAGACCGGGAACAGGCCACGGATGGTTGTGCCGTGCGTCGTCGAGGTGATCTGCAGTGAGCCACCAACCGCACCCGCGCGTTCGCCCAGGTAGCGCAACGAGGCCGAGGCCGCGATCTGGTCGATGCCCGGGCCCTCGTCGGCGACCCGGAACTCCAGGGCGGCGTAACCGTCGATCACCTGGACGGTGACCGGTGCTCCGGCGGCGTGTTTGAGCGCGTTGGTGATCGCCTCCATCGCGACGTAGTGCGCGGCGACCTCGACCGGAGCGGGGTAACGGCGGGGTGGGCCCGCACTCGGCTCGAAGGTCAGCCGATCCGACGGCGGAGCACTGGCCCGCAGCGCAGCCAGCAGGCCGTCCTCGTGCAGCTCGGTCGGTGCGATTCCGGAGGCGGCTCGAGACAGGCTGTGGGCCGAGGTCTCCAGCCGCTCCCGCAGCAACGCGGCGGCCGTTACCGGCTGGCCGCCGGCCACCTGCGCCGCGAGCGCGGCCATCACCATCTTCAGCGCGACCAGTTCGTTCTGCGCTCCGTCGTGCAGATCGCGTTCGAGGCGCCGGCGCTGGGCATCCATGTCGGCGGCCGCGGCCCGCCGTAGCCGGCCGATCTCTGCCGCGTACTCCGCCGTTGCCAGCCGGGCCTGGTAGCCGTCCAACAAGTGGGCGCCGAGGCGGAGCGCGGGGGCCATCAACTCCAATGACTCGGCTACCCGCCTGCGGGCTCGCGCACTCGCGCCAGGCAGCCGGACGACGCCACCGGGCACATCAAGGTCGCCGCTGTCGTTATCGCTGTCGCTGTATTCGGAGGTGTCCGGGCCGCAGCGCCAGCAATGTTCACCAATCTGAAGCTCACCCGCGCTCAGATGAGCATCTGCCAGTGCCAGCGACAGGAAACGTCCCAGATCCGGCCGGAATCGCCCGTCCCACGGAAATTCGGAGACTGCGGAGAAGACAGCGCGGGCATTCTCCACCGCTTCAATCTAACCGCATCGCTGAGCCGGGTGGGTGGTGTTCACGTTTCCCCCTTATCCTGTCAATCGCCCCCATTCCGAGCCCCCGATCGGAGAACCATGGCCCTGGGTGTCGGCATCGACCTCGGCACGACGTACACGAAGGCGGCCACCTGCCGTGACGGCGAACTGTCACTGGTTGCGCTGGAGTCCGACAGCATCGACATGCCCGCCGTCGTCGGCATCACGCCGACCGGATTGATCTGCGGCGCGGCGGCCGAGGCCAGCGAGCACACGGTGCGCGGCTTCCGGAGTCGCCTCGGTGACCCCAGCCCGATCCTGGTCGAGGCCAGCCCGTACTCGCCCGAAACGCTGCTGGCCGCACTGTTGTCCGAGACCATGAACCGGATCACCGCAGTCCGGGGCGAACGGCCGGAACGGGTCGTGCTGACCTGCCCGGCCTCCTGGGGACCGTTCCGGCGTGAGCAGTTCGACGACGTTCCGGTACTGGCCGGCGTCGGCAGCGTCGTCGTCGTCACCGAGGCTCAGGTCATCGCCGCTCGGTGGTTTGCCGAGCAGCAGAGCCCGATCGGCACCATGGTCGCGGTATTCGACCTCGGGGGCGATGTGCTCGAGGCGACGGTGTTGCGAGCCACCGCCGAACTGCCCGAGATCGTGGGCACTCCGGTCGGCGCGGACCGGGTGGCCGGGGACGCGTTCGATGAACTGATCGCCGAACGACTGGCCGTCCCGGTCGAACAGGCCCGTCGGATCAAGCATGAACTGCACTCCGACGAGGGAACCGACGAACTGACCAGCGACGATTTCGCCGAGTTGATCGCACCGGCGGTCCGATCCGGCGTACAGAGCCTGCGCGATGCCATCCAGTCCTCGGGCGTGCCCGACACCGAGCTGGCCGCGGTGCTGCTGGCCGGTGGCTCGGTGCAGATTCCCTCGGTCCAGCGGGCTATTTCGGCAACGGTCCACTGCCCGGTCCAGCTCCTGCCCGAACCGTCCGATGCCGCCGCCCTGGGTGCCGCCGCATTGGCCGACCTCGAGCTGACCCGACGGACAGCTGCGGCCGCCACGACGGCAGCCGTGTCCAACCGGCGTCCCGTGCTGTGGGCCGCGGTGGCCGCCGTCGTGGTCGTCCTGGCCGTGATCGCCGGATTGCTGATCGGCCACGGCAACCACGGCAAGGCGGCCGGTGCTGCGGGTGCGAAGGCCAGCCCGTCAACCAGCGCGAGCCAGGGTTCCGGAACGGCAAGCATCCCGGTGCTGCCGATCCCGACCGGTACCGGACCGGTCGAGTCCTATTACATCGTGGCCACGTCCTATCAGGGCAAGCCCGAGTTCATGTACGAGATTGCCCAGCGTTTCCTGGGCAACGGCAATCGCAACGCGCAGATCTTCGCCTTGAACAAGGGCCGGGTACAGCCGGACGGCAAAGCTCTGGTCAACATCAACAAGATCACGCCCGGCTGGATCCTGGTGCTGCCCAATGATGCCAAGGGATCCGGTGTCAGCCACGGTCCGGTGCCGTGCTGCTTCGGGCCTACCCCGACCGCTACGAGCTGATCTCGGCCTCGACCACGGTCAGTCGCTCACGGGTCTCCGGAGGCAGCCGGACACACAGTTCCAGCAGCGCCGCCATGACCGCGGTCGGCGCCTGTCCGCCGGTGCCGGCCAGCACGACCTGCGGTCCCGATGCCGGCGATCGATGCCATTCTGCTTTGATGACCAGGGATTCTGGCCGGACCAGCAGACCGCGGGCCAGCACATCGATCCGCCAGCCCGGGCACAACCGATAGCTGCCGGGCTCGGCCATGCTCAGTCCCGGAACCGGTGTGGCCCACTTCTCCAGCTGCGGCGATCGACCGGGGCGGTAGACGGTTTCGCGGGCGAACACCGGCCAGCTCAATCGCCAGCCTGCCTCCACCATTCGGGCCTGTCCCTTGCTGTCGGCCACGGCGTAGCGAACTCGCAACGGCCGGCGCAGGTCGTCGGCGACGCGCTGCGCCAGGCCGGTTTCACCCGACAACACAAGTAGGTTCCGCACCTGCGGAGCCACCCGAAGCAGCCTTGCCAGCTCGCCGGCGCTCGGTCCGGCTTGCCCGGGCGCGCCGACCACCACCGTCCATTCCGGCAGTGGCCGGTCGAGTATGCCCGGTCTCGGCGGTTCTCCGCAGGTCAGCCACAGACCGTTGGACACGGTCCGTACGACGGCCGCCTCGGCCTGATAGCGGTCGAGAATCTGCCGTAACGAATCAGGATCCGGCATCGCCCGGACCCCTGGCCGTCACCATTTCTTGGACGTGTTGACGTTGCTCTCCTCGGCCCCGGCGTGGACCTGCCCGGCCGTGCCGACGTTGCCCTGCTGGCCGCCCACGGCGTCGGAGAGTAGGCCCATGAAGTCATGGATGACGCCCTGATAGGCCTGGTAGTTGGTCGCGAACGTCTTGGTCAGTTCGTCATCATCGCCACCGGGCCACAGCGTGCCGAGGCCACCGAGGTAGCCGTCCAGGCTGTCCCGGGTGTGTGAGACCTGGTCCTGAGCCACGCCGAGCGCGGGAATCTTCTCGGACAGCAATTCGCCGTCGAAGGCGAGTGGGCCGTCAGTCATGGCTGTTCTCCTCAGCGGTCTTTGGTCCAGCTGGCATCGAAGGCGGCCAGCTGATCGGCGGACAGGTTGTTGCCGGCGTTGCGGATGAACCGCTTGATCATGTCGTCGAAGTTCAGTTCCCGGCCGCCCGAACCCAGCCCACGAACGTTGTCGGGCATCAGAGCTTCGATGGACTTCATCGCGTTCTGCTGGCACTTCGTCCGAGCCCGGTCAACGGTGTCCACGATCAGCTTGGCCAATTCAGCCGGTGCCAAGCTGCGATAGGTCTCACCGTGGAAGTTCAAGGCCTGCAGATCGCCGCGGCTGCCGACCGTCACGCTGATCATCCGATTCTTGGACTTCTCGGTGACCCTCGCTTCGGCGGCCAGCCGGCGCGCCTCGTCCACGGCCAGCCGAGTCGCTCGCAGTTCAGCGATCGACTCCTCGATCTGCTGTTCCAGGCTCGCCTTCATCGCATCCTCCTGCAATCGGGTCCCGAGTGGCCACCGAGTACACGGCAGCCACCCGGGTCGAGGTTCAGCGCTGGTAGACGCGACGCTCGTGGGAGTCTGCACGCTCGCCGCCGCCACCGCGGCTCGGGCGTTCGTCCCACTGCGATTCGTCGAACTGCTCTGCGGTGGTCGTGCCGCGACGCCCGATCACGGCCGGGGCGCAGTCGGGATCGGTCCCCCACAGCTCCTCGTCCTCGGTCAGCCAGGTGGTGCGCTCCCGGTCCTTCTTGTTGTTGCCGGAGCCGCCGCCCATGCCTCCCATACCGCCCATACCCGGCATGAACGGCATGCCGCCGCCGGCTGCACCGGTGGACCCGGCCGAGCCGGCCGCCCCGGCCACCGCGGTGTCCCCGGTGTGACCGTTGACGCCCGCCGCACCCGTGCCGCCGTGGCCGTTCGTCCCGATGCCACCGCCCGAACCGTGCGCGCCACCGAGACTGGCCGCAGCACCGGGGCTGCCGACGTAGGCCTTCTGGCCCAGCCCCGCACCGCCACCCATGCCCGCACCGACGCGCTCGTCGACTGGCTGCAGCACGCGTGGA
>CAZZZW010000218.1:0-8030 GCA_964658795.1 Phormidium nigroviride PCC 7112
AGGGCATCCGCCGGTTGTGGAGCAGCGTGTTCTTCGTCGGCCTGTTACTGGCCGTCGTGCTGATCCGGCTGGTCTGGCTACAGGGCATGGATGCCAAGGGCTATGCCCTGGCCGCGTCGGATGAGAAGCGCGAGTTCGTCACGCTGCACGCGGCCCGCGGATCGATCCTGGACCGCAACGGCAACGCGCTGGCCTACACCGCCGACGCCAAGGACATCGTCGCCGATCCGACCATGATCAGCGCCGACGACCGGCCGTCCTACGCCGCACTGCTCGCCCCGCTGCTCGGTCGCGGCACCCTCGACGTCGAGAAGCAGCTCGACACCACCTCGCACTACGCCCTGCTCGGCACCGCCGTCCCACCCGCGGTGGCCAAGCAGATCGACGACCTGAAGCTGAACGGCAAGTCCCTGGTCGGCCTGTTCAGCCAGGCCACCTTGCAGCGGCTCTACCCGGGCCAGACCACCGGCTCGAACGTGGTCGGCATCATGCAGTCCGACGGGGCCGGCGCGGCCGGTATCGAGGAGTCCTACGACTCGCTACTGCGCGGCACCGATGGTTCGGTCAGCTACGAGAAGGACTCGGTCGGCAACGTCAACCCGGCCGGCCCGATCAAGCGCAAGGCGGCTCAGGACGGGGGCACCGTCCGGCTGACCCTGGACGAGGACCTGCAGTACATGGTGCAGAAGTACCTCGACCAGGCCGTCTCCGAGTCCGGAGCCAAGGACGGCCAGGTCACCGTGCTGAGCCGTACCGGTCAGGTGCTGGCGATGGCGTCCAACGGGCAGTTCAACTCCCAGGACCCGTCCACCATCAACCCGAACACCTCGATGGACGCCAACATCCAGCAGGTCTTCGAACCCGGGTCGGCCAACAAGATCGTGACCATGACGGCCGCCTTGGAGAACAAGCTGATCACGCCACTGACCACCGTCAGCGTGCCTGACTCCATCGAGGCCGGCGGCATCACGGTGCACGATGCCTGGTGGCACCCGGTGCAGAACTTCACCGCGACCGGGGTACTGGCCGAATCCTCCAACGTCGGCACCCTGGAGATCGCCCAGAAGGTCGGCAAGCAGACCTTCGACGACTACCTGCAGCGGTTCGGGCTCGGTCAGAAGACCGGCATCGAACTGCCCGGGGAGAGCTCAGGCATCCTGCCGCCGCTGTCGCAGTGGTCCGATGCCACCTTCGCCAACCTGCCGATCGGCCAGGGTGTGGCGATGACGTCCCTGCAACTGGCTTCGATGTACCAGACCGTCGCCAACAACGGGGTGCGGATCGCGCCGCGGATCGTCCAGTCGACCACCGCCTCCGACGGCAGCACGAACACCACCGCTCAGCCGGCCGGGGTGCAGGTCATGTCGGCCTCGACCGCACAACAGGTGCGAACGATGTTGGAGTCGGTCACGCTCAAGGGCGGCACCGGGACCAAGGCCGCCATCCCGGGCTACCGGGTGGCCGGCAAGACGGGGACGGCGCAGCAGCCGGATCCGCAGACCGGTCAGTACTCCAACTCGGTCTACTGGGACACCTTCGCCGGCATGGCACCGGCCGACGATCCGCAATTCGTGGTCTCGATCATGATCGACAACCCCGCACACGGGCTCGAAGGTGGCGACGTCGCCGCCCCGCTGTTCCACCACATCGCCAGTTACGAA
Source organism: Phormidium nigroviride PCC 7112 (assembly GCA_964658795.1). Taxonomy (GTDB): domain Bacteria; phylum Actinomycetota; class Actinomycetes; order Mycobacteriales; family Jatrophihabitantaceae; genus Jatrophihabitans_A. The sequence continues at coordinate 1,662 of CAZZZW010000218.1, forward strand.
CTGTCCGCGGCCAAGATCCCGCCGTCCGGGTCGCAGTCCACGCTGGTCCCGCTGACGCTGCCCTGATCGCCGTGCCGACGATGGCGGATGGGTAGCGTGACAGCGGTGTGTCGACAAGGTCCGGTGCCGGGATGAGCACCTCGCTGCGGCCGACCGGTCTCGCTCCGGTCGAGCTGGCCCGCTTGGCCGGATTGGCCGGTATCGCGCCGATCCCGGGCACCGTCAGCGGCATCACGGCCGGTTCGTCCGACGTCCAACCCGGTGACCTGTTCGCTGCGATCCCCGGTTCGACGGTGCACGGCATCCGGTTCGTCGACGACGCGATCGCCAAGGGTGCGACTGCGGTGCTGACCGACCCCGCCGGTGCGACCGAGCTGGCCGGACGCCGGCCGACGCTCGTGGTGCCCGATCCGCGGGCGGTGCTGGGCCGGTTGTCGGCCGAGGTGTACGACAACCCGTCGCAGCGGCTGTCGGTGATCGGCGTGACCGGGACCAGCGGCAAGACGACCACCACGTTCCTGATCCGGGCCGGCCTGATCGCGGCCGGGATCCCCACCGGCGTGATCGGCACGGTCGGGGTGTTCCTGGACGAGGAGAGCCTGAAGCTGCCGTTCACCACTCCCGAAGCTCCGCAGCTGCAGGCGTTGCTGGCCGTCATGCTCGAACGTGGCATCGACACCGTCGCGATGGAGGTCTCCTCACACGCGCTGCGCCTGGGCCGAGTCGACGGCACCCGGTTCGCGGTCGGCGGGTTCACCAACCTGTCCCAGGACCATCTGGACTTCCACACCGACATGGACGACTACTTCGCCGCCAAACGGTTGCTGTTCGACGGCCGGGCCGCGCGCGAGGTGGTGGTGATCGACGACGAGTGGGGCCGCCGCTTGATCACGCCGGCCACGGTGACCGTCTCGACCGACGGTGCCTCGGCGCAGTGGCAGGCCAGCGCCATCAGCACCAATGCCGACGGATCGACCAGCTTCACCGTGGTCTCGCCGCACGGGCGGTTCACCGCCGGGTGCCGGATCCCGGGGCGTTACAACGTCGCCAACACGCTGCTGGCCTGTGCCGTCCTGGCTGAGCTGGGCGTCGACGTGCCCCGGGTCGCGCCGGCGCTGGCCTCGGCCCAGGTCCGGGGCCGGATGGAGCGGGTGGACGGCGATCAGCCGTTCCTGGCCGTGGTCGATTACAGCCACAAACCGGCCGGTGTGTCCGGTGCGTTGCAGGGGCTGCGGCCGCTGACCCGCAACCGGCTGATCATCGTGCTCGGCTGCGGCGGCGACCGGGATCGGGGCAAGCGGCCGGTGATGGGGGAGGTCGCAGCCAGAGCGGCCGACGTGCTGATCGTGACCGACGACAATCCGCGCAGCGAAGACCCGGGCCAGATCCGGGCCGAGATGCTTGCCGGTGCCCGATCGGTGCCGGCGAGCGTGGCCGGTCAGATCATCGAGGAGGGCGATCGGCGCCGGGCCATCGAGACCGCGATTGAGCTTGCTAGGTCGGGCGATACCGTGCTCATCGCCGGCAAAGGCCATGAGACCGGCCAGGAGGTCGCGGGCACTATGCTGGCCTTCGATGATGTCACCGTTCTGCGTGAAGCGCTGTCCGCTCGCGGCTTCCGTCCTGTGTTGTCCGGCTCCAGGACGGAAGTGACGTCCGAATGATCAGCATGACGCTGGGCCAGGTCGCCCGGATCGTCGACGGCCGCGCTGTCGGAATCGATCCGGAGCTGACCGCCACCGGCAAGGTCGAGTTCGACAGCCGCAAGGTTGTCCCCGGCGACCTCTTCCTGGCCTTCGAGGGCGACCACGTGGACGGGCACGATTACGCCCGGACCGCGCTCGAGGCCGGCGCAGTGGCGGTGCTGGCCACTCGTGAACTGCCCGGACTGCCGGTGATCCAGATCGCCGATCCGTTGGCCGCGATCACCGCGCTGGCCCGCGAGTCCGGTTCGAGGTTGACCGCCACCGTGATCGGGGTGACCGGGTCGGCCGGCAAGACCTCGACCAAGGACCTGCTGGCCCAGCTGCTCGAACCGCTCGGCCCGACGGTGGCGCCGCCGGAGTCGTTCAACAACGAATTGGGTTTTCCGTACACGGTGTTGTTGGCCGACGAGAAGACCGAGTACCTGGTGCTGGAGGTGTCGGCCCGGGGCATCGGTCACATCGCCCACCTGACCGGCATCCTGACGCCGAGCGTCGGCATCGTGCTCAATGTCGGCACCGCGCATCTGGGCGAGTTCGGTTCGGTCGACGCTATCGCGCAGGCCAAGGGCGAGTTGGTCGAGGCGTTGGGCCCGGACGACCTGGCCATCCTGAACGCGGACGACCCCCGGGTGGCCGGAATGGCCGCGCGCACCAGGGCCCGGCTGATCCGGTTCGGCGAGTCCGCCGGTGCCGACGTCCGGGCCGCGGACGTCCGGATCGAGGCGACCGGTCGGGCCTCGTTCACCCTGATCCATCAAGGCCAATCCGCGCCGGTCCAGCTGCAGACTCTCGGCGGCCACCAGGTCTCGAACGCCCTGGCCGCCGCCGCCGCGTTGCTCGGCCTGGGTATCGAGCTGGCTGCGGTGGCCGCCTCGTTGTCGCAGGCGACCGCTCGCTCGCACTGGCGGATGGAGCTGACCGAGGTGGCCGGGGTGACGGTGATCAACGATGCCTACAACGCCAATCCTGATTCGGTCCGGGCGGCGTTGAAGAGTCTGGCCATCATGTCGGCCGGTCGGCGCAGCGTCGCCGTGCTGGGCAGCATGAACGAGCTGGGCGAGGACTCCGTCACCGAACACGATGCGATCGGCCGGCTCGCGGTCCGGCTGGACGTCAATGCCCTGGTCGCGGTGGGCCACACCGCGCGGGCGATCGCGAACGGCGCTTCGTTGGAAGGTTCCTGGAACGGCGAGGCCGAATGGGTCGAGGACCATCCGGCCGCCATCGCCCGGCTGGCCGAGCTCGTCCGGCCGGGTGACGTCGTGTTGATCAAGGGATCACGGACGAATGAGATGCAGCGGGTCGCACAGGCTCTCATCACCGATTTGGCCGGCCGCGGATGAAGACCATCCTGATCGCCGCGCTGGTCGGCATGCTGTCCTCGATCCTGTTCACCCCGTTGGTGGTGAAGTACTTCCGCCAGCAGGGCTTCGGACAGGAGATCCGCGAAGACGGTCCGAAGAGTCACCTGGTCAAGCGCGGAACGCCGACGATGGGCGGCGTGGCCATCATCGGCTCGACCCTGCTGGCCTACCTGATCGCCCACCTCGCCGGGGCGATCCGGCATGACCACGCGGGACCGACGGCCTCCGGCCTGCTGCTGCTGTTCCTGATGGTCGGATCCGGCGGTGTCGGCTTTCTCGATGACCTGATCAAGCTGCGCCGCCGGCGCAATCTCGGGCTGCGAGCCCGGGCCAAGTTCCTCGGTCAGCTCATCGTGGCCCTGGTGTTCGGCGTCGGCGCGATGCTGTTCAAGAACAAGACCGGACTCACGCCGGCTTCCAAGCACATCTCCTACGTGCGCGACATCGGCGCGATCTCGATCGGCTTCCTCGGTTTCATCGTGCTGGCCTACATCATCATCACCGCGACCACCAACGCGGTGAACCTGACCGATGGGCTGGACGGCCTGGTGGCCGGCAGCGCCGCGATGGTGATGGGTGCCTACACGCTGATCACGTTCATCCAGTTCCGCAGCACCTGTAACCCGGGGCCGGCCCTGTCCGGCTGCTACAACGTGCGAGATCCGCAGGACCTGGCCCTGATCGCGGCGGCCGCCATGGGGGCGTGTTTCGGTTTCCTGTGGTGGAACGCCAAACCGGCCCAGATCTTCATGGGTGACACCGGCTCGATGGCCCTCGGCGGTCTGATGGCCGGCTTGGCGATCCTGTCCCGGACCGAACTCCTGCTCGTGGTTCTCGGTGGCTTGTTCGCCGTGGTCACGTTGTCGAGCGTGATCCAGACGGCCTGGTTCAAGTTCACCCGGATCCGTACCGGCACCGGTAGACGGGTGTTCCGGATGGCCCCGTTCCACCATCACTTCGAACTGGGTGGCTGGGACGAGATCACCACGATCATCCGGTTCTGGATCGTCGGCGGCATGGCGGTGGCCTTCGGCATGGGGCTGTTCTATGCCGAGTTCATCTCGCATGGCTGATTCGTTCACGTCACCGGAAGCCTTTGGCGGACGGGTCGTTCTGGTGTGCGGCACCGGCCTGGCCGGGCAGTCGGCGGTCCGCGCCCTGGTCGAACTCGGCGCCCAGGTGCTGGTCAGCGACGACCGGGTCGATCCACCGGCCCTGCCGCCCGGCGTCACCTTCCTCGGACGAGTGGACGAACCCCCGGCCGAGGTCGAGGCAATCGTCGCGTCACCCGGACTGCCGCCCACCCACCCGTTGCTGGTCGCCGCCGCCGCACAGGGGCTGCCGGTGCTCGGCGAGATCGAGTTCGCATGGCGAGTCCAGCGAGTGCAGCCGACCCGGCCGGACGCCACCCCGATCTGGCTGATGGTGACCGGCACCAATGGCAAGACCACCACGGTCCGGATGCTCGAATCCATCTTGCTGGCCGGGGGATTGCGCGCCGTCGCCGTCGGCAATGTCGGGGTCTCGATCATCGACGCGGTCCGTGCCGAACCCGGCTACGAGGTGCTCGCCGTCGAGGCGTCGAGTTTCCAGCTGCAGCATTCCTCCTCGTTGCGCCCGCGTGCCGGAGCCCTGCTGAACCTGGCCGAGGACCACCTGGACTGGCACGGTTCGATGGCCGCGTACGCCACCGCCAAGACCAAGGTGTGGGCCGGTGAGTACGCGATCGGCAACGCCGAAGACCCCTACGTTTGCTCGTTGATGTCGGACGCGCCCGGCCGGCCGGTGTGGTTCACCTCGGCCGAACCGGCCCCGGGTCAGTACGGCATCCGGGACGGGCGACTGGTCACGGCGGCCGGTGCCGACCTGATCGCCGCGGACGAGGTTCGACCAGCCGGACCGCACAACCAGGCCAACGCGCTGGCCGCGGCTGCGCTGGCCGGCACGGTCGGCCTGGCACCGGCCACCATCGCGGCCGGCCTGCGTGCGTTCGTGCCCGACCGGCACCGCAACGAATTCGTCGCCGACGTCGGGCAGATCCGCTACGTAGACGATTCCAAGGCGACCAATCCACACGCCGCGGCGGCCTCGTTGGCCAGCTATCAGCGGGTGGTCTGGGTCGCCGGTGGGCAGCTCAAGGGCGCCGACGTCGAGCCGTTGGTGGCTGAGTTCGCGGGCCGGCTGGTCGGCGCGGTGGTGCTCGGGGTGGACCGGGACAGAATCTTGGCCGCACTTGCACGACACGCGCCCGATCTCCCCGTGATCGAGGTGACCAGGACCGACCATGGAGCCATGCAGGAATCCGTGGCCGCTGCCACGTCATTGGCCGCTGCCGGTGACGTCGTTCTGCTCGCGCCTGCGGCCGCCTCCAAGGACATGTTCGCCAGTTACGGCGCGCGCGGCGAAGCGTTCGCCGATGCCGTGCGTGCACTGGCGGACGGCTAGGCGCGGTCGGCATGACCGCAGTCGCGGCCGAGGTCCGCTCCGACAAGACGCCGAACCGGAACCGTCGCCGTTACCTCGACAGTCCGTATGCGTCCATGCAGTTGCTGCTGGTGGCCGGGCTCGGCCTGCTCGTCTTCGGTGTGTTGATGTCGGCCTCGACCACGCTCTCGGCCTCGGTGCACACCACCGGTGATGCGCCGTGGTCGCAGCTGATCAAGGAGATCGAGTTCATCGTGCTGAGCGTGCCGATCTTCTGGCTGACCAGCCGGCTGGCACCCTCGGTCTATCGCAAGCTGGCCTATCCGGCCCTCGGCGCGGCGGTGTTCGCCATGCTGGCCGTGCTCGTCCCCGGCGTCGGGTTGACGATCAACGGCGCCACCCGATGGATCCAGCTGGGCCCGTTCACCATCCAGCCGTCGGAGTTTGCCAAGCTGGCGATCCTGCTCTGGGGCGCAGATCTGCTGACCCGCAAGGAAGAACTCCGTAGTCTGACCCGGCTCCGGCACGTGCTGGTGCCCCTGGTGCCCGGCTTCCTGGCCATGATCGCCCTGGTCATGATCGGCTCCGACCTCGGCACGACCGCATGTTTCCTCCTGATCCTGCTCGGCCTGTTGTGGATGGTCGGGCTGCCGTTGCGCTTCTTCGGGATGGCGATCGGGGCGATCGTGTCGCTGGTCGCGCTGATGGTCCTGATCGAGCCGTACCGGATACAGCGGATCACCACGTTCCTGCACCCGAACGTCGATGCCCAGGGTGCCGGCTACCACACCATGCAGGGCCTGTACGCCTTGTCCAGCGGTGGATTCTTCGGAGTCGGCCTCGGCCAGGGGACATCGAAGTACGGCTGGGTCCAC
>CAZZZW010000219.1:0-7930 GCA_964658795.1 Phormidium nigroviride PCC 7112
GTCGAGGCCTACGGCTGGTCGGCCATCGCCGAACGGACGGTCGAGCTCTACCAGTCATTGCAACGGTAAAACGTCGTCGTTCCGTGCCCCACGAGTGATCAGTTGAGCGACGGGTGATCAGTTACAACTGATCACCCGTGATCGAACTGATCACTCGTCGGAAAGAGCCAGCCGGTTGGAGGACGTCAGCCGGCGACCGACTCCAGGTACCGGCCCAGCAGCCGGGCGCCGTAGCCGGTGGCCCCGCGGCTGGCGATCTTGCCGTCGGCCGCGGCCCGGGCCGGTCCGGCGATGTCCAGGTGCGCCCAGCTGACCTCGCCCGCGAACGGCTGCAGGAACAACGCGGCCGTGATCGCCCCCGGGCCACCCGGGTCGTTGCGGGAATCGGCCACCGGGGACTGCAGCTGGTGGGCGTAGTCGTGCAGCAGGGGCATCCGCCACAACCGTTCGCCGCTGGCCTCCGACGCCGCGTCCAGGGCCTCGGCCAGCTCGTCGTCGTTGGCGAAGAATCCGGCGGTCTCCGTGCCCAGCGCCACCTTCATCGCTCCGGTCAGGGTGGCGACGTCGACCAGCACGTCCGGCTTGAGCTTGTCGACGGCGTAGGCCATGGCATCGGCCAGGATCAGCCGGCCCTCGGCGTCGGTGTTGCCGATCTCGGTGGTCCGTCCGCCGTACTGGGTGATGACGTCGGACGGGCGCATCGCGGTCCCGGACACCGCGTTCTCCGCCGCCGGAACCAGGACGGTGACATCTACCGCGAGCTTCTGCATGGCCGCGTACTGCACCGCACCCAGGACGGCCGCGCCACCGCACATATCGGTGAACATCATCCGCATGCCTTCGGCCGGCTTGATGTTCAGGCCACCGCTGTCGAAGGTGATGCCCTTGCCGACCAGCACGACGTGCTGGGGCTTGGACGCACCCCGGATTCGCTTGGCCCGGTAGCGGACCTCGATCAACCGGGGCTTGCTGGCCGAACTGTTGCCGACGGCAAGCACACCGCCGAAGCCCTGCTCGGCCAGCCATCGCTCGTCGTGCACGGTCACGGTGCAGCCGGCCGGGGTCAGCTGTTCGTCGGCCAGCTCACCGAACCGTTGCGGGTTCAAGATGTTGGCCGGGGTGTTGCCCAGGTCGCGGGCCCAGCCGGCCGCGTCCGCCGCCTCGTCACCGGCGCTCAGGCCGGCCCGGTCCAGATCGCCGGCCAGGTCGATGGTGTGCAGGCTGTCCTCGGCCTGGGCCAGGGTGAAGGAATAACCGCCGAGCACCAGGCCCTCGGCCAGCGCCCGGCTGCCCTCGGCGTCCGGGGCGTCGATGGCGACGCAGAACCGCAGGCTGTCATCGCGGGCCGACACCGCCCGTCCGATCGCGACCCCGGCGATCCGGAGGTCGTGCGGGGACCCGTCCCCCAGCCCGGCGATGAGCACCGTGGCCGGCACCGAACCGGCCAGCGGCAACACGTGCACCTCGCCGGCCGCCGTAGCCGGTTCGAACTCGGTCACATAGGCCGACGCCGACTCGGCGGCGGCCAGCGGCAGTACTGAGGTCGGAACCGCAGCGGCCAGCAGGCCGGCGTCGGTCAACCCGAGCACGGTCACATCAGCGCCGCCCCGATCTTCCGGGATCTGTAGCAGGATCACAGCACTCTCCTTTGAGGCGGCGTTCCGTCACGCCCTATCCGAGCATCGACTTCGACGGTGGTTCATGACATGACCAAGCCCCAGCCGGAAACCGGACGATATGCCGGTGACGGCTGGGGCCGGTGGGGTGTTACTAGCTGACGGCTCCGGACAGTGCCTCCGACAAGGCGCTGGCCTCATCGGCAGACAACTCGACCACGAGACGGCCGCCGCCCTCCAAGGGAACGCGCATGACCAGACCGCGCCCCTCTTTGGTGACCTCGAGCGGACCGTCACCCGTCCGCGGCTTCATCGCCGCCATGCCTGCCTCCTAGTGCGCTCAGTACAGCGTGATCACCGCCATCGCTCGACGCTGGAGCGGACGGTGCTGGATACATTGTCCCGCATCAGACATCTCAGGGCCAAAGCGGGCCGAGGTTCGGTGCGCCGATCACCTAGGCTGCTGCCATGGCTGAGGTATTGCTGGTGGACCGGACCGACGGTGTCGCGACCCTGACGATGAACCGCCCGGAGTCGATGAACTCGATGTCGGTCGAGCTCAAACAGGCCCTGCTGGCCGCGGTGGCTGACGTCCGGGACGACGCCTCGGTGCGCGCGGTCGTGCTGACCGGAACCGGTCGCGGCTTCTGTGTCGGACAGGATCTGGCCGAGCACGTGCAGCTGCTGCAGCAGCCGGACGCGCCGCGGCTGTCGACCGTCGAGGACCACTACAACCCGCTGATCCTCGGCCTGACCTCGTTGCCGAAGCCGGTCATCGCCGCGGTGAACGGGACCGCGGCCGGCGCCGGCGCGTCCTTGAGCTTCGCCTGCGACCTGCGGATCGTCAGTGCCGACGCCAAGTTCCTGCTGGCCTTCGCCAACGTCGGCCTGGGGCTGGACTCGGGTGCGTCGTGGACGTTGCCGCGACTGATCGGCTTCGGCCGGGCGATGGAGCTATCGCTCCTGGCCCAGCCGTTCACCGCCCAGCAGGCCGCCGACTACGGGCTGGTGACCCAGCTGGTGCCGGCCGATCAGGTGCTGACCTCGGCTCAGGAGCTGGCAGCTCGGCTGGCGGCCGGGCCGACCGTGGCCTACGCCGCGATCAAGCACCAGCTGCACTTCGCGGCCTCGCACTCGCTGTCCGATGCGCTGGACAACGAAGCCGTGCAGCAGCACAAGGCCGGAGCCAGTGCCGACCACAAGATGGCCACGATGGCCTTCGTCAACAAGCAGAAGCCGGTGTTCGAGGGCCGCTAGCTCGACGGCTCGATCCGGTCAGGCCCGGGCGCGCCAGCAGTAGCTGACGTGGTCGTCCACGATGCCGACCGCCTGCATCGCCGCGTAGGCAGTGGTCGGGCCGATGAAGGCGAACCCGCGCTTCTTCAGCTCCTTCGACATCGCCTTGGACTCGGCGGTGATCGGCGCGATGTCGGACAAGGTCTTCGGCCGCCGGTGTCGAGCCGGCGCGAAGGACCACAGCAGCTCGGTCAGACCCTCGGGCACGTTGTCGATAATGGCGCGGGCGTTGGTCATGGTCGCCTCGATCTTGGCCCGGTTCCGGACGATTCCCGCATCGGCCAGCAGCCGCTCGCGGTCATGCTCGTCGAACCGGGCAACCCGGGCGATCTCGAAGCCGGCGAACGCGGCCCGGAAGTTCTCGCGCTTGCGGAGGATGGTCAGCCAGGACAGTCCCGACTGGAAGCCTTCGAGCGTGAGGCGTTCGAACAGGGCATCGTCGCCCCGGACCGGCACACCCCATTCGGTGTCGTGGTACTCGGCGTAGTCCGGCGTCGAGTCTCCCCAGTCACACCGCCTCAGGACGGCCGGATCAGTCTTCACGGTCATCGGACACATCCTGCGCCGGGGCGTCCTCGGCTCGTTCGTCCTCGAACTCGGCGATCTCGGCCGCGGCCGCCGGACCCAGCTCCCGGACGGCCCACTCCGGCTCAGGGGCCGGCTTCGGCCAGTGTGGTGCATCGGCGTCGAGCGGGTATCCCGACTGCTTGAGCCGGGCGATCTCTTCGTCGCGGACCACGATCTCGGCCGCCAGCCGGTCGATCAGCTCGTCGGTCTCGGCGAAGCGGTAGCCGCGAACACTGACCGGAATCCGCACCCGATCGAGATCGGTCAGCTTCATCCGGCGGTTGGCCGGCAGTTCGAGCGGGCGATCGTCCCGGACCGCGGCCACGTCCAGGCCGGACGGCAGGAACGCGACCACCAGGTAGAACAGCACGGCCGCGACGACGAGCCCGAGCAGCAGGTAGCCGATCAGCAACATGCCTCGATCCTGGCATGTTGACTCGAGTAACCACATAGCCGGTCCAGCTTCGTTCGGGCCGCCACCGCGGCCGGCCCCGCCGACAACCGGTCAACCAAGGGCGTCGATCAGGGCGAAGGCCGCCTCGACGGTGCTGACCCGGTGCAAGCCCTGCCAGGCCGCGGCACGGACGAAGCCGGATTCGATCATCGACTCGATGAAATTCCACAGCGGCTGGTAGAAGCCCCAGGGATCGAGCACGATCACCGGTTTACCGTGCATGCCCAGCGAATTCGACGTCCAGACCTCGAAGAACTCCTCCAGCGTGCCGATGCCACCGGGCAGGATGACGAAACAGTCGGCGGCCTCGTCCATCAGCCGCTTGCGTTCGCGCATGGTCTCGACCACCACCAGCTCGTCGGCGTCGTCGTCGGCGACCTCCAGCGGCATCAGGTGCTGCGGGATCACCCCCAGCGTGTGCGCGCCGTGCGCCCGGGCGGACTGGGCCACCGCACCCATCATCGACACCCGGCCACCGCCGGAGACCAGTGAATGGCCGGCCCGCCCGATCCGCTCGCCGACCTCGGCCGCCAGCTGCACGAAGCGGTCCTCGATGGTCAGTGAGGACGAGCAGAACACGCCGACCGCGCTCATCGGGGGTCAGCGCTCATAGGGCGTGGTCGCGGCGCGGAGGTCCTGCACGGACGTGGCCTCGGCCTCGGCCTGGCCCGACCGTTCGGCTTCGGCCGCCTGGATCATCGCGACGGCTGCGTCCACGCTGTCGGTGACCTGGATCAGATCGAGGTCGGCCGGCCCGGCTTTGCCCTGTGCGATGACGGTGTCCTTGATCCACTCGAGCAACCCGGACCAGTACTCGGTGCCGAGCAGGATGACCGGGAACCGGGTCACCTTGCGGGTCTGCACCAGGGTGAGCGCCTCGAACATCTCATCCAGCGTGCCGAACCCGCCGGGCAGGATGACGAAGGCCTGGGCGTACTTGACGAACATGGTCTTGCGGGCGAAGAAGTACCGGAAGTTGATGCCGATGTCGACCCAGTCGTTGAGCCGGTTCTCGAACGGCAACTCGATGCCCAGTCCGACCGAGACGCCGTCAGCCTCGCTGGCGCCACGGTTGGCCGATTCCATCGCACCCGGCCCCCCGCCGGTGATCACCGCGTAGCCGGCCTTGACCAGGGCGGCCCCGAGCTCACGGCCCTGCGCGTACTCCGGGCTGTCGACCGGCGTCCGGGCCGAGCCGAAGACCGACACGGCCTTGGGCAGCTCGGCCAGCAATCCGAAGCCCTCGACGAACTCGGCCTGGATCCGCAGGACCCGCCAGGTGTCGGTGTGCAGCCAGTCCGAGGGTCCACGCGAGTCGAGCAGGCGCTCGTCGGTGGTGCTCTGGGCCCCGGCTGCCTGGCCACGCCGCAGGATCACCGGGCCTCGATGCCGCTCAGGCGTGGGATGTCCGTTCGTCATGCCGTCAACCCTAGAGTCCGGCGCTGTTCGGTATGGCCACCGGCCGTCCCGGCGACCGGTAGGTCTACCGAATCGTCAGACAGCAGCCGACACCGGCGTGCGCAGGAACGTCAGCAGGGCGGTTTCGCATTGCTCGATCAGCGCGATCTCGACCGACTCGTCGCGCCGGTGGGCCAGGTTGGGATCGCCCGGGCTGAAGTTCAAAGCCGGAATGCCGAGCAGCGAGAACCGGGCCACGTCGGTCCAGCCGAGCTTGGCCTCGACCCGACCGCCGAGGGCGGCCACCGCGTGTTGCACCAGCGCCCGGTCGAGCCCTGGTCGAGCCGCCGGGGCCGAATCCACCACCTCGACGGCGTAGCCGTCGAAGACCTCACGGACATGCTGAGCAGCCTGGTCCTCGGTCAGATCGGGCGCGAACCGGTAGTTCACCGTGACCGTGCACCGGTCCGGCACCACGTTGCCGGCCACGCCACCGTCGATGAACACCGCGTTCAGGCCCTCGCGGTAGGTCAGCCCCTCGACCTCGACGGTGCGCGCCTGGTAGTCGGCCAACCGGGAAAGCACCGGCGCGGCCAAGTGAATCGCGTTCACCCCCAGCCACGAACGGGCACTGTGCGCTCGCTCGCCGGTCACCGTGACCACCGCCCGCAGGGTGCCCTGGCAGCCGCCTTCGACCAGGCCGTTCGTGCCCTCGAGCAGGATCGCCAGGTCGCCGGCCAGTAACTCCGGCTGGGACTGCGACAGCCGGTTCAGCCCGTTGCGGGAGGCTTCGATCTCTTCGCAGTCGTAGAACACCCAGGTCAGGTCCACGGCCGGATCCAGTGCACCGGTCCCGACCAGGTGCGCGGCCCGCAGCTGCAGGGCCACCCCGGACTTCATGTCCGAGCTGCCACAGCCGTGCAGCCGGCCACCCTCGACCCGGCTGGGCAGGTTGTCGGCGATCGGCACCGTGTCCAGGTGACCGGCCAGCACGACGCGGTGGTCCCGGCCAAGCTCGGTGCGGGCCAGGACGACGTTACCGATCCGCTGCACGCTCAGGTCGGCGTAGCCCAGCAGGGCCCGCTCGATCTCGTCGGCCAGGCGCTGTTCGTTACCCGACACCGACTCGATGTCGACCAGGGCCGCGGTCAGCTCGGTGCAGCTGAGAGAAAGGTCCACGGCCACCAACGCTAGTCCCAGCCGGGAAAGCTAGGGTGGCGGGCGTGACCAGCAGCTCTGACGGCCAGCCCAGGACCGCCTCCGGCCACGGCCTCGCCACCATCACCGACGCCGGAACCGTCCTCGACGTCTACTACCCCGCGCCCACACTCGGCTCCGACGCCGCCGTGCCCGACGGCTTGGCCGAGCTGGCTGCGGTCGATGCCGACCGAGGTGTCCGTACCGAACTGGTGCACCGCGTGGTCGAGTTGGACGGCGATCCGGCTGATACCGCCGACGTCTACCTGCGGCTGCACCTGCTCTCACACCGGCTGGTTCAGCCCCGGACGGTCAATCTCACCGGCATCTTCGGCCTGCTCGCCAACGTCGTCTGGACCAACCACGGTCCGTGCGCGGTCGACGGCTTCGAGGCGGTCCGGACCCGGCTCCGTCGCCGGGGTCCAGTCACCGTCTACAGCGTGGACAAGTTCCCCCGGATGGTCGACTACGTGCTGCCGTCCGGGGTCCGGATCGCTGACGCCGACCGGGTCCGGTTGGGTGCACATCTGGCCGATGGCACCACCGTCATGCACGAGGGATTCGTCAACTACAACGCCGGCACGCTCGGCCACTCGATGGTCGAGGGCCGGATCTCGGCCGGCGTGGTCGTCGGGGACGGCTCGGACGTCGGTGGCGGGGCATCGATCATGGGCACCCTGTCCGGCGGCGGCAAGGAGGTCGTGTCGGTCGGCAAGAGCTGCCTGATCGGGGCCAACGCCGGCATCGGTATCTCCCTCGGCGACGACTGCGTGGTCGCCGCCGGCACCTACGTCACGGCCGGTTCCAAGCTCGTGCTGCCCGACGGCTCGGTCCGCAAGGCACTGGAGTTCTCCGGTGAATCCGGCCTGCTCTTCTGGCAGAACTCGGTGACCGGTGCCCTCGAGGTCCGGCAACGGACCGGTCAGGGCATCGAGCTGAACGCCGCCCTGCACGCCAACTGATGGCTGCTCGCGCGCGCACCGGATTCGTCGCCCTGGCGGTCGTGGTGCTGGCCGTCGCGGCGATCGCGGTGGGCGCCCGGGTGCTGTGGAACGCGGCCCAGTCCGCGGTCCGCAGTGACGGCTGCGACTTCGGTGACTACACCCTCGATCTCGGTCAGGCCCAGGTCGCCTCGACCGTCGTCGGCACCGTGCTCAAACGCGGCTTGCCCGAGCGGGCCGCGGTCCTGACGATCGGCGCGGCCCTGCAGGAATCCAAGCTGCGCAACCTCGCCCCGGGCGACGGCGACCGAGACTCGGTCGGCATCCTGCAGCCGCGTCCGTCCCAGGGCTGGGGTACGGCGGCGCAGATCTCCGACGTCCGGTACGCCACCGGCAAGTTCCTGGACGCGGTGGTGAAGGTCCCGAACTGGCAGTCCGACTCCCTGGCCGCGGTGGTGCAG
>CAZZZW010000220.1:0-7767 GCA_964658795.1 Phormidium nigroviride PCC 7112
GAAGGCGACGGCCAGGTGACCGTCGGGCAATACCGCCAGGGACGGGTTCGTGCCGTCGGCCATGCCGTCGTTGGTGGCCGTTCCGTTTCCGGCCGTGTTCACCGCGCCGTTCCAGGTCCAGAGCATGCCGTCATTGGCGTGGAAGGCCACCGCCAGGTTGCCGTTCGGCAGCACCGCCAGCGACGGACTGGTGCCGTACTGCATGCCGTCGTTGGTCGCCGTGCCATTGCCGGCCGTGTTCGGCGCCCCGACCCAGGTCCAGAGCTTGCCGTCATTGGCGTGGAAGGCCACCGCGTAGTTCCCGTTGGGCAGCACCGCGATGGACGGGCTGGTGCCCGGCTGCATCCCGTCGTAGGAGGCGGTGCCGTTGCCGCCGGAGTTCAGCGCGGCGTTCCAGGTCCACAGCTTGGTGGTGTCGTTGGCGTCGAAAGCCACGGCCAGGTGACCGCTGCTCGGGATCGCCAGCGCCGGACTGGTGGTGCCGTGGGCCTGGCTGAGCATGCCTTCGGCCCAGCCCTCCCGGTCGGCCGTGGTCTGGGCGGTCTCGTTCGGGATCTCGTAGTAGTGCTCGATCGCGTAGGCCGCGCACACCACGTCATTACCGCAGGCCGCCTCGTGGCTGAAGGCATTGTTGAAGTCGTCGGACTTGAGCTCGGTGTAGATCCATTCCTCCTGCGGGCGCAGGGTGTACGGCGACACGCCCTCACTGTCGGCCAGCGACTGCACGTGCGTCCAGCGCCCGTCCAGACTCCACTGCACCATGCCTTGGCCGTAGGGGGACGCGCTCTGCTTGGCGGTGGGGCTCACGTTGGACTCGGCCACCAGGTTGCCGATCACACCGGCCGCCTCGACCCGGGTGAAGCCGCGATCGACCAGATAACCGAAGACCGCGTTAGCGTTGTCGACATCAGCGGACGGGATCGGTTTCGACGCGACCATCGGGTGGACCGGGACGGCTCCGGCCGGTTGATCGAGGCCCAGCAGCGTGACCGAGCCGAGGAGCATGGCGCCAGTGGCCAAGGCAGCGAGAAGTGGACGTTGACGCATGGGGGCTCCAAGGGAAAATGCAACGGCCGTTGCCTGGCCCCAGAAACGTACTTTCGCCGCTTTTACCGGTCAATGGCATAACTCGGACACGGATTGGCCGACTTCGGCCACTGGTCAGCCGATCAGCGCGTCCTTGTAGAACAGGTTGGCGTAGCGCTCGATCCCGTCGACCGAGTCCCGCGACCCGAAGCCGAAGACGAGCCGGACGTCGCCGCTCGACGTCTGGTAGACGGCCATGCCCTCAGGCTCGCGGTAGACCAGGGTGCTGCCGGCCTTGGTCAGCACGTTGGGCTCGACCACGGAGCCGGTGTTGAGGTCGATGCAGCTGATCTTGGAATCGATGTCGGCCGAGTCGGCATGTCCGTCACCGGTGAGGACGTAGAGGTACCGGCCGTAGAAGCCATAGCCCTGGAACGTCCCGGTGATGCCGGACGGCATGGCGATCGAGGCCAACGGGGCGGAGAAGTCGCCGGCCGTCGCCGCCGCCTGGGTGAACACGTCGAAGTGCATATGCCCACCGATGGACCGACGGATCATGATTCGCTGGTTGATCGGATCGGTCGCCGCCGTGATGTCGGTGCTGCCGGTCAGGTACTTCTTCACGCCGGACGGGGCCGCACCGCTGACGAACTTGAACCGCTGCAGGGCGGTGCCACGGCCGGTGTCATCGTTGGCCGAGGAGTTCGCCTCGGCCCAGATATAGGTGCTGCTGCCGACCGGCTCGGCCGCGATCGACACCCCGTGGCCGGCGTTGTCGAGGTACATGTAGCCGGTCACCTTGCCGGTGAAGTCGAGCTGGTTGATGCACAGATCATCGCCGGATCCCACGTTCTTGGCCTGGGCGATGTAGATCCGGTTGTTCACGTTGTCGATGGTCAAACCCTGCATCACGTGATGGGACTCGTGCAACGGCCGGTTGCGTGCGAACAGGTCATAGGACGGCTGGCTCAGATCGAGATACTGGGAGTTGGGCAGCACGGCAGCGGCATCGCCGGCCAGTTTCAGGCCGGCCGTCCCGAGCGCCGCCGCGGCCAACCCGGTCTTGAGCAAGGTCCGGCGGGAGATTCGCAGTTCGGCCATCGGGATTCCCATCATCGGTCGGTCGTCTGATGTCCGACATCAGCCATTGGTTGACCAAATTAGGCCATCGCCTGCTATAGGCACAATGCCGGGTTTAGCGTCGGCAACGGCTCTCGATCCAGGAGCCCCACGCCAAAGGAGTCCGTCCGATGAAGAAACTGCTCGTCTCCGCCGCTGTGTTGTCGGCCAGCGCGATCCCACTTCTCGCCGTCGCCGCCCCGGCCTCGGCTTCCGTGGCCCCGCACATCTCCTGCACCTACAACCGGCTGGGCACCGTCAACGCCAACCTGCTGAAGGTGCACACCACGCCCAATGGCTCGAACGTGATCGGCGACTTCGCCGGGGGCCAGACGGTCGAATTCTGCGCGACGCCCAGCACGACGACCGGCGGCTACACCTGGGTGTGGACGACCGGCACCCTGACCAACGGCCACACCGGTTCGGGTTACGTGGCCGAGTCCTACCTGTCCAACATCCGTCGGATCAGCTGACCTTGCCGGCTGGGGTGTTGTGCCGCTGCCCGGTGGCACAACACCCTGTCGTTCACGGGCGATCAGCCGCCGGAGTTCTCCAGCTCGGCCCCGAAGGGCACCGCTCGGGATTCCCGGTCGGCCAGCCAGCCCTCCGGCAGGTGCACCCGCTTGTCACCGGTGGTCCGGCCGCGTGGCTGGCCCAGGATGCTGATGGGGAACGGCTGACTCTGGTCCAGCTCACCGAGCAGGTCGGCCAGCTCGGTCAGGTTCGAGGCCATCGCCAGCCGGGTCCGGAGTTCGCTGCCGACCGAGAATCCCTTGAGATACCAAGCAACATGCTTGCGGAAGTCGACCACACCGCGCTCCTCGCCCAGCCAATCGGCCAGCAGTTCGGCGTGCCGGTACATGCCCTTGGCCACCAGGTCCAGGCCGGGCAGTTCGGTGTGCTGCTCACCGCGGAAGGCCGCGGCCAGATCACCGAACAACCAGGGCCGACCGAGGCAGCCCCGACCGACCACGACGCCGGCGCACCCGGTCTCGCGCACCATCCGGACCGCGTCTGCGCCTTCCCAGATGTCGCCGTTGCCGAGCACCGGAATGTCCCGCAATTGCACCAGATCCGCGATCCGGTCCCAGTCCGCGTGACCGCCGTAGTACTCGGCCGCGGTCCGTCCGTGCAGGGCCACGTAAGCCACCCCGGCGTCCTGGGCCCGCAGCCCGGCCTCGCGGTAGGTCAGGTGCTCGGCGTCCACCCCGACCCGCATCTTGACCGTGACCGGCAACTGGCCGTCGGCGGCCCGAACCGCTGCCTGGACGATGTCGGAGAAGAGATTGATCCGCCACGGTAAGGCCGAACCGCCCCCGCGCCGGGTCACCTTGGGCACCGGACAACCGAAGTTCAGGTCGACATGATCGGCCAGATCGTCCTCGACGATCATCCGGACGGCCTGCGCCACGATCTCCGGATCCACACCGTAGAGCTGGATGGAGCGAGGCTGCTCGTCGGGTGCGAACTGCACCATCCGCAGCGTCTTCGGATTCCGCTCGACCAACGCCCGGCTGGTGATCATCTCCGAGATGTAGAGCCCGGCCCCGTACTCGCGGCACAGTCGCCGGAACGCCACGTTGGTGATGCCGGCCAGCGGAGCCAGCACCACCGGCGGGTCGACGACGATCCGCTCGCCGACTTTCAGCGGCGGGGAAACCCGAGTTTGAACTGCAGTCATAAGGCGATCAGCAGCCGAGCAGCCGTTCGGCCAGGTAGCCCGGGACCCGGTCCAGCGCGACCCGTTCCTGGGTCATCGCGTCTCGTTCGCGGATGGTCACGGCCTGGTCGTCCAAGGTGTCGAAGTCGACGGTCACGCAGAACGGCGTGCCGATCTCGTCCTGACGGCGATACCGCTTGCCGATGGCCTGGGTCTCGTCGTACTCGACATTCCAGTTCTTGCGGAGTTCGGCGGCCAGGCCACGAGCCTTCGGGGACAGATCAGCGTTCTTGGACAGGGGCAACACCGCTACCTTGACCGGAGCCAGCCGCGGGTCGAGCCGCAGCACAGTCCGCTTGTCGACCCCGCCCTTGGTGTTCGGGGCCTCGTCCTCGTGATAGGCGTCGAGCAGAAAGGCCAACGTTGCCCGGGTCAAACCCGCCGCGGGCTCGATCACGTAGGGGAAGTAGCGCTGCTCACCCTCGGGCCTGCTCGCATCGAAGAAACGCAGGTCGGCACCCGAGTGCTCGGAGTGGGTCGAGAGGTCGAAGTCGGTCCGGCTGGCGATGCCCTCCAGCTCGTCGAACTCCTTTCCACCGAAGTTGAAACGGTATTCGATGTCGACCGTTCGCTTGGAGTAGTGCGACAACTTCTCCTTCGGGTGTTCGTAGAGCCGCAGGTTGTCCGGGTTCAGGCCGAGGTCGGTGTAGAAGTCCCAGCGCGCCTTGATCCAGTACTCGTGCCATTCCTCGTCGGTGCCGGGCTCGACGAAGAACTCCATCTCCATCTGCTCGAACTCCCGGGTACGGAAGATGAAGTTGCCGGGCGTGATCTCGTTCCGGAAGGACTTGCCGGTCTGGGCGATGCCGAACGGCGGCTTCTTCCGCGCGGTCGTCACCACGTTGGCGAAGTTGAGGAAGATGCCCTGGGCGGTTTCCGGCCGCAGGTAGGCCAGACCGGACTCGTCCTCGGTCGGGCCGAGGTGGGTGCGCAGCATGCCGGAGAACTGCTTGGTGTCGGTCCAGGCCTTGTTGCCGCAGTTCGGGCAACTGATGTCGGCCAGGCCGTTCTCCGGAGCCCGGCCCTTGCGCCGCTCGAAGTCCTCTTCCAGGTGATCGGCCCGATAACGTTTGTGGCAGACGGTGCACTCCGTCAGCGGGTCGGAGAACGTGGCCAGGTGACCCGAGGCCGCCCAGACGGCCGGCGGCAAGATGACCGAAGAATCCAGGCCGACGATGTCGTCCCGGCCGGTCACCATCGTGCGCCACCATTGCCGGCGCAGGTTCTCCTTCAGCTCCACACCCAGCGGCCCGTAGTCCCAGGCCGAGCGGGTGCCGCCGTAGATCTCGGCCGCCGGGAAGACGAAGCCACGGCGTTTGGCCAGGCTGACAACGGCGTCATTGCGGTCCACGGGCACGGTGGCGTTCTCCATCAGGATTGAGCTGGTATCGACCTATCCAGGGTATCGGTAGAGCCAACCGGCTTCTGCGCATCGGCCCGACGATGCTCCCAGCGGGAGAACCCGAAGCAGACCAGCCCGGTCAGCGTCCAGCCCAGCAGGATGTCGAAGACGTAGTGCTCGGCCGCGTAGACCAGCGAGAACGCCATCACCAGTGCGTAGCCGGCCAGCAACGGCCGCCAGCGTTTTCGCAGCCGGGTCCAGAAGAACACGGTCAACAGCGACGAGATCGCGGCGTGCAGCGACGGCACTGCGGCAACCTCGTTCGAGGTCGCCTGGCCCTCACTGAGCAGTGTGCCGGCCTGCGGAATGCCGAGTTTGTCCCAGCCCCGCGGTGAGATCCGTTCGATCCACGGAGCCGCGCCCTTGTGGCTCAGCTGCACCTGACCGAGTAGGCCACCGTCCGGGACCTCGCTCGGTGCCTTGTCCATGCAGGGCGGATCGGACGGGCCGGTAGCGACCTCGGACGACTCACAGACCGCGGCGGCCCAGGGCGGGGCGGCCGGGTAGAGCACGAAGCCCAGCAACCCGATGAATGAGATCGCCACGAACCGGAAGACGAACTGGCGCCATTCGACCCGGTTGCGGAAGTACAGGATGCCGGCCACCACGTACGGGGCGAAGAAGAAGGAGATGTAGACGACGCTGACGCCGACCTCCCACCAGGGCGGGAACGGCTCCTTGAGCTTGGACTGCAACCAGACGGTGGGCTCGTGGCCGAAGAAGATCGCCTTGTCGACGTCGATCTGCAGATGCCACTGGGTCGGCCGTCCGAGCCACTTGGCTGCGCCACGGGTGTAGTCGTAGAGCAGCAGCACCAGCGCGAACGGCAGCCAGTCGCGAACCACCAACAGCGCGTTCCGGCGGCCGATGCTGGCCGCCATCAGGCCGGTGCAGATGCAGATCAGCAGTACGTTGCGGTCGTAGGTGATGCCGTCGCGAAAGACCCAGAAGATGATGACGGCGGCCCAGACGATGAGCGCCGACCACCGGACGTAACGCACATTGCGGCGCCAGAGGTGTGGCCATGCCGGCGTGCGGTCATCCTCACGTTCGATCTCGGTGCCGGAACCGGCCCCGTTATCGATGCGCGTCAAGATCATGCCCCTTTGGCCGTGTTAGTTCGCTCGGCGAAGTATCCCGGCCGTTAATGTAACCGTTCTTCCTTGGAACCTGAGAATTTGCCAACCGGCCACGGCGGGATCGGCCGCGCGCTCGATTCGGCCTCGACTCCAGCCGGCCGTCAGCTCAGGCGATCGACCCAATCGGCATCGCCGGCCCGGTCACTGGCTGCCGCCGTCTCGTGGCCCTCGGCATCGATGATCAACAGTTCCTCGAACGCGCTCGGTTGGTCGAGGGCGTTGGCCATCAGCGGGGTAGCCGTCAGCTTCACGTCGTAGCCACCGAGGGCGCGCCGGTAAGCCCCGACCGATGCCCACTCGGTCAGCAGCAACCAGGCCGTCTCGTCGTCGGTGGCCCGGCCCACGCTGCCCCGGACAAAGCCGGGCCGGACGGCCAGCACCCGCAGCGCCGCATCGGCCTGAGCCTGGAACTCGGCTGGTTCGCCGGACTGCCGGAGCTGGATGGTGACGATCATGAGCGGTCCACCAACGGCAGCGAGCGGATCCCCCGTTCCAGATGCCATTGCAGGTGCGCGGCGATCAGACCGCTGGCCTCACGTCGATGCTGATCGGCCGCCTGGTCGGCACCGGCCCAGTCACCGGTGAGCAGACCGGTCATCAGGGCCAGCGACTGCAGCTGCGGCCGGACCGACCCACCGGGGCGGCAGGCCGGACAGACCGAACCACCGGACGGCACGTGGAAGGCGGCATGTGGGCCGGGCGCCGAACACAACGCGCACTCGTCCAGGGCCGGTTCCCAACCGGCCAGCGACATCGACCGGATCAGGAACGCATCGAGGATCAAACTCGAATCGTGCTCGGCCAGGGACAGGCTGCGCAACGCACCGACCACCAACAGGTACTGCCGCAGCGCCGGTTCGCCCTCTTCGGAGGTGAGCCGCTCGGCCGTCTCGCAGATCGCCACCGCCGAGGTCCAGGCGCCGTAGTCGCCGGCCAACCGGGCCCCGTAGTTGTCGACCGACTCGACCTGGGTGACCAGGTCCAGTCCATTGGGTCGCGGATGGCCGCGTTCGGCATCGGGTTCGGCGGTCCGGGTGTGCAACTGCACGTCGATGTGACTACCCGGTTCGAGTCGAGCACCGTAACGGGAGGTGGTGCGGCGGACACCCTTGCCGACGGCCCGGATCCGCCCGTGCCGCTTGGTCAGCAGGGTGACGATGCGGTCCGCCTCACCCAGCTTGTGGACGCGCAGCACCACGGCTTCGTCCCGGTAGAGCGGCATGCGTCCATGGTGGCAGAGCGGGGTGTCAACGCGGGCGCGCCGGGCCGCTCCGGTCTCAGTTGCTCTTCGCGCGAGCGCTCATCGCGGCCTCCGCTCCGCTCCGGACTCAGTTGCTCTTCGCGCGAGCGCTCATCGCGGC
>CAZZZW010000221.1:0-3747 GCA_964658795.1 Phormidium nigroviride PCC 7112
CCCTGGTCGATGCTGGCCGTGTAAAGGAATCCGGCCAAGCCGCTGGCTTCGACCGCGGCCAGTCCTTCCGGGGCCGCCAGCGCACAGATGACGGTGATGTCGGAGGCGCCGCGCGAGGCCAGCAATTCGCAGCAGTGAATCAGCGATCCACCGGTGGCCAACATCGGGTCCAGCACCAGCACCGGCCGGCCGGCCAGCGAGTCCGGCAACGACGCCATGTAGGCCTCGGGTTGGTGGGTCTGTTCGTTACGAGCCAGGCCGACGAAGCCCATCTGCGACTCGGGCAACAGGTTGAACGCGGCCTCGGCCATCCCGAGACCCGCTCGCAGCACCGGCACCAGCAGTGGCGGGTTGGCCAAGGTGGCACCGGTCGTCGCGGTCACCGGTGTGGTGATCGGGGTTTCGGTGACCTCGAGGTTGCGGGTGGCCTCGTAGACCAGCAACGTGGCCAGCTCCCGCAGGGCCGCCCGGAACTCGGCGTTGCTGGACGTCTCGTCCCGCATGACCGACAGGCGGGTCCGGACGATGGGATGCTCCACTACGACGATCTGCACAGCGGGTCAGCCTACTGGCTCAGCCACTAGACTGGCGCGGTGACTGTTGCCCCTGCCGCTGCCCGTCCGGCGGCCGAACTGGCCACCGAACTCGCCGGTGTGACCCGCGACGACGCCTCGCTGCGACGCTTCCTGCACGGACTGCCCGGCGTCGATCAGGTCGGCGCCGAGGGCCGGGCTGCGACCCTAGCCACCCGCTCGATCAAGACCACGGCCAAGGCCTGGGCGATCGACACCGCGATCCGGATGGTCGACCTGACCACGCTGGAAGGCGCGGACACCCACGGCAAGGTGCGGTCGTTGTGCGCCAAGGCGATGCGGCCGGACCCGTCCGACGCCGGGGTGCCCTCGGTCGCAGCCGTCTGCGTCTACCCCGACCTGGTCGAGACCGCGGTCGACGCGCTGCGAGGTTCGAGCGTGCAGATCGCCTCGGTCGCCACCGCGTTTCCGTCCGGCCGAGCGGCATTGGCGACCAAGCTGGTGGACGTGGCTGAGGCGGTTGCGGCCGGCGCGACCGAGATCGACATGGTGATCGACCGGGGCGCGTTCCTGTCCGGCCGCTACGGCCAGGTGTTCGACGAGATCGTGGCCGTCAAGGCAGCCTGCGGATCGGCCCATCTGAAGGTGATCCTGGAGACCGGCGAACTGGTCACCCTCGACAGCGTCCGTCGGGCGTCCTGGCTGTCGTTGCTGGCGGGGGGCGACTTCATCAAGACCTCGACCGGCAAGGTCAGTCCGGCCGCCACCCCGCCGGTCGCCCTGGTGATGCTGCAGGCCGTTCGAGATTTCGCTGCTCGTACCGGGGAGATCCGAGGCGTGAAGCTGGCCGGCGGGATCCGCACCACCAAGGAGGCGGTCCGCTATCTGGTGATGGTCAACGAGGTGGCCGGTGAACCGTGGCTGCGCCCGGAGACCTTCCGGTTCGGCGCCTCCAGCCTGCTCAACGATCTGCTGCTGCAGCGGCACAAACTGACGACGGGGGCCTACGACGGCCCGGACTATGTCACCGTCGACTGAGCACCCGATCACCAAACGTCAATGTGGACTGAGTTGAGATGACTGCATTCGAGTACGCGCCCGCGCCGGAATCCCGTGATATCGCGAGGCTGAAGTCGCACTACGGCATCTTCGTCGACGGCGAGTTCCGCGACGGCCGGGGCGAGGCGATCAAGACCATCAACCCGGCCAACGAGGAACCGCTGGCCGAGGTGGCCGAAGCGTCCCCGGCCGACGTCGACGACGCGGTGGCCGCCGCCCGGCAGGCGTTCGGCCCGTGGTCGGCACTGCCGGGCAGCGTCCGGTCGAAGTACCTGTTCCGGATCGCCCGGGCGGTCCAGGAGCGCGGCCGCGAACTGGCCGTACTGGAATCCCTCGACAACGGCAAGCCGATCCGTGAATCCCGTGACGTGGACGTGCCGACAGCGGCCGCGCACTTCTTCTACTACGCGGGTTGGGCCGACAAGCTGGAGTACGCCGGTTACGGCCCGAACCCGCGCCCGATCGGGGTGGCCGGCCAGGTCATCCCGTGGAACTTCCCGTTGCTGATGGCGGCCTGGAAGATCGCACCGGCGCTGGCCACCGGTAACACGGTGGTGCTGAAGCCGGCCGAGACGACCCCGCTGACCGCGATCACCCTGGCCGAGATCATCGCCGAGTGCGACCTGCCGCCCGGTGTGGTGAACGTGCTGCCCGGCGGCCCGTCGGTCGGACAGGCCATCGTGGATCACCCGGGCGTGGACAAGATCGCCTTCACCGGCTCTACCGCTGTCGGCAAGATGATCCAGAAGTCCGTTGCCGCATCGGGCAAACGGGTATCGCTGGAGCTCGGCGGCAAGGCGGCCAACATCGTCTTCGACGACGCGCCGCTGGATCAGGCGATCGAGGGCATCGTCAACGGCATCTTCTTCAACCAGGGTCACGTCTGCTGCGCCGGCTCGCGGTTACTGGTGCAGGAATCCATCCACGACGAGCTCGTCGCGGCCCTGCACGACCGGCTCGGCACCCTGCGCCTCGGTGACCCGCTGGACAAGAACACCGATATCGGCGCAATCAATTCGGCCGCCCAGCTGGCCCGGATCCGCGAGCTGGCCGACTCCGGCGTCACCGAGGGCGCTGACCGATGGTCCCCGGAATGTGCCTTGCCGGAAAGGGGATTCTGGTTCCCGCCGACGGTGTTCACCAATGTCAGTCAGGCCAACCGGATCGCCCGAGAAGAGATCTTCGGTCCGGTGCTGTCGGTGTTGACGTTCCGCACCCCGGCCGAGGCGGTCGAGAAGGCGAACAACACCCCGTACGGCCTGTCGGCCGGGATCTGGACCGAGAAGGGTTCCCGGATCCTCTGGATGGCCAACCGGCTGCGGGCCGGGGTGGTCTGGGCCAACACCTTCAACCGTTTCGATCCGACCTCGCCGTTCGGCGGCTACAAGGAATCCGGGTTCGGTCGCGAAGGCGGCCGGCACGGACTGGAGGCCTACCTTGCCCACTAAGCCCAAGGCGGCCAAGACCGCGTCGACCAAGCCGGCCTCGAAGTCAGCGGCCAAGGCCTCGACCCCGGTCCTGACTTCGGCGGCCGATCGCGTTGCCGTCCGCAAGACCTACAAGCTCTACATCGGCGGTGCGTTCCCGCGGTCGGAATCCGGCCGGGTCTATCCGGTGACCGCACCGGACGGGACGCTGCTGGCCCAGGCCGCGCAGGCCTCGCGCAAGGATCTGCGTGATGCCGTGGTGGCTGCGCGCAAGGCGTTCGGCGGCTGGTCAGCGGCGACCGCCTACAACCGGGGCCAGATCCTCTATCGGATCGCGGAGATGATGGAAGGCCGCCGGGATCAGTTCGTTGCCGAGGTGAGGGCGGCCGAAGCCGGTTCGGTCGTTGCTGCGTCGGCCCAGGTGGACGCGGCGATCGACCGGTGGGTCTGGTACGCCGGCTGGACCGACAAATGGTCCCAGGTGGTCGGCGGCGCCAACCCGGTGGCCGGCCCGTACTTCAACTTCTCGATGCCGGAACCGTCCGGCGTGGTCGGGGTGATCGCACCTCAGGAGTCATCGCTGCTCGGGTTCGTCTCGGTGGTGGCGCCGGCGATAGCGACCGGCAACGTGGTCGTGGTCGTCGCGTCCTCTGATCGACCGCTGCCGGCCGTGTCGTTGTCCGAGGCGCTGGCCACCTCGGACCTGCCCGGCGGCGTGCTCAACCTGC
>CAZZZW010000221.1:3757-7735 GCA_964658795.1 Phormidium nigroviride PCC 7112
CACCGGGTCGGCCGCCGAGCTCGCGCCCTGGCTGGCCGGGCACCGGGACGTCAACTGCCTCGACCTGACCGGCATCGACCCGGCCGGCCGGGTTCCGCTGGCCGTAGCGGCGGCGGACAACGTCAAGCGGGTGTACGCGCCAGTCGGCTTCGACCCGGCCGCAGAACCGGGAACCGCTCGGCTGGCCGCGTTCACCGAGACCAAGACGGTGTGGCACCCGATGGGTGTGTAAGTTCGCTGCATGTCGAATTTCGCCGACCCGATCGTCGCCGTCCGCCTGAGTTCCGGGGGCCACACCGGCATCACGCTGTACGCCCCGCCGTGGGAGGACAGCGATGGTGAGGAGTGGCAGGGCTTTCTCGGTGACGGTTCCAAGATCGTGCTGCTGGGCACGGCCGATGAGCTCAACACCTGGCTCGGCGACAACCCCGAGCACGACCTGTCCGACCACCCGGCCTGGCCTGGATTCGCCAAACGTGGCAAGAAGGTCCTCGAACCGGCCGAGGACGCCGACTACGACTTGGAGTCGGTGTACGAGCTGGCCGCCGAGTCGCCCTCGGAAGCGACCGTCGGCCAGCTGGCCGACGTGGTCGACATGGCGGTACGGATCGCCGACTGCTGCGAGGACGGCATGCTGCGGGCGGTGCTCAACGGCACCCGCGAGTACGCGTTGCTGGTCGAGGGCGACACCGACTACACCGACGGCAAGGACGGCCAGGCCGAATGGGCCCGGCTCGGCGACGTGGTGGCCGAGAGCTGGGAGCGCGCGGTCGGCCGGGTGAACTCCTGGCTGAAGTGGGAAGGCTCGGCCGCCGAGATCATCGAGGGGCATGACGACGACACCGACTAGTTTCACCGCGTCCGAGGCCGCCGGGTTGCTGGCCTCCGGGGCCTCCTCGGCCGTCGAGCTGGCTGAGTTCTACCGGGCGCGGATCGACCGGATCGATCCTTCGCTGCGGGCCGTGCTGGCCATGTCGGCCACGGCGCTGGACGATGCCGCCGCGTCGGACCGGCGGCGTTCAGCAGGGGCATCTCTTGGTCCGTACGACGGAATCCCGATCCTGCTCAAGGACAACATCGAAGCCGTCGGCCTGCCCGGCTCGGCCGGCTCACGGGTGTTGGCCGCCTCGCCGGTCGAGCTCGACGCTCCGCTGGTCGCACGACTTCGAGCCGCCGGGATGATCGTGCTCGGAGCGACCAACCTGTCAGAGTGGGCGAACTTCCGCTCGACCGCCTCGACCAGCGGCTGGAGCGCGGTCGGCGGCCAGACCGGAAATCCCTTTGATCCGGGGCGTAATCCGTCCGGGTCGTCGTCCGGATCCGGGGCCGCCATCGGGGCCGGGCTGGCCCCGTGGGCCATCGGCACCGAGACCGACGGCTCGATCGTGTCGCCAGCTGGGCACTGCGGTGTGGTCGGTTTCAAGCCGACGGCCGGGACCGTTCCGAGCGAAGGGATTGTGCCGCTGTCGCCGGTGCAGGACACCGCCGGGCCGCTGACCCGAACCGTGGCCGACGCCGCCGAGTTGTGGGCGGTACTGGCCGACATCGCCCTTGATGCCTCTGGTGATTCCATGTCGGACGGCGCACCGGAATCACTGGCCGGCGTGCCCGTGTCGGTGTGGCGGCCGGATGGCTTGTCGGCCGAGGTGGGTGCGGTGTTGTCGACGGTGGCGGGATGGTTGACCTCGGCCGGCGCTGCGGTCCGGCCGGCGCCGAGCTTGGAGAAGCCGACCGGCCCGTTCGCCGACGCCGAGTTCCAGGCGCTGGTGGGCGACTTCGCCGTTGCCCTACCGGCCTACCTGGCCGGCCGTCCGGGCTCACATCCGCGAACGTGGCCGGAACTGTTGGCCTTCAACCGGGCGGACGAGGTCGAGCTGTCCCGGTTCGGTGACGAGATCTTCGCGCTGGCCGCGGCGGCTGATCCGGAGCGGGCGGCTTCGGCCCGCACTGATTGTTCGGCGCGGGCCGAGCGTGAATTGGCTGCCGTGCTGGGCGATGCCGCGTTCGCAGTGACCGTGACGAACGGTCCGGCCCAGCCCATCCGCTACGGGGTGGCCGAGCATGAGGCGGTGTCGACGTCGTCGTTGTGCGCTATCACCGGCGCCCCGTCGATCACCCTTCCGGGAATGTTCGTCGACGGGATGCCGGTGGGAATCTCCTTGCTGGCCCGACGTGATCAGGACCTGGACCTGCTGCGCTGGGCCGCAGCCGTCGAGAAGTTGCTGCCCGAGGTGCGGTACCCGCACCGGTAGCCGGCTCAGGTCAACGGCATGACCAGGTTGGGCTGGGCGATGGTGTGGTCCTCGCGCAATGGGCGGACAGCAGTGCCGACGGCAAAGAACTCGGTGGTGTGATAGCCCCAGACATGGTTGTGCTCGGTGAGCTGCACGCCGACGATCCCCTCGGCCCGGTGGGCTCGCGCCTCGGCCTGCATCCGGCCCATGGCCAGCTCGCGGGCGTCATACACCCCTTGCGTGTACTGGGGAATCTCCACATTCTGGGCCATGTTACGAAACATCTGACGGAAGCCCTGCTGGGCCATGTGATACACGCAGGTGCCCATGACCAACCCGAGTGGGGCGTAGCCGGCCTGCACCAGCGTCCAGAAGTCCTGGCCGGAGAGGTCAGAGGTGAACGGCCCACCGGAGGCGTCCCGCCAGCCGCCGGGCGCCTCGGCCCCATCGGCCTTGACCGCGGTGCCGATGGCGGTGAATTCCGCGATGTGCTCGCCCCATTCGACGCCGACCACCTTGAGCCGGACGCCGACGACGCCATCACCGCCGAGCGCATAGGCCTCGGCCCGCATCCGGGTCATCGCCAGTTCGCGGGCGTGGTACATGGCTTGGGTCAGCACGGATAGTTCCATGCTCTGGTTGAACGAGGAGAACTGGGCGCCGATGTGGTAGACCGAAGAGCCCATGACCAGTCCGAGCGGCCGAAAACCAGCTTCGCGCACCAGCAGAAACTCGTTCACCGACAAGTCGCTGGTGAACACCGCACCGGCCGTCCCGTCGGCGTTCTCCGCGATCCGGCGGGCGGCGTCGGCCGGGATGCCGTACTGGCTCAGATCCACATTGGGCTGGGTCATGGACTATCTCCTCGTTCGGAACAAGAGATTCTCAGACGGTGAACCCGCTGAGCCGTTGCAGGGCCTGGGCGACATCGGAGTTGTGCTGAGCCAGTTGAGCCAGCCCTCGGGTGAGTGCTTGCGACCAGTCCGGCAGGCTGACCTCGGTTCGGGACAGCACGATGCCGCCGACCTCGTGGGCTATCAACGCCTGGCTCGGTGCGCCGACATCGTTGCGTTGCAGGATGAACCGCTGCTCGCCGAGCCGGAGCGAGGTCGCCACGACCGCGCCCGGCCGGCCCCGCATCCGATCGGTCATGGAGGTCTTGCGTTCGATCTCGACCAACCCGGCCGGAAGCGATTCGGCCAGTGTGGAGTAGAGGAAACCGGCATAGACCTCGACGTCGGAGGCCTGGCGTGAGACCAGCGCGGCCAGCGGCTGCAGCGCCTCACTCGTTTCATCCCCCGGCTGCGTCATGGCGGCTCAGACGCTCAGGGCGGCGTAGCCGGGCTTGATCTGGGAGTTGATGATCGCCAGCCGGTCGTCGAAGGGGATGAAGGCACTCTTCATCGCATTGACCGTCAGCCACTGCAGATCCGACCAGCCGTAGTCGAAGGCTTGGGTCAGCAGCGTCATCTCGCGGGTCATCGTGGTGTTGCTCATCAGCCGGTTGTCGGTGTTGACGGTGACCCGGAAGTGCAGGCGCCGCAGCAGGCCGATCGGATGGTCGGCCATCGAGGCCGCCGCGCCGGTCTGGATGTTGGACGAGGGGCACATCTCGAGCGGGATGCGCTTGTCCCGGACGTACTGGGCCAGCCGGCCGAGTTGAGCGGTGCGGACCTGGGCCTCGAGGGTGTCGCCCTCGGCCGTGATGTCGTCGATGATCCGGACGCCGTGACCAAGCCGATCC
>CAZZZW010000222.1:0-7719 GCA_964658795.1 Phormidium nigroviride PCC 7112
GAAACGTGTGCGATCAGCGCACCGGGACGAATCCAGTCCGCGGATGCATAGGGCTGGCTGGACGTCGTCAGGGTGACCACGACATCGCCTTGCTCGAAGCAGGTCCGAACCGAGTCACAGGTGTCCACCGTCAGCTGCGGGTGGTCCGCTCGGACCTCGGCCGCCAGCGCCTGCGCTCGCGCCGGTTCCAGGTCGAACAAGCTGATCCGCGTGACGGCCGGAAAGTAGCGCGGGAGCAACCTGATGTGCATCCGGGCCAATGTGCCGCAGCCGACGATCGAGACCTGCTCGAACTGTGCCGGCCCCAACTCGCGCAGCGAACAGGCGGTGTAGGCCGCGGTGCGCATGGCGCTCAGGTAACCGGCTTCCAGCAAGGTGTCCGGCCGGGCGGTCTCCGCGTCGAACAGGACGGTGAAGCCGCCGGCCCGCTCGATCCCGAGGGCGGGGTTACCGACCGAGGCATTGATCAGTTTCATTCCGTAGCGGGCCGCGCCGTCATCCGGCGGGGTGACCGAGCCGAGCATCGCCAGCGCACGGCAGTACTGGTCTTTCGAATTCTGCCAGGGCAGGTAGCCCTCAGCCGGCAGTGTGGTGGCGCCCTGCGCGTGCAACCGAAGCACATCGGCGATGACCGCGACCGGATCGACCTCGGCCAGGCACCGCACGATGTCAGCGCGGGTCAGGATCAGGATTTCCTCGGCGGACACGATTACTCCTCCAACCGCACGGCCGGGCCCGGGTTTCGCGACCTGGCGGTGCCGCCGGTCAGCGGGTCGTGGTGGGCGCTACTGGATCGCGCTGATGAACGCGCTCGCGTTGGACACCGCGCCCAGCCCGGTGATGTTGTCCCAACCGGCCACCGACTTCTGAGACGACGCGAGCAGGCCTTGCCCGTTCAGGAAGTAGGTCGTCGGTTCGGTGACCGCCCCGGTGCTCGGGTTGGTCCACTTGCCTTCGGTGCCCTGGCTGACGGTGCTCCCGCTCAGGTCGGTGACCGCGGTAGCCCGGTTGGTGTACAACTTCGGATTCAGGAAACCGAGGCGCGCGCCCTTGGTCTGGATGGCCAGTGCCACTTCGCCTGCGGTGTAGGGCGAAGCCAGGCTGGTGCCGCCGACGGTGAAGGTGGTGTACGTCCCGGACTGGCTGACCCCGACGACGTAACCGGTCTGGCTGTCGGCGATGTTGGCGATGTCCGGATAGGTACGCCGCGGCGATCCCGAACCGGCGAAGCTCGATGGCACGATGCCGGCCTGGTAGGACGGCTGCGCGGTGATCCCGCTCTTGCCACCCCCCGATGCGCCGTAGAACGCCTTGGCGCCCCAGGTCGAACCGCTTCGTCGGCTGATCACGTCGTACCAGGGCTGCTCGAACAGCGCGGTGTTGCCGGAGGTGATACCCAGCGAGGTCCCGCCGATCGAGGTCAGCTCGGAGTCCGAGGCCGGGTAGTCGGCCGAGGGTGAGCCCTTGCTGGAGGAACCGTTGGCGTAGTCGTTGTCGCCGGCGTCGCCCGAGGACGCCAGCACCGAGATGCCTTGCGAGGCGGCCTGCACGTAGATCGAGTGCAGGAACGCCGTGCTCTCACCACCGCCCCAGGAGTTGGTGATGACCGAGACCTGGTTGGCATTCACCAGACTCTGGGTAGCGGTGGTCAGGTAGCTGTTGTACGGGCCGGCCGCCGGGGAATACACGATGTTGGCGTTCGGCGCGGCACCGTGAATCGACTCGACGTCCAACGCGGTCTCGACCATCGAGTTGTCGATGTTGGCCTGGTTGGTGCAGTAGCTGTCCCAGCTGCTCGGGTCGTTCGCGGTGAACTGGCCGGCGGTCAGGGCCGGGGCTCCGACCTGAGCGGCCCAGGTGTTGACGTCGGTCGGAATCGTGTGGCTGTCGCACCAGAGCACGATGCCCACCGTGACGCCGGCTCCGGTCTTACCGGTAGCTGGGATGCCGCGGGCCGCATCCAGCCGGGACGGGGTGTAGCAGGCCCGGTTGGGCAGGTTTCCGCTCAACGGCGTCGGCGCGGCGGCGTAGGAGGTGTTGGTGTTCTCGCCCCAGTAGGTCGAGCAGCTGGTGTTGCCGGCCGAAGCGCCGAGGGGCGTGGCCACCGCGTTCGACCGGTAGACCTCGGAGGTGTCGAGGCCGAGCACCGCACCGACCTTGCCGGCGACAGCGGCGGGCACGGTCAGCTGACGGCTCGGCGCCGTCACCAAGTGGCCGTTGCGCTGGTAGCGGCTGATCGTGGAGCTGAAGGCCCGGTCGACGGTGGCCACCGTTCCCGAAACCGGAATGTAGTTGCGGCTCAAGGGAATAGTGCCGGTGTGCAGGCCGGCCGCGCGCAACCAGCCGACCACCGAGGCGACGTCGGCCGGGCTGGCGTTGAACCGATCGGTGAACTGCTGCGGGGTCAGGAATTTTCGGAACGACGAACTCTTGGGATCACTGACCGCGTCGGCGAACCGCTGGGCCCCGGCGGCGTCACGTGGAGTCAGGGTGACGGTGAAGTCCAGCTGCTGGGCCGACGGGGCGGTGGCCAGTGCCGCGCTGGCGGCGGTCCAACTCGGAGCACCCTGCACGCTGGTCCGCGAGACCGGAGCGGCTGATGCGCTGGGCAGCCCGACGGCGAGGGCGGCGGGCAGGGCCAGCACGCCGGCGGTGGCCACGATGGCGCGAGACCGATGACGCCGGGGCGCCCGAGGGTCGGAGTGACGCATTGGTACTCCTTCAGGGAATTTGGCGATTTACGCGGCAAGAGTGTTGTAAGCCCGAATCGTGCCGCGTGCAGACACCGAGCGCAAGAGGTGGTACCGCGCCGGTTTCTCCGTCCTCCGTGATGGGCCTCAATTCGGAATGCCGCGTCGAACAAGACCAATGCCGAGCCGACCTTGTCGTTCGTCGTCAACGACAAAACCCTAAAAACCGTTCCAAACTATGTCTTGTGTCGTAGACGGGTATTAGATATGTTTCCGCCACGTTCCACCCAATTCCCCCATCCCTGTTTTCTCTCCGGAGGATCGATGAACGCACGTTCGAAGGCATTGGCAGTCGCTGCTGGTGCCGCTGCCGTCGCCGTTGCCGGCATGTCCGTCTCGGCGCTCGCAGCCCCCGCACCGCATCCGGCCGTGCAGGCCAACCCATTCGCGCCGGACTACCAGCACCCCTACCGGCACGGGGCAATCCCGACCATCCAGGGCAAGGCCAAGATGGACGCGTGGTCCAAGAAACAGGCCGCCGTCACGCCGAACGCGACCGGAACCCGCACGCTGTCCTACGGCGGCGGCGTCGACGGCATCGGCGTGCAGAGCGGCCAGTCGAAGGTCTACCTGGTCTTCTACGGCACCCAGTGGGGTACCGCGACCACCTCCGGCGGCATCACCAGCTTCAGCGGTGACGCCAAGGGCGGCGCTCCGGCCGCGCAGAAGTTCTTCCAGGGCATCGGCGTCGGCGGCGAGACCTGGTCGAACGTGCTGCAGCAGTACTGCGAGGGCGTGGCCTACGGAACGACCACCTGCCCGGCCGGTTCGACTCACATCCCGGCCCAGTCCGGTGGCGCGCTCGCCGGCGTCTGGTACGACAACTCGGCCGCCTCCCCGTCGGCGGCCAGCGGCCACCAGCTCGGGGTCGAAGCGGTCAAGGCGGCCGCGCACTTCGGCAACACCACGGCCGCGTCGAACCGGGACTCGTACTACGTGATCCTGTCCCCGCACGGCACCAACCCCGACAGCTACCAGGGCCAGTACTGCGCCTGGCACGACTACAACGGTGACAGCACGCTCACCGGTGGCGCGGTCTCGTCCAGCTACGGTGACATCGCGTTCTCCAACCAGCCGTACAACATGGACTCCGGAGCCGGTTGCGGC
Organism: Phormidium nigroviride PCC 7112; assembly: GCA_964658795.1. GTDB lineage: Bacteria > Actinomycetota > Actinomycetes > Mycobacteriales > Jatrophihabitantaceae > Jatrophihabitans_A. The sequence continues at coordinate 3,858 of CAZZZW010000222.1, forward strand.
GTCGGCTTCATCAACTCCCCCGGAACCCTGGACGGGTGGACGATGACCCTGGGCCACGAGTGGGCCGAGATGATGACCGACCAGAACCCGGCCGGTGGCTGGACGAACCACACCAGCAGCTCGTACTCGGGCCAGGAGAACGCCGACGAGTGCGCCTGGCTGAGCAGCGGCACCGGTCACGCCGCCAACGTCGCCTTCTCCACCGGCACGTTTGCGTTGCAGGGCAGCTGGTCCAACGCGACCAACGCCTGCCGCCTGACCTGATCCACCTGAACGCAAAGCCGCCCGCCGGGTTGATCCCGGCGGGCGGTTTCGTCTGTGCTTGCTTATGCATTGTGCGGCCACAGCTTGCCCGACACGCCGAGGCGGTGCGCAAGGTGTGGCCGCACAATGGCCGAAAGGGTGGTTCGGTCAGGAGTCGGGGAACAGCCCCTGGCCCAGGTAGTCACCGAAGTTCTGCACACCCGGCAGTCCGATGAAGTAGCCGCCACCGAAGGGCTGGATGTAGTCCGTCATCGGTTCGTTCACCAGCCGCAACTGGTTGGCCTCGAACTGATCCTGGATGTTCTGCTGGTAACAGGCGAAGATCAGGCCGGTCTCGGCATTGCCGTTGCGGGCCATGCCGGCGTTCTCGTAGTTGTAGCCCCGACGCAGGATGCGGCTCCGATCAGTGGCCGCCGTTCGCGGATTGGCCAGTCGGATATGGGCATCCAGCGGGATCTTGGTGCCCTTGGGGTCCGCCGCATAGTTCGGGATGTCGGTCTCAAGGGTGCCGTCCAGCGGAGCTCCGGTCCCCCGGTCGCGGCCGATCATGGCGTTCTGCTCGGGAACCCCGACCCGATCCCAGAAGTCGACCAGCATCCGGATCAACCGGACCACGATGAAGGTGCCACCCACCGCCCAGGCCGGCTGCCCGGAATCCGCGGTGATCCACACCAGGTTCTCGGCCTCACTCGGATTGCTGATGCCATCCTTGTAGGCGAACAGGTTCCGCGGCGCACCGTCCGGCCGCGAGCCCGAGTGAAAGCCCATCAGCTTCCATTCCAGCTGCAGCTGTCCCCGAGTGAACCGGGTGATGTCGCGCAGGGCGTGGTGCACCGAATCCGGCGCGTTGGCACAGATCTGCAGCAAGAGGTCACCACCGGTCCAGTCCGGATCCGGGGTGTCGTTGGGAAAGATCGGCATGGCGGTGAGTCCCTGCGGCTTCTGTGCCGTCAGGCCGTACTGGTCGGTGAACAGGTTCGCCCCGAGCCCCACCGTGACAGTCAGCTCGTCCGGCGGCACCTGCGGTCCCAGCACGCCGCTGTCGACGCCGGGGACCTCGGTCTCGCGCGGCCGGCGCACGCTGCCGGATTCGAGGGACCCCTCCATCAACGTCTGGATCCGGCCGGTCAACGTCTGCAGCAGCGCTTGCAGCCCGGGGCCGTCCTGGGCCAGTACCCGGAACGATGCGAAACAGGCCGCCGGTTGCTGGACGGCCGGCCGAAAGACCCCGGCCTGGTTGGCCCCCAGGAAGTCGATGGCGATCGTCGACGGGTCGACAGTGTCGGCCGCCGCGGTCGGCGCCTGGGCCAGCCCGGCGGTACCGGCGGCAGCCAACGCGGTGCCGAGGCCGGCGCCCCGAAGGAAATTACGACGTCCGATCTTCATCGAATGCCTTTCGCGAACAAGGTGATTGAGGGGGTTGAGGACTTAGGTGACTTTGCTGAGCACGAAGGGCACCTGGTACAGACATTCCAGCGCCGCGCCGATGGCACCGTTCACCGGCTGTCGCTGGTGCTTGGTCAGGTTGTTGTAGTTCGGCCACTGGGTTCCGGACTTCGTCGCGGTCAGTGCAGCATCGAGCACGTTCAGCGCGGCCGTGGACGTGTCGTAGGCGCTGTGGCCCAACACGGCCACCGGGATCAACGGCTTGAGCTCGTTGAGCACGACACGAGTGCCGGCCACGTCTGCGGACGTGAGCGCATACGCCATCCCTGAGCCGTAATCGTCCTGTCCGGAAAGGTGATCGCGCAACGCGTCCTCGAGGATCTCGTGCGCCCGGATCGGCATGTCGGTCGGCGTGACCGCCGTCTGATCGAGGTTGGTGATGAGGGTGGCCACGTCGGCGGCGAGCTGGTCCACGTGCGGCAGCAGGGTCGCGAAATCCTCGGCGTGGTAGAGGCCGAACTCGATTCGGTGCAGGCCGGTGAAGCCGGGGTCAGCGGTGTAGCCGGGCAGTCCGTTGGCCAGGCCGTTGATCGCGGTGCCTGCGGCGCCGAAGCTGCCGTAGGCCGCTCCGACCTGCTGCCAGGTCACCTGCGCGGCCAGCCACCGGTGCTGGGCTTCGGCTCGCCGTCCGGCGGCCACCGACGTCCGCAGGTTGGCCACCTGGGTCGTCAGCGTAGTCAGTTTCTTGCCTACATACACGTGGTATTTGGCGACGACCTTGCCCAGGGGCGTGGTCGGGGTGGCAGCGGGGTTGGGCATGTCGGCCTTTCGCAGGGCAGCGTTAGGACTGGTCAGGTACACCGCGGATGATGGAACACTTCGGGCAGAGCGCCATAAGAATGACAGAACCCATCAAGCTCGTCCAGATCACGATTGCTGTGACCTAAATATTGTTCAACGTGGCCAGCAGTAACATTTCGGGCCACGTAGTCACAGCCACCAGGGAAGAGGACGTGCATGCTCGGCAACGCGGTCAGGCACCTGGTGCCGCCGACCGGTCAGGAGCGGGCCTACGCCGTCATCACCTTCACCGATTCTCTCGGCACCGGCTGCTTTCTGGCCGTCAGCGTCGTGCTGTTCGTCCGCGTCGTCGGGGTCTCGGCAACCCAGGTCGGCACCGCGTTGGGGATCGGGGGCGTGCTCAGCCTGTTCGCCCGGGTGCCGCTGGGCCGGGTGGCCGACCGGATCGGACATCGCCGTTCGCTCGTCCTGGTACACCTGATCCGGGCCGCGGCGTTTCCGTTCTACCTGCTCGCCCGCGGATTCGGTTCGTTCCTGCTGATCACCCTGTTCGTCCTGATCGTCGACGGCTGGGAGAGCCCGGTGCGCAAGGTGGTGCTGTACGCCTTCGCCGAACCGGGCGACCGCATCCGGATCGCTGCCTACAACCGCTCGGTCTACAACCTGGCCTTCGCGTTCGGCTCATTGCTGGGCTCACTCGCCCTGGCCGGTCACGGCCGGCTGGCCTTGCAGCTGGTGGTGGTGGGTAACGCCGCCTCGTTCCTGATCGCGGCCGGCTTCGCCAGTCGGCTGCCACCTGACCCGGCCCGGACCGCGCCGGCCGGTTCGACCGGTGCTGGCCACCTGCGGTTCGCTGCCGTCGGACTGCTCCTGGGCACCCTGTTCCTCTGCACCAGCCTGCTCACCATCGGCCTGCCGCTGCTGGTACTCCGGCATTTCACCGATCACCAGTGGCTGATCGGGGTGGCGATGACGCTGAACACGGCCGTCGCCGTCGGCCTGCAGGTGCGGGTCAGCCGGGGGGCCGACGACATCAGCGGTGCCACCCGGGTGGCGGCCCGGGGCGGCACCCTGCTGGTCGGGGCCTGCGCGTTGTTCTACCTCGCCGGCACCGTCGCCGCGACCGCCGGAGCGGCGATAATGCTGCTGGCGACCATCACGTTGTCCTTGGGCGAGTTGAGCGCGTCGGCAGCCGTCTGGGGCCTCGGACTCACATTGCGCCGGCATGACGTGACCGCCCACAACCAGTCGCTGTGGTCGATGTACAACTCGTTGCCCCAGCTGGTCGGCCCGTTCGTGGTGGCCTGGTCACTCCAGCTCTTCCACGACGCCGGCTGGCTGCTGATGGCCGCGATCATCGCGCTGGCCACGCTGGCGCAGCTGATCCTGCAAAGCACCTGGGCGCTGTATA
>CAZZZW010000223.1:0-7649 GCA_964658795.1 Phormidium nigroviride PCC 7112
AAGCGCGCTGAGGCCGGCGGAAGCAGGTAGTCGCCGGACCGGGCCGGTGCGGGCAAACCGACGAGGCTACCGGTCGGTATCAGGCTGCCGTCGAGTCAATGTGACGCGAACGATAGGCTGAATTCGACAGGCAAACGGCGGGCAGTGTCGCGCGGCCGTACTCACACTGGACCAGATCATCCTTTAGCCCAGATCGTCGAGAGTTACACCGTCTAAAGCTAGGAGACACGCAGTGACTGTTCGGGTTGGCATCAACGGCTTCGGCCGGATCGGCCGCAACTTCTACCGCGCCGTGCAGGCCTCCGGCGCCGACGTCGAGGTCGTGGCGGTCAACGACCTGACCGACAACAAGACCCTGGCCCACCTGCTCAAGTACGACTCGATCCTGGGTCGCTTCCCGGCTGAGGTCAGCTACGACGCCGAGAACATCCTGGTCGGTGGCAAGAGCATCCGCGCCCTCGAGGAGCGCGACCCGGCCAACCTGCCGTGGAAGGACCTCGGCGTGGACGTCGTGGTCGAGTCCACCGGCTTCTTCACCAAGGCCGCCGACGCCAAGAAGCACCTCGACGGCGGGGCCAAGAAGGTCATCATCTCCGCCCCGGCCACCGACAACGACATCACCATCGTGATGGGTGTGAACAACAACGAGTACGACCCGGCCAACCACCACATCATCTCCAATGCCTCGTGCACCACGAACTGCCTGGCCCCGCTGGCCAAGGTGCTGCACGACAACTGGGGCATCGAGCGTGGCCTGATGACCACCATCCACGCCTACACCCAGGACCAGAACCTGCAGGACGGGCCGCACAAGGACCTGCGCCGGGCCCGAGCCGCCGCGCTCAACATCGTGCCGACCTCGACCGGTGCCGCCAAGGCCATCGGCCTGGTGCTGCCCGAGCTCAAGGGCAAGCTCGACGGCTACGCGCTGCGGGTGCCGGTGCCGACCGGTTCGGCCACCGATCTGACCGTCACCCTCGGCGGCGAGCCGACGGCGGATGAGGTCAAGGCGGCCTACAAGGCGGCGGCCGAGGGTCCGCTCAAGGGCATCTTGGTCTACACCGAGGACGAGATCGTCTCCAGCGATATCGTCACCGACCCGGCGTCGTGCATCTTCGACGCCGGCCTGACCAAGGTCATCGGCAACCAGGTGAAGGTCGTCGGGTGGTACGACAACGAATGGGGCTACTCCAACCGGCTGGTGGACCTGGTGTCCTTCGTCGGCGACAGCCTGTAAGCCGCTAGACCTCACCGATCCCGAAGGCTGATTCAGAATCCAGGAGCGAGCAACGCCATGCGCACTGTCGACGACCTGATCAAGGTCGGGGTGAAGGGGCGCCGGGTGCTGGTCCGGTGTGACCTCAACGTCCCGCTCTCCAAGGACGAGACCCCGAAGGTGACCGACGACGGCCGGATCCGGGCTTCGCTGCCGGTGCTCGTCCGGTTGCTCGACAAGGGCGCCAAGGTCATCGTGACCGCGCACCTGGGGCGGCCCAAGGGCGAACCGGACCCGAAGTACTCGCTGCGGCCGGTAGCCGATCGGCTGGCGCAGTTGCTCGGCCGCCCGGTCGAGTTCGCCCTGGATACGGTTGGGGAAAGTGCCCGGCTGCTGGCCGGACAACTCGGTGACGGTGAGCTGTTGCTGTTGGAGAACGTCCGGTTCAACCCGGGTGAGACGGCCAAGGCGCCGGAGGACCGGGCCGAGTTCGCCCGGGCCCTGGCGGCCTTGACCGGTGGCGAGGACGAGGGCGGCGCCTACGTCGATGACGCGTTCGGCGCCGTACACCGGGCCCATGCCTCGGTGTACGACGTGGCCGAGCTGCTGCCGCACTACTGCGGTGACCTGGTCGCCCGCGAGGTCGAGGTGCTGCAGCAGCTCACCGGCAAGGCCGGCGCCGTCGACCGTCCGTACGTGGTGGTGCTCGGCGGGTCGAAGGTGTCGGACAAGCTCGCGGTGATCGACTCGTTGCTGCCCAAGGTCGACCGGCTGCTGGTGGGCGGCGGCATGTGCTTCACCTTCCTCAAGGCCCAGGGTCACGAGGTCGGCGACTCCCTGCTCGAGCCGGACCAGGTCGACACCTGCGCCCGGCTGCTGGCCGAGGCCGGCGACAAGATCGTGCTGCCGACCGACGTTGTGGTCGCGGCCGACATCTCCGACGATGCGCAGACCGAGACGGTATCCGCGGACGCCATCCCGGCCGGGCAGAAGGGCCTGGACGTCGGACCGGACACCGTGGCCCGGTTCGGCGCGATTCTGGCCGAGGCGCACACGGTGTTCTGGAACGGACCGATGGGCGTCTTCGAGGTCAAGCCGTTCGCAGCCGGCACCAAAGGCGTGGCGGAGGCGATCACGTCCGCGCACGGGCTCACCGTCGTCGGCGGTGGCGATTCTGCCGCTGCGGTCAGGGCATTGGGCGTCGACGAAAACGCCTTCGGCCATATCTCGACCGGCGGTGGCGCCTCGCTGGAGTACCTCGAGGGCAAGCAGTTGCCGGGCATCACCGTGTTGGCCGATCATTCAACCGAAGGCTGAACCGACCGTGGCGAAGAAACCGAGCCGGCAACCGCTGATCGCCGGCAACTGGAAGATGAACCTGAACCATTTCGAGGGCATCGCCCTGGTGCAGAAGATCGCGTTCAGCCTGAAGCCGCAACACTTCGACTCGGTGGACGTGACCGTGCTGCCGCCGTTCACCGACATTCGCTCGGTGCAGACGCTGGTCGACGGCGACAAGCTCCGGCTGACCTACGGCGCCCAGGACCTGTCACCGCACCCGGGCGGCGCCTACACCGGTGACATCGCCGGCGCCATGCTGGCCAAGCTCGGCTGCACCTTCGTGGTGATCGGGCACAGTGAGCGGCGGGAGTATCACGCCGAGACCGATGAGCTGGTCAACGCCAAGGTCAAGGCTGCCTACGCCAATGACCTGGTGCCGATCCTGTGTGTCGGCGAGGCACTGGAGGTCCGTGAGTCGGGTGGCCAGGTGGCCCATTGCACCAGCCAACTGGCGGCCGGCCTGACCGGTGTGACCGCCGAGCAGGTGGCCCAAATCGTGATCGCCTACGAGCCGGTCTGGGCGATCGGCACCGGCAAGGTCGCCACGCCGGCCGACGCCCAGGAGGTGTGCGCGGCGCTGCGAACCCAGTTGGCCGAGCTGTACACGCCCGACATCGCAGGCGGCATCCGGATCCTGTACGGCGGCTCGGTCAAGTCGACCAACGCCGGCGAGATCCTGGCCCAGACCGACGTGGACGGCGCGCTGGTCGGCGGGGCCAGCCTGGATGGGGCCGAGTTCGCCGGCATCTGCATCGCGGCGGCCGGCGGTCCGCTCACGACCGGGTGAAGCAGGCCGAATCCGGGCCACCCGGCCTATCCGGACAAGCAATGCGCCCGGCTGCTGCGGCGCTCGTAGTTGCAGCAGGTATTCTCTACACCGTTGTGGTCCGCTGCTACGCGTCCACCACGTACCACGCCCTGATACCCGATCCCGACGAGGCCAGAAGAACCCCATGATCATCACGCTGTCGATCGTTCTGATCCTCGCGAGTCTGCTGCTTATCGTGCTCGTGCTGCTGCACCGCGGTAAGGGCGGCGGTCTGTCGTCGATGTTCGGCGGGTCGCTGTACTCCAGCCTGTCCGGCTCATCGGTGGTCGAACGGAACCTGGACCGGCTGACCGTCGTCGCCGGCGTGGTCTGGGCCATCTGCATCGTCGGGCTCTGCCTGCTCTACAAGAACGGCTGACCGACCCCAACCCTCGATTCGAGCCGCTGGTCCGGCTCGGTTTCAACGACGGAATTTCTAGGAGCTGACGTGGCGGCAGGCGGCAACGCGATTCGAGGCAGCCGGGTCGGCGCCGGTCCGATGGGTGAGCGCGAACGGGGCGAGACCGCCCCCCGGCAGTACATCTCGTTCTTCTGTGCCAACGGACACGAGACCACGCCCGCGTTCGCCGCCGACGCTGCCATCCCGGACACCTGGGACTGTGTGCGCTGCGGTTCTCCGGCCGGACGCGAGTCCGACACGCCACCGGCCGCGCGCCGCACCGAGCCGTACAAGACCCACCTGGCCTACGTGAAGGAACGCCGTTCGGACGCCGATGGTGAGGCGCTGCTCCAAGAAGCGCTGAACCGCCTCAAAGCGCGTCGAGGCGAAAGCTAGCTAGGTCCGCTTCCCAGGCCCGGTCCGCATTCGTGGTGTGCGGCGGCGTGGACCGGGGCTAGGGCAGTTTGGCTGCGGCGTCGGTGTCGAGGAACCAGATCGTCCGCCGCACGCCCTTGACCCCGGACGACGGAATCTTGGTCCGGTCCGTTTCACTGTGGGCCCACGCCACCGCATCGGCCTTGCTGGTCCCCGAGGCCACGAACCAGATCTCCTCGGCCGTGTTCAACGTGTCGAAGCTGAACGACAGCCGTTCCGGCGGGGGCTTGGGGGAGTTGCGAATAGCGATCACCGGATGAGATTCATCCGTCGTTCCCGGGTGATTCGGGAACAGCGAGGCACAGTGGCCGTCCGGGCCGAGGCCGAGCAGGACCACGTCGAAGGCGGGAACCGCACCGGTGTCGGACTCGCGCCGGACCGCGGCCAGCTCGTCGGCGTAGGAAACCGCCGCCAGGTCCAGGTCAGGTTGGTTACCGTCGCTGGCCGGCGCGGGAAACTGTCGGGCGTCGAAGAAGGGTGGGTGGTCGAACAAGGTCGCGTTTGCCGGACCGTCGTTGCGATCGCTGGAATCGGCCGGTACGAACCGCTCGTCGGCCCAGAACACGTCGACCTCGGCCCAGGACACCCGGTCGCGGTGCTGGGACTCGGCCAGGGCGTGCCAGACCGCTTCCATCACCGAGCCGGCGGTCAGCGCCAGCACGGCCCGGCCCTTGGCCACCTGGGCTTCGGCCAGCGCGGTGATGCACCGTTCGGCCACGTCGGCGGCCAGTGCGGCCTGATCGGCGTGAACGACCAGTTCTGGGGTCGAAGCCATGATCAGACCTCCTGCTTGGCCAGCGCCGGATCGTTCCAGATGTGCGTCCGGGTGGCCGGCCGGGACGCCAGGTCCGGCATCCCCGATACCGCGCCCAGCGCCTCGGCGTACGGCTCGTCGGCGTCCAGTCGGCGCAGCTCCTCAGCCAGCATGTCGCCAGTGGTGCGTTGCGGGAACGGCTGGATCGTGTCGGCCTGCCCTTCGCGACGCATGACCAGCTTGTAACCCTCGTTGGTCATCTTGACCTCGCGGCCGTCGGTGAACCGGACAGCGACCGCGGTGATGTACTTGCCGTCGGCCTTCTCGACCGGGACGTAGATGCCGAGCCGGGACGACAGCCAGCCGGCCAGCAACTGGGCCGACGGGTCGACCGGATTGCCGTAGACGGTGACGCTCTCGGCCGGGGCGTAGGCGGTGTCGAAGGCCGAGGCCAGCGCCGCCCGCCAGGGCGTGATGACGGTCCAGGTCAGGTCGGTGTCACCCGGGGCGAAGTCGATGGCGCGCTGGCGCAGCGAGGCGGCCGGGTCCTCGTCCCGGATCACGTTGGTGATCCGGCGGTCGGCGAACACCCCGATCGGGTCGTTGGCGATCACCTTCGGTGTCTCGGAGTACCACCAAGCCACCACCGGGGCGTCCGGGGCCAGCAGCGGCAACGTCACCGACTCGGCGTGCAGGGCGAGCCGGCCGAACATGCGCAGCACGACTGATTCACCGGGACCGAAGCGACCACCGATCGACACCTCGGCGTCGAGCCGGGGGACCGGTGCGTCGATGTTGTGTCGCAGCACCATGATCACCCGCATCGGGTGCTTGGCCGCCGCGACCGCGGCCTCGACATCGGCGGTGTCCTTCTCCTCCAGCACCACGACGAGCGTCAGTGCCAGCCCACTGGTGACCGCACCGCCGGTACGGCGTTCGGCGGCCAGCGCCTGTACGACTGCGGTTCCGGTGGTGTCCCAGAGCGTCGTCACAACGAATCTCCTTCTAGATCAAACCGAAAGTCGGAGCCGAAACCACGGCCGCCGCTGACGCACGCCGGCCGGGCCGGCCCGGGCGGTCCGTCGGCGCGCTCACGGTCGCCGCCATTGCCGGCCGTCACGGGCGAGCATCTCGTCGGCGACCTTCGGACCCCACTCGCCGGCCCGGTACATCGCCGGCTCCTTGCCGGCCCAGAACTCCTCGAGCGGATCGATCACCCGCCAGGACGCCTCGACCTCTTCGTTGCGGGGGAACAAGGTCGCGTCGCCGAGCATGACGTCCAGGATGAGTCGTTCATAGGCTTCCGGGGAGGACTCGGTGAACGCCTCGCCGTACAGGAAGTCCATCGCGACATCGCGGACCTCCATCATCGAGCCCGGCACCTTGGAGCCGAACTTCAGCGTCACACCTTCGTCCGGCTGGACCCGGATCACCAACTGGTTGTGACCCAATTCCTCGGTGTCGGTGTGGCTGAACGGCAGGTGTGGGGCCTTCTTGAACAGCACGGCGATCTCGGTCACCCGGCGGGGCAACCGCTTGCCGGTCCGCACATAGAACGGCACGCCGGCCCAGCGCCGGGTGTCGATGCCGAGTCGGACCGCGGCGTAGCTCTCGGTCTTCGAGTCCGGCGGCACATCCTTCTCGGCCCGGTAGGCCAGCACCCGCTCACCGGCCAGCCAACCCTGCTCGTACTGCCCGCGCACGGCGTAGCGGGCCAGGTCTTGCGGCAACGTGATCGCTCGCAACACCTTGAGTTTCTCGGTACGAATGGCGTCGGCGGTGAACTCCACCGGCTCTTCCATCGCGGTCAGCGCCAGCAACTGCAACAGGTGGTTCTGCAGGACGTCCCGGGCCGCGCCGGTGGCGTCGTAGAACGCCGCCCGGCCGGCGATGCCGACATCCTCGGCCATGGTGATCTGCACCGAGTCGACGTAATTGGCGTTCCAGACCGGCTCGAACAGCTGATTGGCAAAGCGCAGCGCCATCAGGTTCTGCACCGTCTCCTTGCCCAGGTAGTGGTCGATCCGGAACACGTCGTCGGCGGTGAACACTGAGTCGACGAGCGAGTTCAGCTCGACCGCCGAAGGCAGATCGTGACCGAACGGCTTCTCCACCACGACCCGCCGCCAGCCACCGGAGGCGGCGTTGTCGGCCATCTTGGTGCGTTCCATCTGCTTGAGCACGGTGGGGAACAGGCTGGGCGGGATGGACAGGTAGAACGCGGCATTGCCCTTGATGCCATGGCTCTCGCGCAGCTCGTCCAGGGTCCGGGCGAGTTCGTCGAAGGCCGCATCATCGTCGAAGGAACCGGCCACGAACTTGATGTCGCCCGACAGCCGCGCCCAAACCTCCTCGTTCCAGCCGGTCCGGGCATGTTCCTTGGCCGCCTTCTTGGCCAGTGACTCGAAGTCGCCGTCCTCCCAATCCCGCCGGGCGAACCCGAGCAGGACGAAGTCGGCCGGCAGCAGGCCACGATTGGCCAGGTCGTAGATGGCTGGCAGCAGCTTCTTGCGCGACAGGTCGCCGGTGACGCCGAAGACCACCAGGGCGCACGGCTCCGGCACTCGGGGTAGCCGCCGATCACCCGGATCGCGCAGCGGATTCTTGCGCAACGCTGCCGGGATGGGCGGCCCGTCACCGGCGCTGATCGCCGGGGTGTGATCTTCGGTCGTGGTCACCGCGAACTCCTCGCCAT
>CAZZZW010000224.1:0-7603 GCA_964658795.1 Phormidium nigroviride PCC 7112
ACGGCGAACAACTCGCACTGCCCATGGCGATCAACTCGCACTGTCCGGCCAGCGAAGATGCTCTGCCCACGGCCAACCCACGATGCCGGCGGGGTCAAGACCAACCTAGAGCGTCCGGCGCGCGTCCGACCGAACGGCGGCGTCCCGGCCTACCGTCTCTGACATGGCCTGGCTGTGGTGGTTACTGGCTCCGGTGGCGAGCACGGTCGCGGGTGCCCTCGTGCTGTCGGCCCGGGCTCACCGCGAGGCGCGGTACTCCGACGAGCGCACCGACCCGATGGTTCGGCATCAGCAGCTGCTCAGCGCGCTGCAACGAACCGAACCCGCGACCGACCTGCCGGCCACGATGATCCTGTTGGAACCAGAGTCGACGACCCCCTGATCCAGCCGGATCCAACGGCGATCGGCCAGGCTGTGCCGACGCCGATGTCGGCCCGCTACGCTGTCGGCGATGTCTCGACAGACCCGCACCCTGATCTTCGGCGCCGTACTCTGCCTCGTCCTCGGCATACTCACCTTCACGCTGCGGGTGCCGTACCTGGTCGAGAGTCCCGGCCCGACCTTCAACACCCTGGGTCAGGACGGCGGCAAGGACATCATCGCCGTCAGCGGGCACCCGACGTCGAAGACGACCGGACACCTGAACCTGATGACGGTGCTCTCCGATACCGACAAGACCACCATCGCCGGTGCCTTGACCGGTTGGCTGCGCCACGACGAGGTCGTCGTCCCGTATGACGCGATCTATCCACCGGGCACGTCCAAGCAGCAGACGAACGAGAACAACGCCGAGGACTTCACCGCCTCGCAGGACAGCGCGGTGAACGCGGCCGCCTGTGAACTCGGCTATCCCAAGGGATTCGGCATCTTCACCGTCTCGCCTGATTCGTTGAACAAGGCGGTACTCAAGGCCGGCGACGAGTTCAGTTCGGTCGGGGGCACCGCCGTCACCGACCAGGCCAGTCTGGTGAAGGCCCTCGGGTCGCACAAGGCCGGCGACAAGGTGGCGATCAACATCGTCCGGGCCGGGCAGAAGCAGACCGTGCAGGTCACGCTCGGTCCGCCGACCGCCGGATCGAGCACGCCCAAGCTCGGGGTCTCGGTCGGCGCGGGTTGCCTGCTGCCGTTCCAGGTGACGCTCAGCCTGTCCGGCATCGGTGGTCCGTCGGCCGGGCTGATGTTCTCGCTCGGCATCATCGACAAGATCAGCGATCACGACCTGACGCGCGGCCGCTTCATCGCCGGCACCGGCACCATTGATCAGGACGGAAACGTCGGCCAGATCGGCGGCATCGCGCTGAAGATGATCGCGGCGCGACGCGCGGGGGCCACTGTCTTCCTGGCCCCGGCCAGCAACTGTGCCGACGTCAAGGGCAACATCCCGGGCGGCCTGGACGTGGTCAAGGTCAGCACGCTGCACGAGGCCATCACGGATCTGGACACCTTGGCTACCGGCGGCTCCGTCCCGCACTGCTGATGCGGTCCCAGGTGCTGTCAGTCGACCAGGGTCTCGGCCAGCGCCGCCGCCAGGTTGGGTGCCAGGTCCGGTCCGGTCAGCAGGTCCTCGGGACCGTCCCCGGTACCGCGCAGCCGCAGGATGCTGGCGACCTCACCGGAGCGCAGGATCGCCACCACCAGACGGGCCTCACGGCGACCCGGATGGTTGACCGCGGCGGACTGGTCGACGGCCAGATCATCGAGCTCGGCCTCGGCCGAAGGCGGCAACATGACGATCTCCTGACACAGCGCGCAGCCGACGACCTCTTCCGGCCAGCCGATCTGGGCCAGGGCCTCGTCCAGCGGACCTTCGGGCAACTCCTCCTGGGCCACCGGGGTGATTGCGGCCTCGGAGATCTCGCCGGTCGGGTCCTCCAGATAGGCGGCCGCAGCCGGGTCGGCGGCCAGGACCCGGGTCGGTACCAGGGCGAACAGGGCCGGCGGCTGGTCCCAGCCGGCCTGGCCGGCGAAAGCCTCGATCTCGGCCGCAACGGCCTCGAGGACGAATGACGGTGCTGAGTTCGATGCTTCGGTCACGCCTAAATCGTGCCACTACGCCGGAACCGCACCTGGGATCGGTACGTTGCTTCCTAGCAGAGGGCGCGTCCGCCGTGACGTTGCCGGCACGAGATGAGGAGAACCTCCGTGGCCATGCGGCCTGAAATGCCCAGCATCCGGGTGTCCCGTCGAGGCAAGATCCTGATCGGTGTGCTGATCGGTCTGATCGTCATCGTGTCGGTGCTCGGCAGCCTGACGAACATCTACACCAACTGGCTCTGGTTCGGTGAGGTCGGTTTCCGCAAGGTCTACAGCACGATCCTGATCACCCGGGTTGTGATGTTCCTGATCGTCGGCGTGGTATTGGCTGTGATCATCGGGGCAAACGTCTACCTGGCCTACCGGCTCCGGCCACCGTTCCGGCCGATGTCACAGGAGCAGGAGAACCTGGAGCGTTACCGGGTCGCCCTGGAGCCGCGCAAACGGTTGGCCTTCGGTGCGCTGCTGATCCTGGTGTTCCTGATCGCCGGCGCCTCGGGTCAGAGTGACTGGAAGATCTGGAAGCTGTTCCAGGACGGCGTCTCGTTCGGGGTCAAGGATCCCCAGTTCCATCGCGACATCTCCTTCTTCGCCTGGGACTACCCGTTCTATCGAATGCTGCTCGGCTTCGCCTTCAGCGCCGTCATCTTCTCCCTGTTGTTGTCGCTGGCCGTGCACTACATCTTCGGCGCCTTCCGGATCGCCACTCCGGGCCCGAAACTGACCATCTCGGCCCGCCGGCATGTCACCTTGCTGGTGTTCTTCTTCATCGCCCTCAAGGCGATCGCGTACTGGCTGGACCGTTACGGTTTGGTCTTCTCCGCTCGGGGCAAAGTCACCGGCGCCTCCTACACCGACGTGCATGCATCGTTGCCGGCCAAGACGATCCTGTTCTGGATCGCCATCCTGATCGCGTTGTCGGTGCTGGCCAGCCTGTGGCTCAAGAGCGCGCAGGTGCCGGTGATCGGCTTCGTGGTGCTGATCGTGCTGTCGCTGGGCATCAGCGGCATCTACCCGTTCGTCATGCAGCAGTTCACGGTCAAGCCGAACGCCAGCACCAAGGAAGCGCCCTACATCCTGCGCAACATCAACGCGACCCGGCAGGCCTACAACATCGTCACCGACACCGACGGCGGCTCGGTGACCTACAAGGACTACAACGTCACCACCGACCCGGACACGGCCGCGCTGAAGTCGACCGATCCGACCGTGGGCAACCTGCGGATCCTCGACCCGAACGTGGTGTCGCCGACCTTCCTGGCCGCGCAGAAGGTCAAGAACGTCTACGGATTCGCCGACAAGCTCGACATCGACCGCTACTCCGTCGGAGGTCAGGAGCAGGACTACGTGGTCGGGGTGCGGGAGCTGGACCAGTCCAAGTTGACCGGCAACCAGACCAACTGGATCAACATGCACACCTTCTACACCCACGGTTACGGCTTCGTCGCCGCGGCCGCCAGCAGCGACGTGACCAACACCCGGCAGTACACCGAGGGCAACATTCCGCCCGCCGGCCCGCTCGGGCTCAACGGTGATCAGCCCTATTCCGAGGTGTACTACGGCGAGAAGCTGCCGGACTATTCGGTGGTGGGCACCCAGGGCACGCCGCGCGAGTATGACGGCGCGGACAAGGCAAACACCTATGCCGGCAGTGGCGGGGTGAAGCTGTCGAACTTCTTCACCCGGCTGGCCTTCGCGGTCAAGTACCAGGAAGCCAACTTCATCCTCAACGATGCCGCGAGCGGCAAGGGGTCGAAGATCATCTTCAACCGCGATCCACGCCAGCGGGTGGAGAAGGTCGCTCCGTTCCTGACCGTCGACGGCGATCCGTATCCGGCGGTGGTGGACGGTCACATCGTCTGGATCGTCGATGCCTACACGACGATTGCGAATTACCCATATTCGGAAAGGCAATCGCTGTCGGACCTGACCTCGGACTCGTTGACCGCGACCAACCGCACCGCGACCCAGGCCAACAGCGACATCAACTACATCCGCAACTCGGTCAAGGCCACCGTGGACGCCTACACCGGGCAGGTCAACCTGTACCAGTGGGACGAGAGCGACCCGGTGCTCAAGACCTGGATGAAGGTTTTCCCCGGCACGATCAAGCCGAAGTCCGATCTGTTGAACGACCCGGACCTGCTGGCGCACATCCGCTACCCGCAGGATCTGTTCGAGGTCCAGCGCAGTCTGCTCGAGCAGTATCACGTCAGCGATCCGGTGCAGTTCTACAACGTCGCCGACAAGTGGACGGTCCCCAACGACCCGAACCTGGCCAACGGCACCGCGGCCCAGCCGCCGTACTACGTGCTGGCCAGTCCACCGGGGGTCAGCGGTGGGGCCGAGTTCCAGCTGACCACACCGATGAAGGTCAACAACTCCACCAACCTGGCGGCCTACATCTCCGTCGACAGTGACCCTGGCGCCAACTACGGCAAGATGACGGTGCTCAAGGTGCCGACCGGGACGGTGATCCAGGGGCCGGAACAGATCGCGGCCACGTTCAACTCGAACGCGATCATCTCGCCGAACCTGTCGTTGCTGGATCAGGGTGGTTCGTCGGTGATCCACGGCAACCTGCTGACGCTGCCGATCGGTAACTCGTTCCTGTTCGTGGAACCCCTTTATGTCAAGGCCTCTGGAAGTACGGCGTTCCCGACGCTGCAACGAGTGCTGGTGGCCTATGGCGACAAGATCGGTTACGACGACAGCCTCAGTGGCGCATTGGCCAACCTCAGCCATCCACCGGTCGGCTCGCTACTGGGGCTGAGCAGCAACGGACAACCGAGTACGGGGAACTCGTCCACTCCGTCGTCGACGGCAAGTTCGAGCCCGACGAGCAGTCCGACCTCGTCGCCACCGGCGTCCTCGCCGCCGATACCGCCGTCGACCGCGACGCCAGGGGAGAACACGATCCTGACGCAGCTCAACCAGGCCTTCGATCAGTTGTCCCAGGCTTACAAGACCGGTGACCCGGGCAAGATCGGTGCGGCCCAGGGCAAGGTCGCGCAGCTGACCAACGAGTATCTGAAGGCACGAGCGTCGGCTTCGCCGTCGCCGTCGAAGTAGTTCTGCCCACCGGGTGCTCGGGGTTGTCGATGCCCCGGGCACCCGGATTTGGACCTGCCCTCTCGAGCCGGTAGGGTTGTGTTTACCGACGCGGGGTGGAGCAGCTCGGTAGCTCGCTGGGCTCATAACCCAGAGGTCGCAGGTTCAAATCCTGTCCCCGCTACAATTGATGAAGGCCCCGACCGTAGTTTGGTCGGGGCCTTCATCATTTCTTGGCAAGGTGAGCCGGGATTTGGGAGGAGCGAGTGACGGTTCGTGTCCCCGCTACAACCACACGAGGCCCGGACCCAGGTTGGCCCGGGCCTCGTGCCTGTTCGGTTGGCCAATCAGATCACCATGGTCACCGGTCTGGTCGAGGCGTTCTACTTCGTTGCTGGCCAGGGACTGAGCCTGGAGCGGGTGGCGAACGTGCTGAAATCCGGGCCGATGGTCAGCGACGTCTAGCGGATGAAGCTGGCGAGCGTCGATTCCACCGCACCGGTGTCGATCGTCCACGTGCTGACGAACAACCGGTTGATTGTCGAGTCCGCCGGCGCGCCCGGCATCGCGTCGCCCTTGATGCAAACGTGCCATGCCCCTGTTCAACGAGACCCTCGACCTCGGAGCGGGAGCCCCGGGCATGATCGCGGTGATCCGACGTTTGCGGAACGGGATCGCCAAGAGGCCAGCTGCAAACTGCGAGCCGCTAGCTGATGCGGGAACATGACGGGTCGACCGGGGCGTTGCGATGCAGCACAACCACGGGGCCGTCGGAGAACACCGGGACGAAGCCCTTGGCCCGGGCCTGGGCCAGCGCGATGACCGGCGGCGGGGCCTGGCCGCCGCCGGAGCTCGGCACCGACAGGTCCAACGCCATCCAGGTGGCGCGGCCGCCGCTGTGGGTCGGCGTGGTGACGGTGTCCCGTGCGACCAGATGCGGGATCAACCGATCGTCGGCCTCGACGCACACCCCGCGCGGGATCCGGGCCACCGCCGCGGCCTGTTGCGCGGTGTGGGCCGAGGGCCGACCGTCCTGGCCGGTGAAGACCGAATGCAGCGGATACAGCCGAGGATCGCAGACGGTGCCGAGGATCGACACCACGGCCAGCGCCGCCGTAGCCACGACCGGAACCTTCGACAGCCAGGGGACCCGGGCCAGCCGGGCGATCGTGTCCACTGCGGCCAGCACCAGGATCGGCGCCAGGATCGAGTCGTAGTGGTATTGCGCCTCCCACAACGTGGACCGGCCGCTGAACATCCGTTCGCCGAGAATAGGTAATGCCAGCAGTACATACGGCGATGCGACCGCGAGCACGGTCGGACCGAGCAGTAGCAACGACAGGGTCCGTCGCTTGAGACCGTTCGAGACGAACAGGTGCGCGGTGGCCAGCGGGTGCACGACGATATGGCGAGCCGCGGCGGCGGCGTTCGGACCCAGCCCCGGGTAGTTCCAGTAGGCCCAGGTGCCGGATGGCGCGATGGCCGGCACCACAACGCTCGGGATGATCGCGTAGGCCGTCGCGCCGACGATCGTGAGGCCGGCCGCCCAGCGGAACTGACGCCGACCGGCCAGGATCAGCCCGACCATGACCAGCACGATGCCCATGTCCTCACGCACCGTCAGCAGGATCAGCCCGAGAACCACGACCCGGCGGAACTTGCCCTGATCCACGGCATCGATCAGCCAGGCCATGATCGGGATGGCGATCGCGATCTCATGGAAATCGAAGTTGATCAGGTTCTGCAGCGGCCACCACAGCAGGTAGCCGAGCGACACCAGCGCGGCGCACACCGGGCCGAGCTTGCGGTGGGTGAAGGCGTGTACCGGGAACACCGAACCGGCCACCAGCGCAGCGAGGACCAGTCCGAGCATCCGGGGATCCGGCCAGATCCAGTACGCCGGAGCCAACCCGGCCAGGATCGGCGAGAAATGGTCGCCGAGCAGGTTGAAACCCGGCCCCTTGATCGAATCGATCGGTGCGTGCAGGTGGGCGTAGTGCCGGACGGCCTGGTCGAAGATGCCGAGGTCGTAGCCGGCCGACCGGAACGTCGAGTACCGGGTGATGGAATGTCTGGCGTACACCGCGAAGGCGAGGGCGGCCAGCAGCGCCGGCACTGACCAGGACGGCAGCCGCTGGTCGGACCATCGGGTCGCTGCCCGCGCCTGGTCGATCGTCTCGGCCGCTTCGGTCGAATGGTCTGACGGCCGGTCTTCGGCGGCTGGAGGCTCCTTATCGGAGCGCTCGGCGGCGTGGACCGTGCCGCCAGTCGCCCCCGAACCCACAGTTCCCCCGAATGTCGCACGCACGGCTAAATCGGCCAAGAATACCGGGATCGGTCATCGACCGTTCGACACTCACAGGACGCCGTCAGGTAGGACGGGACTGGCAGGATCGGGGGGTGAGTTCTCTCTTACTGGCCGAGGTCCGCCTGCCGGGTCGCACCGAGCCGTGCGACGTGCTGGTCAGCGACGGACGGGTGGCCGCGCTCCAGCCGGTCGGCACGGTCGGCACGGTCG
>CAZZZW010000225.1:0-7510 GCA_964658795.1 Phormidium nigroviride PCC 7112
GACATGCCATGACACCAGCCCGTAACACCGACGACCCGGTCGTCGTCACCGGACTCGGTGCCACAACGCCGCTGGGCGGGGACGTAGCGACGTACTGGTCGGAGCTGCTGGCCGGCACGTCCGGTATTCGCGCGCTCAGCCAGGACTGGGCGCCGTCCATCGCGGTCCGGATCGCCGGCGAGATGGCCGTCGATCCGGCCAGCGTGCTTCCCCGGGTGCGCGCCCGCCGGCTGGACCGGTCCCAGCAGGCGGCGCTGGTGGCGGCCCAGGAGGCCTGGGCCGATGCCGGGTTCACCGGCAAGGCGGCCGAGAACGGTCTGGACGAGAACCGGGTCGCGGTCGCGATCGGTACCGGCGTGGGTGGCGTGACCAGCCTGATCAACCAGCACGACATCATGCTGGCCAAGGGTGCGGACAAGGTCTCGCCGCTGCTGATCCCGATGGACATGCCCAACGGTCCGGCCGCCTACGTCGGACTCGAGATCGGAGCCCGGTCGGGCGTGTTCACCCCGGTCAGCGCCTGCGCGTCGGGGGCCGAGGCGATCGCCTACGGTCTCGACCTGATCGAACTGGACCGGGCCGACCTGGTCCTGGTCGGGGGCACCGAGGCGTGCGTTCACCCGCTGACCATCTCCGGGTTCGCGCAGATGCGGGCCATGTCGACCCGCAACGACGAGCCGGAGCGCGCCTCGCGGCCTTACGACAAGGGTCGGGACGGCTTCGTGCTCGGCGAGGGCGCCGGCATGCTGGTGCTCGAACGGCTGTCCTCGGCCCGGGCCCGCGGCCGGACCCCGTACGCGGTGCTCGGTGGCGCGGCCATGACGGCTGACTCCTACGACATCGTCCAGCCCGACCCGGACGGCAACGGCCAGAAGCGGGCCGCCCGTACGGCGATCGAGCGGGCCGGGCTGACGCTGTCCGACGTAGTGCACGTCAATGCGCACGCCACCTCGACCCCGGCCGGTGACATGGCCGAGGCGAACTGGATCGCCGACTTGCTCGGCGAGCAGACCGTGGTTGCGGCAACCAAGTCGATGACCGGCCACCTGCTCGGCGCGGCCGGTGCGATCGAGGCGGTCGCGGCCGTCCTCTCGGTCGCGCGCGATGTGGTGCCGCCGACGATCAACCTCGACGATCCCGAGGACGGTCTGCGGGTGGAGGTGCCGAGCAAGGCCAAGGAGATGACGGTGACCGCGGCGCTGAACGACTCGTTCGGCTTCGGTGGCCACAATGCGGCCTTGGTGTTCCACAAGCTGTAGTTCGCCGACTGACCGGGACGGCTCAGGCGCCGGTGCGGATCGGGTCCGGTCAGACGACCTTGTGCAGCAGGATCACCGGCGAACCGTCGCCGGCCATCCGGTACGGTTCCAGCTCGACGTCCCAGGCGGTGCCGAGCAGTTCGTGCAGCCCATGGGCGTAGTCCTCGCTCGACCTGGCCCGGCCGAGCAGTCCGCGCAATCGTTCCTCGGACACGATCACGTCACCGTTGGCCGAGGTCGCGGTGCGGTGGAACCCGCGGCCGGGGACGTAGGCCAGCCGTTCGCCATCTGTGTTGGCGGTGCCGTCCTCGGTAACCTCGAACACCAGCATCGGCCAGGCTCGCAGGGCCGCCGCCAGCCGGGCGGCAGTGCCGAGCGGCCCGTACCAAGTGGCCTCGGCGCGTAAGTTACCCGGCGCGGCCGGCTGGGCCGTCCACTCCAACTTGCAGGGTCGACCGAGCACTCCGGCCAAAGCCCACTCGACGTGGGGTCCGATCGCGGACGGGCAGCAGTGCATGAACAGCACGCCTCTCGTGGCGGCCGTTCCTCGAGCACCAGACATCGCGCACCTCTCAGCTCAACGGCAACGTCTTCCCCAAGCGCGCCGCACGCTGTCAGTGCTTGTGTGGTCATTGTTGCTCATGTTGCTGGAGAAAATCCAGCCGGATGCCGATATGTCCGATTGTCTCCGGTCCGCCGGCAACTCAGCTTGACGGCTCAGCCCCCGCTCTTGCGACGAAACTGCCGCTTCGCCCCCGCCTTGCCGTGCGCCTCGTGGATCTTGCTACCCGGTCCGCCCGGGCCACCGACACCGTCGCTGTGCTGGGCCTTCTTGCGTTCCAGCGCCTCGCGGAACTTGTCCTTGATCTCGGCCTGCTCGGAATCGGTCTCGTGCTCGGTCGAATCAGCCATGCACCTACCTTGGCACGCTCAGTCCAAGGGCTCAATGCCGGTTGCGCCGACCGGTCCGTCAGGTGGTGCTGGCCACATACCCGGCACGCGCGCTCAGCCGATCGATCACGTTGACCGGACCGAGACGCCGAACGCGAATCAGCCGATCCGCGCAGGGAGAACTCGAACCAAACCGGCGACGGCCGTCCGTTCGCGTCCCGTTGCGGATGGCTGAGTGCGATCCGACCGGTGATCGGCCTGACGATTGACATCTCGAATCGACATGTAAAGCTCGAGCTGTGCCCACCGCCGTGTCGCTAGCCGCCGAGATGACGAAACTGCCGGGTCGGCTGAGCCGGCGGGCTGGCATCGAGGGATTCTCCGCACTCAGCCTGTTACGGGCCGGCGCCTTCGGACTGGAGCCACCGCACCGGTTGGCCCACGTCCTGTTGGCCTTTCAACGCAATGGCCCGGCCGGAGCTGCGCTCGAGGTGGCCTGTCGCCGGCACGGCACGCGGACCGCGATCATCGACGAGCGACGGTCGCTGAGCTTCCGGGAACTGAACGAGCGCAGCGAGCGATTGGCGATCGCATTGCGGGCTCGGGGATTCGTTGACGGCGACAGCATCGGACTGCTCTGCCGCAACCACGCCGGCATGTTCGAGGCCCTGTTCGCGGCGGCAAAGCTGGGCGCGCGCACCGTGCTGCTGAACACCGACTTCGGCGCGACCCAGCTGGCTGATGTCTGCGCCCGGGAGAAGATCAGCCTGCTCGTGCACGACGAGGAGTTCGAGCCCGCAGCCGATGGGCTGGGCCTGATCAAGGTGCTGGCCTGGACCGAGCGGGAATCGGACGATTCGATCGACGCACTGATCCGAACGGTGTCCAGCCGCGCCGGCCAGCGTCGGCTGCCCCGTCCGAAGTTCACCCAGCAGATCGTGTTGCTGACCAGTGGCACCACCGGGACCCCGAAAGGCGCCGCCCGGGAGTTCGGGGTCTCGTTGGCCATCCCCGGCGGTTACCTGGCCAAGATTGCCCTCCGATCACAAGAGAATGTGCTGATCGCGGTCCCGGTGTTCCATGCCTGGGGCCTGTTGTCGTCGGTGATCGCGCTCGCGTTGGCCGACACGCTCGTGCTGCAACGCAAGACCGCACCGGCCGAGCTGGCGGACAGCCTGCAGCGCTACGGCTGCGACGGCCTGGTCACGGTGCCGATCGTGCTGGCCCGGCTGCTGACCGAACTGGACGAACGCCCGCGCCCGCTGCCGTCCCTGCGTCTGGTTGCGGTGTCCGGCTCGGCCCTGCCCGCGGAGTTGGCCCGCCGCGCCCAGGCTTCGTTGGGGCCGGTGCTCTACAACCTGTACGGCTCGACCGAGGTCGCCTACGCCAGCATCGCCACCCCGACCGACCTTGCCGAAGCTCCCGGCAGTGTCGGCAAGCCGCCGTTCGGGACCACCGTGAAGATCCTGGACGAGTCCGGGCGGGCGCAGCCCACTGGTGCGAGCGGCCGGATCTTCGTCGGCAGCACCCTGCAGTTCGGTGGCTACACCGGCGGCGGCAGCAAGGAGCAGGTGGCCGGCCTGATGTCCACCGGCGATCTCGGACACCTCGATGAACACGGGCGATTGTGGATCGACGGCCGCGATGACGACATGATCGTCTCCGGCGGCGAGAACGTCTTCCCGGCCGAGGTCGAGGAATTGCTGGCCGGTCATTCCGACATCGCCGAGGCCGCGGTGGTGCCGGTGCCCGACGAGGAGTTCGGGCAGCGGTTGCGGGCCTATGTGGTGCCGCGCCCGGCCGGGGCCGCCCTGTCCGAAGATGACGTCAAGGCCTATGTGAAGGCGCATCTGGCCCGGTTCAAGGTGCCCCGTGAGGTGCGGTTCCTCGACGAGTTGCCGCGCAACCCGGCCGGCAAGGTCGTCAAACGTGAGTTGCCTCAAGACTGAGACCGGTGTCCTTGGCCGCGTCCGGCTCGGGTAGCAGGATGGCGGCATGACTGACGTGTTCGTGCTCGACGCCGTCCGCACCCCGATCGGCCGCTACGGCGGCGCACTGGCTGGCGTCCGGCCCGATGACCTGGCCGCACACGTGGTCCGGTCGCTGGTGGCGCGCGCCCCCGAACTGGATCCGGCCGGGATCGACGATGTGCTCTTCGGTGACGCCAACGGAGCCGGTGAGGACAACCGGGACGTGGCTCGGATGGCGGTGCTGCTGGCCGGCTTGCCCACCACGGTGCCCGGGGCGACGGTCAACCGGCTGTGCGGCTCCGGCCTGGAGGCGGCGATCGCGGCCAACCGCGCCGTGGCGGTCGGGGACGCTTCGCTGACCGTCGCCGGCGGGGTCGAGTCGATGAGCCGGGCACCTTGGGTGCTGCTGAAGCCGGGCAAGGGCTACCCGGCCGGGGCCGAGACGCTGCACTCGACCACGCTGGGCTGGCGGATGGTGAATCCGGCCATGCCGGCCGAATGGACCATCTCCCTCGGCGAGTGCACCGAGCTGCTGGCTGAGAAGTACGGCATCACTCGAGAGGCCCAGGACGAGTTCGCCCTGGCCAGCCATCAGAAGGCGGCCGCGGCATGGGACGCCGGCGCCTATACCGCCGAGGTGGTGCCGGTGCCCGGCGTCGACCTGCCTCGGGACGAGGGCATCCGAGCTGATTCATCCCTGCAATCGCTGGCGAAACTCAAACCGGCCTTCCGGCCGGACGGCACCGTGACCGCCGGCAATGCCAGCCCGCTGAACGACGGTGCCGCCGCAGTCCTGATCGGCGACGACGAGGGCGCCCGTCGAGCCGGCGCCACGCCCCTGGCCCGAATCGTCAGTCGCGGTGTGGCCGGCGTCGACCCCCAGTTCTTCGGGATCGGGCCGGTCGCGGCCGCTGAGCAGGCGCTGCGACGGGCCGGCCTGGCCTGGTCGGACCTGGCGATGGTGGAACTGAACGAGGCGTTCGCCGCGCAGTCACTGTCGTGCCTGGCCGAGTGGCCTGAGCTCGACCGCGGAATCGTGAACGTACATGGCGGCGCGATCGCGATCGGCCATCCGCTGGGTTGCTCGGGCACCCGGATTCTGGGCCATCTGGCGCACGCGCTGCACGCCCGCGGCAGCGGCTTCGGACTGGCCGCAATCTGCATCGGCGTCGGACAGGGGCTGGCGGTCGTGCTCGAGGCGTGCTAACCCTCGGCGAGTTGAAGTGGTCGAGATTAGATCAGTGTGTGAAACTCGCTCCATGGTCGCGCCGTCCGAGCTGGTTCGGCGATCTTGGCTTGAACGCATGCTCGAGGTCGTCCGGGAAATGGGCAGTACCCGCGATCTGAACCTGCTGTTGGACCGCATCGCCGACGCCGCGGTCGACTTCCTCGAATTCGGCGCAGCCGCCATCAACGTCGTCGGCGATGACGGGTTGGTACGGGTCTCTTCGGTCGCCGGGCCGCCGGGTATGCGCCGGCTGATCGGTGCCACCAGCGCATTGCATTTCTGGCTGGACATCTTCGACGCCGCCGAGCATTGGGGATCGCTGCGCTTCTACAGTCATGAACAGGACCAGAGCCTGTTCGATGAGATCACCAACTGGGTTCCCGACGATGCGGCCGCGGCCGATCCCGAGGCCTGGCATCCCGAAGATGCGCTGTTCGCCCCGCTGACCGGGCCCGACGGAGCACTGCTGGGTGTGCTGAGTGTGGATCAACCCGCCAGCGGCCGGATGCCGAGCCTGGAACAGCGCACTGTGCTGGAGATGTTCGCCAGTCAGGCGGCGGTCGCCGTGCACGACTTCCGCGAGCGAGAGCGTTCCGAGCAGGCCCGGCAGGCGGCCGAATACCGCTGGCGGGTCACGTTCGAGCGCAGTCCGATCGGGGCGGCCATCGTCGGCACCGACCGACGGATCCGCCAGGTCAACGACGCACTCTCCCGGATGCTGGACTTCCAGCGCGACGAACTGGTCGGCCACGACTTCGCCGACATCACCTTCGCCGATGACATCGCCGTCGATGCCGTGCTGTTCGACGATGTGATGGCCGGCCGCCGGGATTCCTACGAGCTGACCAAGAGATACCTGCGTCAGGACGGCGACATCGTCTACGGGCTGCTGCACGTCGGCGCCATCCGCGATGCGTCCGGCGGTGTCAGCAGCGTGGTGGCCCAGGTCAACGACATCACCCAGGCCAAGCACGCCGAGGACCGGCTGGCCCATCAAGCCCTGCACGACCCGCTGACCGATCTGCCCAACCGGGCGTTGCTGGAACAGTTGCTGCGGGCCTACCTAGCCGCCGGCCAGCCGACCGGCATCCTCTATTGCGATCTCGACCGGTTCAAGGCCGTCAACGACAGCCTCGGCCATGACGCCGGTGACGAGTTGCTGGTCGAGCTCACCCGGGTCTTCGGCGAGCGGTTGCCTGCGATGTGCACGCTCGGCCGGGTCGGTGGTGACGAGTTCGTGGTGCTGGTACCGGGCGAGGACGACACCGAGGAACTACGCGCGCTGGCCGAGGAGCTGGCGGCCTCACTAGCCTCGCCACTGGTGGTCCGAGGGCATCAACACACCACCAGCCTGAGTATCGGTATCACCGTCGGGCGCTCCAGCCACAGCCACCCGGACGAGGTGCTGCGCGAGGCTGACCTGGCCATGTTGCGTGGAAAGCGCAACGGCCGGACCCGGATCGAGACCTACGATCCCAGCCAGGACAAGCCGGCAACCCTGCATGACCTCGAGCTGGAACAGGCACTGCGGTCGGCTTTGGCC
This sequence comes from Phormidium nigroviride PCC 7112, assembly GCA_964658795.1. Lineage (GTDB taxonomy): Bacteria > Actinomycetota > Actinomycetes > Mycobacteriales > Jatrophihabitantaceae > Jatrophihabitans_A. The sequence goes on from CAZZZW010000225.1 coordinate 6,892, forward strand.
GACAATCACGGGCTCATCCCGTACTTCCAGCCGATCGTGAGTCTGGCCGACAACATCCCGGTCGGCTATGAGGCGTTGATCCGCTGGCGTCACGACAGCGACGGGCTGCTCGACCCGGATGCGTTCCTGCCGATGGCCGAGCAGGCCGGCCTGATCGTCCCGCTCGGCTGGTGGATGCTGTCGGTCAGCTGCCTATCGGCCAAGGATCAACGGCTGACCGGAGGCTGGTCGCGTTGGATTGCGGTAAACGCCTCCGCCAGCCAACTCGGCCGTGGCCAACTGCTCGACGAGATCCGGCGCGCACTCGATGCCAGCGGCCTGCCCCCGGAGCGGCTGCACCTGGAGATCACAGAGAGCGCACTGCTGAATGCCTCGACAGCGGTCATCAAGGAGGTCCGCGAGGTGTCCGACCTGGGCGTGCGGATCGCGTTGGACGACTTCGGTACCGGCTACTCCTCACTCTCCCTGCTTCGCGATCTTCCTGTGTCCACAGTGAAGATCGATCGCAGCTTCGTCACACCGATCGCCACCGACCGGGCCACCCGGGCCATCGTGCGCAGCGTCATCGCCCTGTGTCAGGAACTCGATATCACGACCGTGGCCGAAGGTATCGAGACCC
>CAZZZW010000226.1:0-2575 GCA_964658795.1 Phormidium nigroviride PCC 7112
GTGATGGGCGAAATGACCACTCGGCGGTGCGTGGAGGGGCGATGTAGCCACTCGGCGGTGCGTGATGGGGTGGCTGTGCGTGGCGGGTCAGTCCGCGGTGGTGTCGATCTTGCAGGCGGCGGTGCCGCCCGGCAGTTGGTACCGGTGCGCGGCAATCCAGCGGTAGCCGGCCTGGGCGACGCCGTCGAGCGCCCGACTCGTCAGGGCCCCGCCGACGAGCCGCAACGGCCAGGCCCCGGTGCGCAGGGCACCGGCAATCCCGGCGGGCCCGTAGCTCACCTGACCGTCGTCGGCGACGAACGGGATCTCCTGAACCGCCCGGGCCGGGGAAACGCCGGCCGCGGCCAGGTCCACGGATTGGTACGGCCGGATCTCTGCACGCAACCGCAACCGCTGCAGCCCGTGGGCCGACCGGGTACAGAACCCGCAGTCGGCGTCGTACAACAGCATCGCCATACCTTCGAGGGTAGCGCTGGTCCAGGTGCGCCGACGCCCGTCGGTCAGCGGTCGTGGGCGAAGGACTGGCTGCCGATCACGCGCAGCAGCGCCAGCCTCTCGCCGGCGTCGGTGCCCGGCCGCGGGAACAGCATGACCAGGGTCTGGTCGGCGTCCAAGGACGCCAGCTTCTCGCACAGCAGGTCCAGCCGGCCGACCTCCGGATGCAGGATGACCTTCTCGTCCCGGCGCCGGACCGCCACCTCGTGAGAATCCCACAGCCGCCGGAACTCCTCGCTGGCCGTGAGTAGCTCGGCCACCAGCTGCTGGACGTCGGGATCGCCGCGGCGGCGGGCGGCGGTGGCCCGGAGGTCGGCCACATGGGTACGTGAATGCCGGTCATGTTCCTCGGCCGGGAACCGGAGCCGATGCTCCGGACGGGTGAACCAGCGCCAGACGAAGTTGGCGTCGCGGCCCGACGTGACAGCGTGATCGCCGTGCAGCAACCGCGACATCTCGTTCTGTACCAGTAGCTGACCGGTGCCGGACACGACGAACGCCGGGTCGTCGGTGAGCATGCTCAGCACCCGCAGCATGCCCGGGCTGACCGCGTCGGCGCCACCGCGTCCGGCCGGCGGAGTCTGCCCGGCCAGGTAGAACAGATGGTCGCGCTCGTCCCGGTCCAGGCGGAGCGCCCGAGCCAATGCCGACAGCAGCTGGGTCGACGGATGCGGTCCGCGGGCCTGTTCCAGGCGGCTGTAGTAATCGGTCGACATGCCGGCCAGCGCGGCCACCTCTTCGCGGCGCAGCCCCGGGGTCCGGCGGCGGAGACCGTCGACCAGTCCGACATCGGCTGGTCTGAGCCGCTCCCGCCGGGTCCGCAGGAAGTCGGCCAGTTGTGTGCGGTCCACCAGACCAGCATGCCTCGTCCGCGCCGGCACCAACCAGGGATCGCCGATCCCCCGATCGGTGAGTCCTGGCGCCTCCGCGCAAGGTGAGCAGAGTGGAGACGGTCCGCCTGCGCGGCTCAGAAGGAGCTTGCGGCCCGGCGAAGACCCGCGAAGGGGATTGCCCGATGACCACCATCGCCAACACCACGCTCGGCCGTACCGGCCCCAGCACGAGCGCCATCGGCCTGGGTTGCATGGCCATGTCCGGTGCCTACGGGCCGGCTGACCGATCCCAGAGCATCGCCACCATCAACGCGGCCGTCGATCAGGGCATCACCCTGATCGACACCGGCGACTTCTACGGCTTCGGCCACAACGAGCTCTTGATCTCCGAGGCCCTGCACGCCCGGCCGCGGCAGGACTACCAGCTGAGCGTCAAGTTCGGCGCGCTGCGTGGCCCTGACAACAGCTGGGGTGGCACCGACACCCGGCCCGAAGCGATGCGCAACTTCCTCGGCTACAGCCTGCAGCGCCTGGGTACCGATCACGTCGATGTCTACCGGCCGGCCCGGCTCGATCCGGCCGTCCCGATCGAGGACACCGTAGGCGCGATCGCCGAGATGGTGCAGGCCGGCTACGTACGCCATATCGGACTGTCCGAGGTCGGGTCGGACACCATCCGTCGGGCGGCGGCCGTGCATCCCATCTCGGACCTGCAGATCGAGTACTCGCTGCTGAGCCGGGGCATCGAGGACGGCATCCTGGCCACCTGCCGCGAACTCGGCATTGCGATCACCGCGTACGGCGTGTTGTCGCGGGGCCTGCTCTCATCGACCGCCCGCACCGGCCAGTACACCGACGCGGGCGACTTCCGCAGCTTCAGCCCACGGTTCCAAGGCGAGAACCTGTCCCGCAACCTCGAACTGGTCGACCACCTGTCCCGGATCGCCGAACCGGCCGGCCTCACCGTCGGGCAACTGGCGATCGCCTGGGTCGCGGCGCAGGGCAGTGACATCGTGCCGCTGATCGGCACTCGCAAACCGGCCCGGCTGACCGAGGCGATCGAGGCGGTCGGGCACGGCCTCACCGCCGACCAGCTGGCCGAGATCGGGACGGCGGTACCGGCCGGTGCCGCCGCCGGGGATCGTTACGCCAGCGCGCAGATGTCCGCGCTCGACAGCGAGAAGTAACCGGGCCGCGCGTCCGGTCGCCCATCGGCGTCGGCAGCACGGAGAAGACGGGGTTGGTGG
>CAZZZW010000226.1:2585-7496 GCA_964658795.1 Phormidium nigroviride PCC 7112
CCTTCCGGTGGTCTGACTTGCGTCTGTTCGACGTCAGTCAGGGCCGCACTACAGCGGGCGAACGTTCTCCGCCTGCGGGCCCTTCTGACCCTGGGTGGTGTCGAACTCAACGCGCTGGTTCTCGTCCAGGCTGCGGTAGCCCTGGCTGTTGATGGCCGAGTAGTGGACGAACACGTCCGGGCCGTCGCCGTCCGGCGCGATGAATCCGAAACCCTTTTCGGCGTTGAACCACTTGACGGTTCCCTGTGCCATGTACTTCTCCTAGCTGAATGCCTTCGGCGGCCACACTGTGTGGTCCGCCGGGTTGTGGCTTTGCCACCCTGCCATCCAGCCGGGATATAACAACGCCCGCTGCCAGTGCTCTCGGGCGTTAAAAACGATCCTCGACAACTGCAACTTGCAACCAGGCAGAAAGATAGCACGGCTCACAGTGCGAACTGAAGCGCTGAGTTTCTCGAATTCCGCTGGTTAGGGGCGGACCTGGATCTTTCGCCCGATACCGGCCTGAAATCGCTCCAGTGCCGTGCTGTAGTCATCGAGCGGAAGCCGGTCGGAGATGAACACCTCGGGGTCGATCACCCCGTCTGCGAACAGGGCCGCGGCGCGCTCGTAGGAATGCAGCACCGCCATCGAGCCGGTGATGGTGATCTCCTGGTTGTAGATCTTGTACGGCTCGATGGTCGCTCGCGCAGCGTAGTCGGACACGCCGAACTGCAGGAACGTACCGCCCTTGCCGACCCGGCCCAATCCGTCCTGGATCGCCTTGGCATTGCCGGTCGCATCCACCACCAGGTCCCAGCCCCGGGGCATCTCGATCTCGTCCGGGCTGCCGGCCGCGTGGCTGACGCCCAGCCGCTTGGCCGTGTCGAGGCGGTCCGGGTTCAGATCGACCACGTCGACCGAGGCCGCACCGACCCGCTTGGCCAGCTCCAGCATCATCAGGCCCATCGTGCCCGAGCCGTAGATCAGCACCGTGTTGGCCAGCTGCGACCGCAGCACGTCATAGCCGCGGACCGCGCAGGACAGCGGCTCGATCAGGGCGGCGTCGTCGGTGCGGACGTTGTCGGGCAGCTTGACGCAGTTGGCGAACGGCGCCTTGGCGTACTCGGCCGCGCCACCGGCCGTCGAGACCCCGATCGCGGCCCAGTTCTCGCACAGATTGTTTTGCCCGCGCCGGCAGTAGTAGCACTCGAAGCAGTACAGCGAGGGATCGACCGCGACCCGGTCACCGACCTTGAGGGTCGATGGCACCTCGGCCCCGACCTCGACGATCTCGCCGGCGAACTCGTGGCCCGGCACGATCGGCAGGCTGGGGGCGAACTCACCCTGCAGGATGTGCAGGTCGGTACCGCAGATGCCACAGGCCGCCACCTTGACCACGACCTCGCGAGGACCCGGTCTCGGATCCTCGACCTCGGTGACCTCGGACGTACCGATTCCGGTTATGACGGCAGCCTTCATCAGCTGATGTCCTTTCGACTCGACCTGCTCGACGGACGACTCATGCCCGAGGCGCCACGCGCGCCCGGCGGGCTATTTGACCGCACCCAGCGACAGACCCTGCACGAGCTTGTCCTGGGCGGCGAAACCGGCGACCAGCACCGGTAGTGAGATGATCGTCGCGGCCGCGCAGACCTTGGCCAGGAACAGGCCCTGGCTGGTGATGAAGCCGGTCAGGAACACCGGTGCGGTCTGGGCCACCACCGCGGTCAGCACCTTGGAGAACAGCAGTTCGTTCCAGCTGAAGATGAAGCAGATCAGCGAGGTGGCAGCGATCCCCGGCATCGCGATCGGAGCGATGATCCTGGTGAAGATGGTCGGCAGCCGGGCCCCGTCGATCGCGGCCGCCTCCAGGATGGCCGCCGGCACCTCGGCCAGGAACGAACGCATCATCCAGACCGCGATCGGCAGGTTCATCGTCGCGTAGATGATGATCAGCAGCCAGATGTTGTCCAAGGCGTGGATGTTCTTGGCGATCAGGTAGATCGGCAGCAACCCGGCCACCGCCGGCAGCATCTTGGTCGACAGGAAGAAGAACATCACGTCGGTCCACTTCTTCACCGGACGGATGGACAGCGCGTACGCCGCCGGCACGGCCAGCAGCAGCACCAGGATGGTCGAGACGATCGAGGCGAGTGCCGAGTTGCCCAGCGCAGGCCACGGGCTGGCGCCTCCGGAGAAGAAGTCCCGGTAGCCGCTCACCGTCAGCGGAGCGGTGAACTTCGGTGGGTTGGACGAGGCGTCCTGCTCGGAGTGGAAGCTCAGCCACACCATCCACAGCACGGGTGAGACGAACAGCAACCCGACCACCCAGGCCAGAAAGCCCCAGTAGCTGTGGCGGCGGCCGGGTTCCCTGGCAACCGCGGCTTCGGCCTGCTGTTCGTTGCGGGTGCCCGCATCGATGGCTGTCATTTCCCGTCCTCCTGAAACAGCGATGACACGGTGCGTAGGGCGAACGTGGCGATCAGGATCGAGCCGATGACCACGATCACCCCGGCCGCGGATGCCTGTCCGTAGTCATGGGCGGTGAAGAAGATGTTGTAGATGGAGTAGGGCAGGTTGGCGGTGTTCTGCGAACCCGAGGTGATCGTGAAGACCGCATCGAAGTTCTGGATCACGTAGATCGAACCGAGCAGGCCACCGAGCTCGAGGTACTGGCGCAGGTGCGGCAGCGTGATGAACCGGAACATCTGCCAGGACGAGGCGCCGTCCATGTTGGCCGCCTCGATGGCGTCACCGGGCCGGCTCTGCAGACCGGCCAGCAGGATCAGCATCATGAACGGCGTCCACTGCCAGATCAGCGAGGCCTCGACCGCCAGCCGCGGGTGGTTGGTGATCCAGTCGGGCTGCGGTGGATTGTGCGCTCCGAAGAGCTTCCAGATCGCCGTCAGCAAGGCGTTGAACAACCCGTAGACGGGGTTCAGCAGCGCGTGCTTCCACAGCAGCGCCGAGGCCACCGGCACCACCAGGAACGGTGCGATCAGCAACGTCCGGACCGCCGAACGGCCCCGGAAGGGCTTGTCCAGCAGCAGAGCCAGCAGCAACCCGAGGATCAGACTGACCAGCACGACGGTCACCGTCAGGATCACCGTGAAGTAGATCGACTGGCGGAAGTCCGGATCCGACAGCACCGCGCTGTAGTTGCCGAACCCGGCGAACTTCTTGCCGAGATCCGGCCGCAGGGCGTTCCACTGCACGAACGAGATCACCAGGGTGGCCACGAACGGCAGCTGCGTGATGATGAACATGAAGATCAGCGCCGGCAGCAGCGGCGCCCGCAGAGCCCATTGCGACGTCTTGCGCAGGCTGCTGGGGGCCGGCCGGTCAGCCGTAGCAGGGGCAGCCGGTGGTGCGTCGATAACACTCATCACTTGCTCCGATACGTCTTGGTCTCGCGGGTCGCGACCTTCTGGCCTTCGTCCAGGGCCTTCTTCACCGTCATCCCGCCGGCGATGGCAGTGCTGACGTACTGCGACACCGTTGTCGCCAGGGCACTGAATTCGGGGAAGTCCATGAACTGGATGCCACCCACCGGCCGGGGTTGCACGCCCGGGTTCTCCGGGTCGGCGGCCTGGATCGCGGCCTTGGTCGGCCCGGCGAATGCCTTGGCCGCCGCGACATAGTCCGGGTTGTCATAGGTGGACAGCCGCTTGCCGGCCGGCACGTTCGCCCAGCCGAGTTTCGAGCCGACCAGGTTCTCGTAGTCCTTGGACGAGGCCCAGGAGATGAACTTCCAGGCCGCGTCCTTCTTCTTGCTGGCGTGTTCGATGGCCCAGGACCAGGCATAGAGCCAGCCGGCGTTCTGGGTCTTCTCGACCGGGGCCGGGACGTAGCCCAGCTTGCCGGCCACGGGTGAGCCCTGGCCTTCCAGCGAACCGGCGGCGGACGTGGCGTCGTACCACATCGCGACCTTGCCCTGCTCCAGGTCGTTCAGGCACTCGGTGAAGCCGGCCTGGGGTGCGCCGGCCTCGCCGTGCGTGCGGACCAGATTGACGTAGAAGTTGACCGCGTCGCTGAACGGCTGGCTGTTGACCTGGGCGTTCCAGTCCTTGTCGAACCAGGTGCCGCCGAAGGTGTTGACCACGGTGGTCAGCGGGGCGAAGATCTGCCCCCAGCCGACCTGGCCGCGCAGGCAGATGCCACGCATGCCGGGCTGGGCGTTGTCGACCTTGGCCGCCAGGTCCGCGACCTGCTGCCAGGTCGGCTTGTCCGGCATGGTCAGCCCCTTGGCCGCGAAGACGTCCTTGCGGTACATCAGGAACGACGACTCGCCGTAGAACGGTTCGGCGTAGAGCTTGCCGTCCGAGGCCGACAGGGACTTGGTCATACCGGGGAAGATGTCGGACTGGTCGAAGCTGGAGTCGGCCGCGACATAGTCCGACAGCGGCGCGAGCCAGCCGGCCTTGGCGTAGAACGGCACCTCGTAGTTGCTGATCGTCGAGACGTCGTAGATGCCGGCCTGAGACGACAACTCCTGGCTGATCTTGTCGCGGACGTCGTTCTCCGGCAGCACGGTGTAGTTCACCTTGATGCCGGTCTGCTTGGTGAAGTTGTCCGCGGTCAGCTTCTGGATGTCGATCATCTGCGGGTTGTTCACCATCAGCACGTTGATCGAATCGCTGCCGCCGCCGGTGCCGCCGAAGCCGGCGCAGGCAGTCAGGCTGACCGTCAGGGTGCCGGCCGCGGCGAGTGCGATGACTCGCCGTCCGATCCGGCGTCCGGGGGGTGTGGACCGTCCTTGCATCAGTTGCCGCCGTTCTCGTCGCTGGCACGGCGATCCGCAGACACCGTGATTTGCTCATTTGAGCGCCACCTGCTCGGTATGCCACTACGATGGCCGCAACCAAGGAAACAGTCAAGAAATACCGTCGAATCTGAGGTGAAACCGCTCATTTGAGCGCACTCTGATTC
>CAZZZW010000227.1:0-7399 GCA_964658795.1 Phormidium nigroviride PCC 7112
CGCCGAAACCGTCGACGCCGGGTCACTGCGCCGGCTGGCCCGTCGCCGGTGGCGCCCCAGCGCGGGTCTGCTCAGCGGTGCGGCGGTGGTGATACTGGCGCTGGCCATCGGGGCCGGTGCGGTCAAACTCAGCCGTGACACCGGAGGTGGGGCGGAGAGCAGCAGCGCCAAGGTGCCGGCCGGGGCCGACCAAGCGAACAGGTCGATGACCTCGGCGGGTGCCGCCTACGGGTCCGGGGGTTCAGCCCGCGTCGGAGCCGGGCCGAATGTCGCGGGCACCGAGGCCGTCCCGGGCTGGAGCGCATCAGGATCGATCCTCGTGCCCAACCTCGAATGCACAAGCACGGTAGGCAAAATCACGACCATCTACACCGAGACCGCGCCGTTCACTCTCGGCGGTGAGCCGGACACGGTGGTCGCCGCCACCTGTAGCGACTCGCGCGGCAACCGCACTGCCAGCGAGGTCGTGGTCACCCGGTTGGTGAACGGGCAACCGAAATTGAAGTTGACGCTGATCCCCCAGTCGGCCGGACTGATCGTCGACACCGTCAGTGCCGATGCCTCCGGCATCACCGTTCGTCTGCTGCAACGGGCTGCCGGGGAGCTGACCGGATCCCTGATGGAGCGGACCTACCAGAGCATCGACGGCGGCCAGAGCTACCCGGACCTGTCGACGAAGGTCCTGGGTGACGCGTGCGTTCCGGCTGACCTGCGCGCAGACGTGCTCGAAGGCCCGGGCGGCTCGGCCATCCTGCAGGTACGCAACATCGCAACCACCGCCTGCGTGATCTCCGGCTACCCGGCACCCCATGACGGGAACGACACGCTGCGCGGTTCCGAGGGCGGTACATCGGCCGAGCTGGTGCCGATCGTCCTGGTGCAACCGGGCGAAACCGCATCAGCCTCGATCGATCAACCGAAGGTGTCGGTGCCCTGTCCATCGGCTCCGCCACCGCTCTACCTCCCGACCGGGGCCGAGCTGACCCACATCACGTTCGGAGCCCAGGTCAACTGCCGGCCGGTGCTGCATCCGTACGTGGCCGGCTCGACCGGACGGGGCTGATTCGGCGAGCAGGCGAATTTCTCTCGCCGAGATGCAATGCTGTGGCCTGCTCGCGAGTCAGGTCAGGTATGAGAGTCGTCGTCACCGCGGACACCCACTTCGCGGACTTCGTGGAGCAGCGCACCGACACGCTGCTGACCACGGCCTATCTGCTCACCCGTGATCGGGACGCGGCCCAGGAACTGGTCCAGGACGTACTGGTCTCGCTCTATCCGCGCTGGCGCAAGGTGATGGCCGCCGACAGCGAACTGGCCTACGTCCGGCGATCAGTGGTCAACCGGTTCCTCAGCCAGCGTCGTCGCAGCCTGGAACTGGTCACCGACCGGGTGCCGGACCGAGTCGGCGTCGGCGACGGCCACGACCAGCTGATCGATCGCGATCAACTTCGGCGGATCCTGGCCGAGCTACCGGAGCGCCAACGAGCGGCGGTGGTGTTGCGGTTCTTCTACGACTACTCCGACCAGCAGATCGCCGACGCGATGGACTGCCGGATCGGCACCGTCCGCAGCCTGATCAGCCGGGCGCTGAGCGCATTGCGCGGACGATCCATGGAATCGATCGACGAAGCCAACTACGGAATGGGAGGGAGCGCCCGATGAACGACACCCAGCTGGAGAACGCGATCCGGGCTGAGCTGGCCGCCGACGCCGCCCGCACTCCCGTCGCCGAATCGACCAAGCTCGCGGTGCGGGCCGCGGTGGCCGGGCTGCCCTCGGCCGGCCAGGGTCAGGCGCTGCGGCGCTGGCTGCTACCGACGGCGGTGGCCGCGGTGCTGGTGGCGCTGCTCGTGGCCGGGTTCCTGGTGCCGAAGGCGCTGTCCAGCCATCGGGCCCGGCCAGCCACCCCGCAGCCCTCGCCGAGTCCGTCCCAACCCGCGTTGCCACCGGCGCCGGTGGTCGCGCTGAGCTGCCCGTCCGGCCAGCGGACCGTCGACGGTCTGAGTGCCAAGTTGACCGACGGCAACGGTGCGCCGCGGTACGCCTACGAGTACTTCTGCGCCGGTGCTGACGGCAGCCGCGGCTACTCGATGATCGAGGTCTTCCGGGACGCGCAGGGCCAGCTGACCCGAGTGATCAACGAACCGGTTGGGCTTTATCAGTCCTATCTCATGTCGCTGGCCGCGACCGCCGGTGGCTTGAAGTTTCGCAGTTATGACCTGAGCCCCTACCGCCTCGGCGGGCCGGACGGCACAGTGGAGGACATCTTGTATCCGGTCGGCTCGGCGGACTCGTCGGCGGAGATCAACATCGTGGCCGGCGCGTGCACCACCGACCAACTCAGCGTGTCGCAGTCTGAGTCCGGCGAGCCGGTGCCGCATACGGTGCTGACCCTGACCAACACGAGTGCCAATGCCTGCTCGGTGTGGGGAACGCCGAAGTACACCGTCGTCGGTACCGTGCCGGCTACGGTCCGGTACCTGCTGAATGGTCCGGCCGGGGGAGCCGAGGGCTTGCCGTCGAGCCCACCGCTGCTCGTGCAACCCGGTCACTCGGTGAGCGCCTCCGTCGGCAACGATCCGCTCAGCGGCAACAGCTGCCACGAAGTCGAGGGGGTGCGGGCGGTCCTGCCGAACGGCGTCTCGCTCGGCACGCTTGACCTGGGCGTCTGCGGAAACATGGTCGGCTACCCGTTCGTGGATTCGCCCAACGGCAGCCTGACCCATCCTGAGTCCGAGGCTCCGGTGAACAAGGCCACCGGATCGTGTGTGGACAACGTCGAGACCGTGATCGAACTCGGCACGTTCACCGCGACGGTGAACCACCGGCGGCATGACGTGATCACGATTCGTCCTTCGGGCAAGGCACATTGCACCCTGACCGGCTACGCCGACATCCGTGAGCTCAGCCCGTCCGGTGTGCTGCAGGCGATCGCCCGCCAGACCCCGAGTGGACCGGCCGGTGGGATCGCAGGCCTGCCGGCGCCGACGGTGACGGTCAGCCCGGGTCGGCCAGCTTCAATTTTGGTCGAATGGTCGGACAACGGCCAGTCCTGCGTGCCGTCCGGCCAGATCTCGCTACGACTCGGCGGTGGCACCTACACCGATGGCAGTTCTACCGGCCCGGTGTGTGATCTGCAGGTGCATCCGTTCGTGGCCGGCGCCACCGGCAGCGGCTGAGCGATCGCGGCCGAAAGTTCTGTCGCCGAAGGTGCAACAACCTCCGCCCCGGGTGTGTCATAGGGGCGGAGGTTGTCGATGACGGAGCCGGCCGACGCGGATTTCGCGGCGTTCGTACGGGTGCACAGCACTGCGCTGCTGCGCTCTGCCTTCCTGCTCACCGGAGATCGGGTGGATGCAGAGGAACTGGTGCAGGACACCATGGTCCGGCTGTATCCCAAGTGGCGCCAAGTGCAGGCGGCGGACGTTCCGTTGGCCTACGTCCGGCGCTCGCTGACCAACAACTTCCTCAACGGCCGCCGACGGCGGTCGGCCTCGGACCTGCTGTTCGCCGATCCACCGGAACGGGGCTACGAGCCGGACTTCGGTGATCGGGTGTCCGACCAGGATCTGGTCCGAGACCTGCTCGACGGGCTGACGGCCAAGCAGCGCGCGGTACTGGTGCTGCGGTACTACGACGACCTGGACGACATCGAGATCGCTTCGATGGTGGGCTGTCGGCGAGGCACGGTGCGCAGCATCATCAGCCGCAGCCTGAGCCAACTGCGCCACGAGACGGAACGGAGGGCGGCCGAACACCAGGCCCCGCAGACGAATGGACACCCGCGATGACCGATGACCGGCAACTGGAAGCGCTGCTGCGTGACGGCCTGGCCGCCGAAGCACGCCCGGTTGTGGCCGATTCCGGGCTCACCGAGCGCATCATCGCCACCGCGGCCGCCGATGGATATCACCCGGCCGAGCCGCGGCTCTGGCAGAACTGGCTGATGCCCGCGGTGGCCGCCGCGCTGGTGGCGCTGCTGGTCGGATCGGTGCTGTTCGGAACCAAGCTGCTGCATTCGTCCTCGGCACCGCCGGCGAGTCGGCTGACCCCGATCCCGTCGCTGACCCATCCGGTGTCGCCGCCACCGACCGCCCCGCACTCGACCGCCCCCCCGGCCTCGTCCACCACGCCGAGCAGGTCGTCGATCGGTGCCCCGGCCGTCGGTGGCCCGGTGCCGTCGGGCTTCAGCGGCTACGACCTGACCTGGGTCAGCCAGGACGAGGGTTGGGCGCTGGGCACCGCGCCGTGCGCTACGGCGCCCTGTACCTCGATCGTGCGGACCACTGATGGTGGCCAGCACTGGATCGGGCTACCGGCGCCGACGGCGTTCCTGAGCCAGACCGACACCTGTAGCTCGGATTGCGCCCAGGTGCGGAGCATCCGGTTCGTCAGCGCCGAGGTCGGTTACGTCTTCGGGCCGAACTCGTTCTGGATGACCACCGACGGTGGCCAACACTGGCAGTCCGAGCCGGGCAACGCCTGGGGCCTGGAAGTCGCCGGAACCTCGGTGCTGCGGGTTTCCGGAGGGCAGCCGAACTGCGCGCCCGGCTGTCAGTTCCAGGTCCAGCGGGCCGCCATCGGAAGCACCGACTGGCACGATGTGGCGCTGCCGGGGCCGACCCAGGACGCCGGCGCCAGCCTGAGCGCGAGCGGCAACACGGCGCTGTTGACGACGACCGGTAATCCGGCCGGCGGGGCCGGTAGCGCGCAGTCGATCGTGTTCAGCTCCACCGACTCCGGCGCGAGCTGGTCCAAGGTTGGTGAGCCGTGCCCGCAGGGGTCGGTGGAGAACGACTCGCTCGCGGTCTCGGTGGCCCAGGACGCCTCCGCCGCGGCGCTCTGCCAGCCGCGCCCGTCACAGGGTTCGTCCTTCCTCGTCCTGGCGGCCGGGGCCGGCCAGCCGTTCGCCCAGAAGGTCGTGGTCCCCGGAGCCGCTCCCGGCCTGGTGACCGCGCTCGACCGGTCGACCGTATTCATCGGCGGGGACCGGCTCTACCGCTGGGACGGCTCGTCGATCACCGCGGTCAGCGGTCCGTCCAAGCCCCGTTTCATCGGCTTCGAAAGTGCGACGGTGGGCCGGGTACTGGCCGACAACGGGCTGTGGACGACCAGCGACGGCGGCCGGACATGGAGCCCGCTGACCTACTGAGCACCGGCGCGGCGCATTGTGGCCGACCCGATGTTGTTGGCTGGCACTCTCGAGGCTAGAGTGCTAGTCGAAGGCAAGCTGACCCCCGCGACGGCAGCCGCGCCGGATACAACCTGACATCACATCCTTTGATTGACCCCTAGGAGGGGAGCTGATCGTGACCGCCACCAAGGTCAACATCAAGCCGCTGGAGGACCGCATCGTGGTCCAGGCTCTCGAGGCCGAGACCACCACCGCTTCCGGCATCGTCATCCCGGACACCGCCAAGGAGAAGCCGCAGGAGGGCACCGTCCTCGCCGTCGGCCCGGGCCGGGTCGACGACAAGGGCAACCGCATCCCGGTCGACGTCAACGAGGGTGACGTCGTGCTGTACTCGAAGTACGGCGGCACCGAGGTCAAGTACGCCGGCCAGGAGTACCTGGTCCTCTCGGCGCGCGACGTCCTCGCCGTCATCGTCAAGTAGTTCTTTCCCCGACTCGCCCCGGCTGCGCCTCGTTGCGCGACCGGGGCGTTGTCGATTGAGCTCGCCGCATTGAACGTCCGGCACGTTCGTGCCGGCCATGAAAGGAAGAAACCATGGCGAAGATCCTCAGCTTCAACGAGGATGCCCGTCGCGCCCTCGAGCGTGGCGTGGACAAGTTGGCGGACACGGTCAAGGTCACGCTCGGTCCCAAGGGCCGCAACGTGGTGCTCGACAAGTCCTTCGGCGCACCGCTGATCACCAACGACGGTGTGACCATCGCCCGCGAGATCGAACTCGACGACCCGTTCGAGAACCTGGGCGCGCAGCTGGTCAAGTCGGTTGCGACCAAGACCAACGACGTGGCCGGTGACGGCACCACGACCGCGACCGTGCTGGCTCAGGCCCTGGTGCGCGAGGGGCTGCGCAACATCGCCGCCGGTGCCCAGCCCGGTGGCATCAAGCGCGGTATGGACATCGCGGTGGACGCGGTGAGCCAGGCGCTGGATTCGGTGGCCACCCCGATCGACGACGAGCAGCGGATCGCGCACGTCGCGACCATCTCGGCCCAGGACGCCCAGATCGGCGCCCTGATCGGTGAGGCCATGACCAAGGTCGGCAAGGACGGTGTGATCACCGTCGAAGAGGCCAACACCATGGTCACCGAGCTCGAGTTCACCGAGGGGATGCAGTTCGACAAGGGCTACATCTCGCCCTACTTCGTGACGGATCCGGAGGCGCTCGTCGCTTCGTTCGAAGACCCGTACCTGCTCATCACCACCCAGAAGATCAGCTCCATCGCCGACATCTTGCCCTTGCTGGAAAAGGTGATTCAGGCTTCCAAGCCGCTGGTCATCCTGGCTGAGGACGTCGACGGCGAGGCGTTGTCGACCCTGGTGGTGAACGCGATCCGCAAGACCTTCACCGTTGCCGCAGTGAAAGCCCCGTTCTTCGGTGACCGCCGCAAGGCGTTCCTGCAGGACCTGGCCATCGTGACCGGCGGACAGGTCATCTCACCCGAGGTCGGCCTGAAGCTGGACCAGGTCGGGCTGGAGGATCTGGGTACGGCCGGTCGGGTCGTCATCACCAAGGATCTGACCACGGTGACCCACGGCGGCGGGACGTCGACCGACATCGACGCTCGGATCGCCCAGATCCGGGCCGAGATCGCTTCGACCGATTCCGACTGGGACCGCGAGAAGCTGCAGGAGCGGCTGGCCAAACTGGCCGGTGGCGTCGGCGTGATCAAGGTCGGTGCGTCGACCGAGGTCGAGCTCAAGGAGAAGAAGCACCGGATCGAGGACGCGATCGCCGCCACCCGCGCTGCGGTCGAAGAGGGCATCGTGGCCGGCGGTGGTTCGGCGCTGGTCCAGGCCGGTGCCGCGCTCGACTCGCTGTCGGTGTCCGGCGACGAGGCGACCGGTGTTGCCATCGTGCGCAAGTCGCTGTCCGAGCCGCTGCGGTGGATCGCCAACAACGCCGGGCTCGAGGGCTACGTCGTGGTGTCCAAGGTGGCGGAGTTGCCGGCCAACCACGGCTTGAACGCCGCGACCGGGGAGTACGTGAACCTGCTCGAAGCGGGTGTCGTGGACCCGGTCAAGGTGACCAAGGCGGCGCTGGCCAACGCAGCGTCGGTGGCGGGGCTGCTGCTCACCACCGAGTCGGCCGTGGTCGAGAAGCCGGCCGAGCCGGAGGCCGACGCCGGCCACGGACACAGCCACGGTGGCCACGGCCACTCGCACTAGTCTGTTCGGGCGTGCACCGGCGGTCTCTCTCGACCGCCTGTG
>CAZZZW010000228.1:0-7368 GCA_964658795.1 Phormidium nigroviride PCC 7112
GTCATGGACCCGGAACCCGGCCGCCAACCATTCTGCGTTACCGACCAGGGCACGGATTTCGAAGTCCCGGCCGCGTGGCCTGGACCTGGCGGGGCCGACCCGCCAACTGCCGTCCATCCGCAAATGGCTGTGCAACGTTTGATCATTGTCGAAACGCATCATGATGTGTTTGCCGCGGGGCACTACTTCGAGCACGTCGGTGCCGGTGAGATCGGCCAGGGCGAGTTGCGGGAGTCGAAGGTCGAACCGGGTGACCGGGCGCCCCGCCAGCGCCTGGTGCAGCCGGCGACACGTGATGAATACGGTGTCGCCCTCAGGCACTGGTTCGACCTGGCTGGCTGTCGGTCATCGTGTTCCAGCCCCGCCGCGCAGCCGCAGCCCGCGGGGACTCGGCCGGAATCCGGCCTTCTCCAGCGCCGCGGCCAGTGGCGAGTTGGCGACAGCTTCGCCGTCGGCTGATTCGACGTGCAGCTTTCCCAGGGCTCCGCTGCGGACGCTGACGGCCAATGCTTCGGCTGCCGCAGCGAGGTCGTTCTCGTCCTGGGTGAAGGACAGCAGCGTCTTGCCACCTCGCTCGACGTACAGCACGCAAGCTCCATCGACCAGCACCACGAGCGCTCCGGACTTGCGGGCGGGTTGGTGTCCTCGCTTGCCATCCTCGAGTTCCGGCTGCCGGATGCGTTCGGGCCAGTCCAGCGCGGCGCCGTAGGGGTTGGCCGGATCCGTTGCGGCCAATACCAGTGCTTCGGGCGGGCGGTTGGACGAGCGGTCGGCATCGGCCACCAGCGCCCGCAGCCGATCGATCGCACCGGTGAGTCCGAACTGGGCCGCACCCAGGCCCTCGACGAAGTAACCGCGCCGGTAGCGACCAGCATCCTCACCCTGCCGAAGCACCGGGTACACCGCCGAGAACCCACCAGTGATGTTCTCGGCCGCGACCTCGCCCCGGGTCAGAATGCCGTACCGGTCCAGCAGGACCTCCGTCCGAAGCAGCGCTCGTTCGGTTTCAGCCCGGCTACGTAACGGCAAACTCGACCATCGACCGGGCAGGTTCGGCCCGGCGGATTGGGTCGGGGTCCGCGTGGTGCCACTGGGCCGGGCAAAGCGGCTGTAGCGTGCTCGCGGTGCCGGCCGGCCCCGGGCGTGCGTGGTCCGGCCGCCGGACAACCGGGAGCGGATCGGGGCCAGCGTGTCGTTGGTGAGATAGCCACCGAACACCAGGTCCCAGATCGCGGTCGCGATTTCTGGCTCGGCCAGCATCGTCGGCGCTTTCGCCGGGTCGACGTCCTGATCTCCGAACTGGGTCGAGACCCGATCGATCAGCGCGCGCAGGAACAACGCCTGATCGTCGCCGAGCGCGGCCAGAATCGCCTTGTGTACCGGTGAAAGCTCCAGCTCGGGCACGGCCGGCAGCAGCTGCGCCGCCGCGTCGGCCGGCACCAGCGCCAGCCAGCCGTCGTTACCGGCCAGCGTGCCGGCGCCGGCCCACAGCACCTCACCGGCGCTGGTCAGCTCGTCGAGCATGGCCGGTGTGTAGTCGGACACCCGGGCCGGGAGCACCAAACTCTCGAGGGCGCTGGCTGGTACCGCAACGCCGGCCAACTGCTCGACGACCCGGGCCAGTCCATCGATACCGCGGCTACGTCGGTTGCCACCGACGCCCTGCCACTCCGGTAGGAAGCGCGCCAGGACCGCCTGCGGCGCCGGCTCCACCTCTTTACGAAGGGCGGCCAGCGATCGGCGCCGGATGGTGCGCAGCATGGTTGCACCGCAGTACTGCCGGCCGTGGCCACCGTCCTGCCCGGTGACGGGGGAGAACTCGCCGGCCACCACCTGGCCGGTCGCCACCAGCCGCTCCAGGCCGGCCTGGACCACAGCCGCACCCAGGCCGAGTCGGCCTGCCGGTCCAGCCACGGTGAACGGACCGTGCGTTCTGGCATAGCGTGACAGCAGATCACCGATCGGATCGGGCACGAGCTCGGTGAATGCCTCTGGGATACCCACCGGCAGCGCCACCCCGAGGGCGTCCCGAACCCGGCCCGAGTCCTCGATGGTCAGCCACCGTTGTTCACCACCGATCCGGACCCGGATGACGCGCCGATCGGTCAGCAGACGCTGGAGATCGGCCTCGGTAGCGCCGCGGGACACCGCCTCGTCGGTGGTCAGATCTCCGACCTCGCGTAGCAGATCGTGCACCTGATCGGGTCCGCGGACCTGTCGCTGCTCGCTGAGTCGTTGGGCATCGGCGACCGAGTCGGCGATCGAGTTCTCATCGAGAAGATCGCGCAGATCCGGCGAACCCATCAGCTCGGCCAGCAAGGACGTGTCGAGCGTCAACGCCTGCGCCCGGCGTTCGGCCAGCGGGGCGTCGGTGTCGTAGAGGAACATTCCGACGTAGCTGAACAGCAGGGACTGGGCGAACGGGGACGCGGTCGGTGTCTCGACCTCGACCAGGCGGATCTGTCGAGATTGGATCTGTTGCATCAGCTCGGTCAGCCCGGGCAGGTCATAGACGTCCTGCAGGCATTCACGCATGGCTTCCAGCACGACCGGGAACTGGCCGTACTCACGGGCGACCTGTAGCAGCGAATTCGCTCGTTGCCGCTGTTGCCACAGCGGCGCCCGGCGGCGCGGATCACGCTTGGGCAACAACAGCGAACGGGCCGCGCACTCGCGGAATCGTGAGGCGAACAAAGCGGAATCGGTCACCTCGGCCGTGACCATCTCAGCGATCTCGCCCGGCTCGAACACCGCGATGTCGGCCCCAGGTGCCTCGGCGGTGGTGTCGGCCAGCCGCAGCACGATGCCGTCGTCGGTGTGCATCGACTGCACCTGCATGCCGTAGCGCTCGCGCAAGGCCGCGGAAATGGCCAACGCCCAGGGGGCATTGACCGGGGCGCCGAAGGGTGAGTGCACGACCAGTCGCCAGTCGCCCAGTTCGTCGCGGAACCGTTCGACCACGATGGTCCGGTCAGTCGGCAACTGACCGGTGGCGGCCTTCTGCTCGGACAGATAGCCGATAAGGTTGCCCGCGGCCCATTCGTCCAACCCGGCATCGCGGGCTCGCTGCTCGGCGATCGCCGGCTCGGCACCACTGAGCTCACGGATGAAGGCACCCAACGCACGGCCGAGCTCGACCGGCCGACCGAGCGAATCACCTTTCCAGAACGGCATCTTGCCGGCCTGACCGGGCGCGGGCGTGACCAGCACCCGATCGTGGGTGATGTCCTCGATCCGCCACGACGACGAGCCGAGGAGAAACACCTCGCCGACCCGGGATTCGTAGACCATCTCCTCATCGAGTTCGCCGACCCGCTTGCCCGGGCCATCGGCCGAGGCGAGGAACACTCCGAACAGACCCCGATCGGGAATCGTGCCACCCGAGGTGACGGCCAGTCGCTGGGCTCCGGCCCGCCCAGTGAGGGTGCCGGTGATCCGATCCCAGACCAGCCGGGGCCGGAGTTCGGCAAAGGCGTCCGAGGGGTAGCGGCCGGCCAGCATGTCGAGCACCGCCTCCAGGGCGGACCGCGGCAAGGTCGCGAACGACGCACTGCGGCGGACGAGTGCCTCGACCTCGTCGACCGTGATGTCATCGAGAGCGACCATGGCCACGATCTGCTGAGCCAGTACATCCAATGGATTGCGGGGATAGCGCAACGACTCGATCTTGCCGGTCCGGATCCGTTCGGCTACAACGGCGCATTCCAGCAGGTCGCCCCGATACTTGGGGAAGATCACGCCGGTCGATTTTGCGCCGACCTGGTGTCCGGCCCGCCCCAGCCGCTGCATGCCGGCAGCGACCGACGGCGGCGATTCCACTTGCACGACGAGGTCAACCGCGCCCATGTCGATACCGAGTTCCAGTGACGAGGTAGCAACTACGGCTGGAATCTGGCCGGCCTTCAGCTCCTCCTCCACGATCTGACGTTGCTCGCGGGAGACCGAGCCATGGTGCGCCCGGATGTTGGCAATGCGATCCGGGTCGCGTTCCAGGGCCAGGTCGTTCAGCCGGGCGGTCAGGCGTTCGGCCAGCCGGCGCGAGTTGGCGAAGACGATCGTCGATCGGTGGCTGTCGATCAGATCGAGCACACGCTCTTCCACATGCGGCCAGATCGAGGACCGTCGTTCCGGGTTCCCTCCCGGCTCGAGCTGTTGGTCGCCCAACTCGCTCAGGTCCTCGACCGGAACGACCACGGACAGGTCGAGCTGCTTCTCCGTGGCCGGCTGGACGATGCTGACCGGCCGGCCGCCGGCCAGATAGGTCGCAACCTCCTCGATCGGACGCACGGTCGCCGACAAGCCGATCCGCTGCGCCGGTTGGTCGAGCAACGCATCCAACCGTTCCAGGCTGACCGCGAGGTGCGCGCCGCGCTTGGTTGCCGCCACCGCATGGACCTCGTCGACGATCACCGTTTCGATGCCGGCCAACGCCTCGCGGGCTGCTGAGGTGAGGAGCAGGAACAACGACTCCGGCGTGGTGATCAGGATGTCGGCGCCGTATCGAGCGAATGCGCGCCGGTCTTGCGGAGCGGTGTCGCCGGAGCGCATCGAGACGGTGACCTGTGGCTCGGGCAGTTCCAACCGGCGCGCGGCCTGGGAGATGCCGACCAGGGGCGAGCGCAGGTTGCGCTCGACGTCGGCTGCCAGCGCCTTGAGCGGGCTGACGTACAAGACTCGACAGCGGCGCTTCGGATCCTCCGGGGTAGGTAGCGCGGAGAGCCGATCGATCGCGGACAAGAACGCGGCCAGCGTCTTGCCGGAGCCGGTCGGTGCGACCACGAGGGTGTGCTCGCCCTTGCCGATCGCCTGCCACGCGCCGAGCTGAGCCGCTGTCGGCGCGTCGAAGGCGCCCTGGAACCAGGCCGCGGTGGCGGCGCTGAATCCAGCGGTGTCGAAGGGCGCGTCCATGCCGTCCAGTGTGGCCGACACCTACGACAACTTGTGTGCCAGCCGATTACAGCCCCGGACTATCGGCGTAACGCGGCTTCCAGCTTGTCCCGGCAGGCCGGCCAGTCCTCGTCGGTCATGGCGAACTGGGCGGTGTCCCGCCAGGTGCCGTTGCCTCGGATCCGATGCTTACGCAGTTCACCTTCGAATCGGGCACCGAGCCGGCTGATCGCGGCCCGGGACCGTTCGTTGAGCATGTCCGTGTGCCACACGACGCGGGCCGCGCCCAGGGTGTCGAAGGCATGGCCCAGCATCAGCAGCTTGGACTCGGTGTTGCGCCCGGATCGCCACCAGCGCCGGCCGAGCCAGGTGTGGCCGATCGCGATGGCCCGCGCGCTGGGGTTGATCTCGTAGTAACTGGTCGTGCCGACCACCTCGCCGGTCGTGGAATCCACCTGGGCGTACGCCAGCCGTTCACCACGCGCCCGCTGCGCCAGTGCGGCATAGATGGTGTCCCGGGCCTGCTCCAACGTGCCGGGCGGGGGAGCGCCGAGCCACTGGTACACCTCATGGCCACCCTCGTCGGTCCACAACGCGGTGTGGAATCCCTCGGCGTGCTCGATCGCTAGCGGTTCCAGGGTGACCAGGTCACCTCGGAGTACGGGGAGGGCGTACCACTGGTTCGGGTCGTCGGCCGGGGTCGCGGGAGTGTCGATCACGTCGTCGATCCTTGCAGGTGGTGCCAGCCGATTACGCTGGCCAGGTGCGGTTGAGTGATTTCTGGAAACGGATGGAAGCCCGGTTCGGTACGTCCTATGCGCATTCACTGGCGGCCGACTACCGGGTGACGAGTCTGGGCGCGACGATCAACGAGGCGATCGAGCGCGGTGATTCGGCGAAGTCGATCTGGCAGGCGGTCTGCCAGGACTTCGAAGTTCCGCAAAGACTGCACTGACGCTGCTCGCGCTGGCTGTTTCCGCGCCCGCCGACAGTCCTCCCCACCGGATTTCGAAGTCGGCGTGTCGTTGCTCGTCAATCGAACAGATGTTCGTCTAGAGTCTGTGGACGAAGGGCGGTCGTCCACAGATCTGGTTCGCCAGGCAGAAATGTCGGTGGCTGGTTCTAACGTCGCAGGCACACAACTGATCGACACCGGTTCGTCCGTGATCATGGGACTGAAAACGGATCCTGAGCCACAGACAGACATCGAGAGAGGTACTACAAGATGCCCGCAGCATTCGACCGCGACAAGGCTTTGGACGTCGCGCTCAGCCAGATCGACAAGCAGTTCGGCAAGGGCTCGGTCATGCGTCTGGGCGAACGCCCATACGTGCCGATCGAGGTCATTCCGACGGGGTCCATCGCGCTCGACATCGCGCTCGGGATCGGTGGCCTGCCGCGCGGCCGGATCATCGAGATCTATGGCCCGGAAAGCTCCGGTAAGACAACTGTGGCTCTGCACGCGGTGGCCAATGCGCAGGCGGCCGGCGGGGTCGCCGCGTTCATCGACGCCGAGCACGCGCTCGATCCGGAATACGCTCGCGCGTTGGGTGTCGACACCGATGCGCTGCTGGTCAGCCAGCCGGACACCGGTGAGCAGGCGCTGGAGATCATGGACATGCTGATCCGTTCCGGCGCGCTGGACATCGTCGTCGTCGACTCGGTTGCGGCGCTGGTGCCGCGGGCTGAGATCGAGGGTGAGATGGGTGACAGCCATGTCGGTCTGCAGGCCCGACTGATGAGCCAGGCGCTGCGTAAGGTGACCGGCGCGTTGAGCAACTCCGGCACCACGGCGATCTTCATCAACCAGTTGCGCGAGAAGATCGGCGTCATGTTCGGCTCGCCCGAGACCACTACCGGTGGCAAGGCGTTGAAGTTCTACTCGTCGGTGCGTCTGGACGTTCGTCGGATTGAGACCTTGAAGGACGGTGGCGACGCTGTCGGTAACCGGACCAGAGTCAAGGTCGTCAAGAACAAGGTCGCCCCGCCGTTCAAGCAGGCCGAGTTCGACATCGTCTACGGCCAGGGCATCAGTCGGGAAGGCTCGCTGATCGATGTCGGCGTGGATCAAGGCATCGTTCGCAAGTCCGGTGCTTGGTACACCTACGAGGGTGATCAACTCGGTCAGGGTAAGGAAAATGTCCGCAACTTCTTGCGGGACAACCCAGACCTGGCTGATGAGATCGAGAAGAAGATCAAGGAGAAGTTGGGCGTAGGCGCTCAGGTGACCGAGGACGCGCCGTTGCCGGCTCCGGTCGACTTCTGATTCGTCGGCGCTGGTGGCACGACTTCAATCGGACTCGGCCGGTACCCGCTATGGACGGGCGCCGGCCGAGTCCGAGAACCCTGATCCCGAGCCCGATCCGGATTCGACCGCACACACCATCTGCCTCCGGTTGTTGACGAGTAGGGCGCGGTCCCGATCCGAACTCGAGACCGCGCTGTCGGATCGAAACGTTCCCGCTGATGCGGCTAGGCGAG
>CAZZZW010000229.1:0-7294 GCA_964658795.1 Phormidium nigroviride PCC 7112
AGCCCGCTTCTCCTTCATGAGCACGCAGGCCGCCTCCCGGAACAATATTTACAGCGGAGGCATTGCTGCTAAGTCCCTTCACCTCCTCCTGAAGGACAACGGTCTTCTCTAGGCCGGTTGCCTCTCTGACTTCTTTCGCAACCTTGCCGCCGCCGGGCAGGGCTTCGACGGCGTCCCAGGCGAGGTCGCCCCGAGACACGGATTTGTCGCCGCTGGCCATTCGGGTGCCGTCAACGACGAACTTGGCAACGGCCACCACCGTGACCGCAGCCCACATCACCTCGCCAAGTCCGGGAACCGGGCTCAGGACGAGCGCCGCAACGAACAACACATCGCCAAGCTCCGAGAGTGCGTGGGAGATTTCAGCCAGGTTCACGTGGCTGACTGCCTGGTGTGCCAGCCGGGCCGTCGAGTGCCACAACGCCGACAGGCCGTGCCGATCAGCGCCGTTTCGTCCCGCCCGAGCGATCGCTGACACACACGTCCGGCGCGCGTCGTCCCAGTCCTGCCAGAGCCGTTCGAACTCCCGGTTGGGGTCCGACGGCGGACCGGTGCTGTCGGGCTGCAGAGTCTGACTGAGTTGAAGCGTCTGGCTAGTGGGTGCGGCGAGCAATCTCCTGCGTGCTGCCTGCAACGGTGTCAGCACCTGCTCGAGGGCCCGGGCATAGTTGATCAGGCTCGCGGAGTAACCGTCATACCGTGCGATGACTGGATCGAAATCCCTTATCCGATCAGCCATTTCGGTGTCGAAGGCCAACCGGGCCGGTCCGGTCCACCCATCGTTGGCCGCGGCGCCGGACAACTGCATCCTGAGCCGCTGCAGCTCATTGGACACGGCGGCTGCCTGCGCCGCCGCGAACCGCACGGCCACCGGATCTGCTTGCGGCATAGGCCTTTCCTCAACCTGTTGCATGCCCGAGCACGTTAGCCGCTATCGCCGACAAGCCTCGAAAGTTATCCACACCCGCCGTCGACCGATCGACTTATCCACAGATTTCGTTGACGAACAAGACTTGTCAGTAGTCACGCATATGGTGAGACGCGACGAAAGGTGCAGCCATGCAACAGGAACCGACCGACCAACCGAGCGTTCTGCTACTCAACGGAGGATCGAGTTCTGGCAAGTCCACGTTGGCTAAAGACCTTCAGAGCGTGCTACCCGGCACGTGGTTGCGCCTCGGTGTTGACACGTTGGTCGAGGCCTGCCCGCCGCGAATACTTGCCGCAGGTGGACTCGATCTCAAACCCGACGGGTCAATCGTCGTCGGCTCGGCCTTCAGCGAAATCGAGCTCATGTGGATGGCCGGTGTTGCGCGAATGGCCGAGGTTGGAGCACACATCCTGATCGAGGACAACTTCGTCAGCGGTCCGCAGAGCCAACAACGCTGGCGGGCTGCGTTGCACGCCGTCGGCGTCGGTTGGGTCGCCGTTCGCTGCTCACCGATCGAGGCGGGGCGCCGTGAACTCCTCAGAGGTAACCGCACGGCCGGCATGGCCGTCGACCAGGCCGAGCGGGTGCATAGCGGCATCGCCTATGACGTTGAGGTACACACCGACGAACACTCGGTACGCGAGAACGCCGAGTTCATCCGCCGACGATTCTTCGGCGATAGCGGATAAATCGCGTTCAGTCTTAGTTTCCGGGGTAATTCGGAGCCTCGACCGTCATCCGAATGTCGTGCGGGTGCGATTCCTTCAAGCCGGCAGCGGTGATCCGAACGAACTGTCCGCGCTGCTGAAGTTCAGGGATTGTGTTCGCACCGACGTAGAACATCGACTGCCGAAGGCCGCCGATGAGCTGATAGGCGACCGCCTCCAACGGACCGCGGTAAGGCACCTGGCCCTCGATGCCCTCCGGAACGACCTTGTCGTTCTCCGTGACATCACCCTGGAAATAACGATCCTTTGAGTACGACTTGGCCCGACCACGAGTCTGCATCGCGCCGAGCGATCCCATCCCCCGATAGGACTTGAATTGCTTGCCATTGATGAACACCAGCTCACCGGGCGACTCCTCGCAACCGGCCAGCAGCGAGCCCAACATCACGGTGTCAGCACCAGCGACCAGCGCCTTGGCGATATCGCCGGAATATTGCAGTCCACCGTCGCCGATAACCGGCACCCCCGCGGCTCGGCAGGCCAGGGCTGCCTCGTAGATCGCGGTCACCTGAGGAACGCCCACTCCGGCTACGACCCGAGTGGTACAGATGGAACCAGGCCCAACCCCAACCTTGACGCCGTCGGCACCGGCGTCGACCAGCGCCTGGGCACCGGCCCGGGTCGCCACGTTGCCGCCAACTATGTCGACGTGGGCCGCGGCAGGATCAGCTTTCAAACGCTTGATCATCTCGATCACACCGCTGGCGTGACCGTTCGCAGTATCGACGATCAAAACATCCACGCCGGCTTCGACGAGTGCCATCGCTCGCTTCCACGCGTCGTCGAAGAAGCCAATGGCGGCACCCACCCGCAATCGACCGGACGGGTCCTTGGTAGCCAGCGGGAACTGCTCGCTCTTGGTGAAGTCCTTGACCGTGATCAAGCCCTGCAGCCGGCCGGACGCATCAACCAGGGGCAGCTTCTCAACCTTGTTCTTGGCCAGCAGCCCGAGGGCCACGTCCTTGTGCACGCCGACCTGCGCGGTTATCAAGGGCATCGGAGTCATCACCTCGGCCACCCGCCGAGAGAAGTCGGTCTCAAATCGGAGGTCGCGGTTGGTGATGATGCCAACCAACAGGCCGTCGGCGTCGATCACCGGCAGACCCGAGATGCGGTAACGAGCGCAGAGTGCGTCGACCTCGCCCAGGGTCGCGTCCGGGTGGGTGGTAACCGGGTGGGTCACCATACCGGCCTCGGATCGCTTCACCAGGTCCACCTGTTGGGCCTGGTCCTCGATGGAGAGGTTCCGGTGCAGGATGCCAATGCCACCCTGACGCGCCATGGCGATCGCCATGCGCGACTCGGTCACGGTATCCATCGCCGCAGAAAGCAGCGGAAGACGCAGATTGATGTTGCGGGTGAGACGCGAACTCGTGTCGGCCTGGCTCGGGATGACATCGGTCGCACCTGGCAGCAACAACACGTCGTCGAACGTGAGGCCCAGGGCAGCGAACGGAGCGGGCACGCCCGCAACGTCGGTGGGAACGTGGTCGGACTGGTGGCTAGTCACGCAAGAACTCCTCGGGTGCCGGTGCTTCATTCTAGGCGACCGGGGCCAGAACCCGAACCGCCCCACCGCGCACTGAACGCTGAACCGAAAGGCGCTGGCTCCACCTCGTGCGGTCCGAATTGGACCAGGCGGCAGGCCTCGTTGCAGCGGCCCCGAGACCCGGGCCGTGGGGACGACCCTGAGAGCCACCCATGACAAACATCAGGGGTTATTCAGGGTCGTCCCCACTGCCCGGCAACACCCGTTTCGGACAGAGTCGAGTCGAACCTGAAAGCGACCTGACTCCGAAAGGCTCGGCAATGAACCCCACCGGCACCATCTCGCCCGGACAAGGCCAAGGTGCAGCTAGTGCGACGTCCGCACCGAACGATTCGATAGCCGCCAGCGCGACCGGCCTGACCAAGATCTATGGCCGAGGCGACACCCAGGTGTTTGCCCTCAACGATGTCTCCGTCGACTTCGGCGTCGGCGAATTCACCGCGATCATGGGCCCATCGGGCTCGGGTAAGTCGACGCTGATGCATTGTCTGGCCGGCCTGGACTCATCAACGTCCGGCTCGGTCCGTATCGGAGCCACCGAACTGAGCGGCCTGTCGGACAAGAAGATGACCCAGCTCCGGCGTGACCGGATCGGCTTCGTCTTCCAGGCGTTCAACCTGGTCCCGACGCTGACCGCCTTGGAGAACATCACGCTGCCGATCGACATCGCCGGCGGCAGGGTGGATCAGCAATGGCTCGAGTCGGTGGTCACCACCCTCGGGTTGAAGGATCGGCTGAGCCACCGGCCGTCCGAGCTGTCCGGTGGCCAGCAGCAGCGCGTCGCCTGCGCCCGAGCACTGGCGAGCCGACCGGACATCATCTTCGGCGACGAACCCACCGGCAACCTCGATTCACGTTCTTCGGGCGAGGTGTTGAGCATCCTGCGCAACTCGGTAACTCACCTCGGGCAGACAGTCGTGATCGTCACCCACGACCCGCGGGCGGCCGGTTACGCCGACCGGGTCGTGTTCCTGGCCGACGGAAGGATCGTCGACGAGCTCCGGTCTCCAACCGCCGACTCGGTGCTGGACCGGATGAAGAATCTCGAGGTCTTGTAGTCATGGCCACCAACACGATGCGCAAGGTCTCGATGCGCAACCTGGCGGCGCACAAGGTCAGGCTGGCACTCACGGTCCTGTCCGTTGTTCTGGGTACTGCCTTCGTCACCGGATCCTTCGTCTTCACCGACACCCTGGGCCACACGTTCCACGGCATCTTCGCCGATGTGGCCAAGGGGGTCGACGTTCAGGTCAGTGGCAAGGAGAGCGACGGCAGCGGCGTACCGGTCTCCGACATCGACAAGATCAGGTCGGTGCCAGGCGTCACCAAGGTCGATCCGCAGGCCAGTGCTCAGATCGTGCTGCTGGCCGGCAACGGCAAGCCCGTCCAGAGTGGCGGCGCACCGACAATGGGCATGGCCTACGCCGGCCCGAACCAGATCATCGGCGATCCGTACAAGTTCGTCGCCGGAAGCCCGCCGAGCAAGGCGGGCGAGATCGCTCTGAACAAGGGTGCGCTGAAGCTCGCCAAGCTGAACCTGGGCGATCACACGAAGGTACTGGTGCCCAATCACGACACCATCGATGTCACGATCACCGGCGTCTACAACACGAAATCCGACACCGGCGGCTACATCGGTGCGCTCTTCGCCCGCGACCAGGCGATGCAACTATTCACCGACGGCAGCCACGTCAACACCGTCAACGTGGCCGGCACCGGAGTCAGTCAGGTCGAGCTCAAGCAGCGGATCGCCCAGGCCGTACCCGGTCTGACATACAAGACCGGTGATCGGGTCACCAAGGACACGCAGAACGATGTCGACTCTGTCCTGAAGTTCATCAACTACTTCCTGCTGGCCTTCGGAGCGATTGCACTGCTGGTCGGCACCTTCATCATCTACAACACCTTCTCGATGATCGTGGCGCAGCGGTTGCGCGAGTTGGCTCTATTGCGAGCGATCGGCGCCAGTCGTAAGCAGGTGAACCGATCTGTCCTGCTCGAGGCCGTCGTCGTCGGCCTCACCGGCAGCGTTGCCGGCATCGCCGCCGGCATCGGATTGGCTTACGGACTGAGGGCGTTGCTCAACAGCTTCAACCTCGGACTGCCGTCCGGTTCGCTCCAGCTCGAGCCGCGCACTGTCATCGTCGCCCTCGTGGTCGGTGTGCTCGTGACCGTCTTCAGCGCTTACGCACCGGCCCGCCGTGCGGCCAAGACTCCGCCCGTGGCCGCGATGCGCGAGGAGTTCGCCTCGACCGGGACGTCTCTGCGGCGACGTACCACGATCGGGATCGGGTTCGCCGTGCTCGCTGTCGCCGCGCTGACGGCCGGCGCCACGATGGCCGGTGGCGGCAGCGCTGCCAGCCTGGTCGGATTGGGCGCTCTGTTGATGATCCTGGGCGTTCTGCTCGGCGCACCGGCGTTGTCCCGGCCTATCGTGCGAATCGTCGGCACCGTCATCGCCGCGCCGTTCGGGCCGATCGGCAAGCTGGCTCGCACGAACGCGGTCCGCAACCCTCGCCGGACCGCAGCGACTGCGTTCGCGCTGACCCTGGGGCTGATGCTCGTCAGTGCCATCGCGGTCTTCGGCGCGTCGGCCAAGTACCGGATCAACGAACTCGTGGACAACAGCGTGCGCGCCGACTACATCCTGACCGGACCCGACGCGACCGGCGTGCCGTACCGAGCCGGTGCCGCCGTAAAGAACGTGCCGGGAGTGGCCGACACGGTCGCCATCTATCCGGTCGAGGTCAAGATCGGCACCAGCGTCCAGTCCGGCAGCGCCGCCGATGGTCCACTGTCGCAGCTGTTGAAGTTTGACATGATCAGCGGCACCGAAAGCCTGAACGGAAACAGTCTTCTGGTATCGCAGGACTCGGCCAACAGTCACCACTGGTCACTCGGCAGCACGGTTTCGGCAGCGTCGCTGGACGGCGGGCCGGCGCCCCTGAAGGTGACCGGTATCTACAAGACCAACCAGCTGCTCGGCAATTGGCTGGCCTCGGGTGACTACTACCGGCAGGTGACCGCGTCGAACCGGTTGCTCGACGAGGTGGTGCTGGTGAAGGCCAAGTCCGGCACAGATCTGGGCACCCTCCGATCGGCCCTGACCACTGCCACCGATCCCTACCTGGTGGTCAAGGTCCAGGACAAGGATGAGTTCAAGGGCAGTCAGGCCACAGCGATCAACCAGCTCTTGGGCATTCTCTACGCGCTGCTGGCGCTGGCAATCGTGATCGCGATCCTTGGCATCATCAACACCCTGGCCCTGTCGGTCGTCGAACGACGTCGTGAGATCGGGATGCTGCGTGCGGTCGGCATGTTGCGCGCCCAGGTCCGCCGGGCGATCTACCTGGAATCCACGCTGATCGCAGTCTTCGGTGCCATCGTCGGAGTTGCGCTCGGGCTCAGTTTCGGGGCCCTGTTCGTCCGGACCCTGCGAAATGAGGGGCTTAGCCACATCTCGATTCCGGTGACCCAGGCGGTGGTCATGCTCGTTCTCGCCGCAATCGTCGGGGTGCTGGCCGCCGTGTGGCCGGCGATCCGGGCCGCCAGGACCCGGCCGCTGGAGGCGATCGCCGGCATGTAGAGCGGAGGTTAATTCAGCGGCCGAACTTCATGATCGGTTGCCATCGAGAGTCCGTGGGGCGTTACCTTTGATAGGTGACGTCCCACGACTCTTACTCGGACCCGCACGGTGGACCGCTCGATCCGTTTCTGGGCGATCCGAACGACCCGTCGAGCCTGCTCGAGGACCTGGACCCGGTGGAACCTCTGACCGAGCAGGACCGGCGTGAGATTGCGGCCGATCTGGCTGAGCTCGCCGAGTTCGAAGCCGCGCTCAGCCCACATGACATCTCTGGCATCGTGGTCGACTGCGGTGACTGCGGCGAACAGCACTTCTTCTCCTGGGCGCTGATGGCCGCCAACCTGCGCAGCCTGCTCGGCAACGGACGCACCGGCGTTCACGAGCCCGCAGCCGAACCCACGCCGGACGCCTACGTCACCTGGGACTACGCCCGCGGGTTCACAGACGCCCTGGCCCACCGCCACTGACCCAGCGCTCCGAGCCACCCGCTCCGCGGTGCA
>CAZZZW010000230.1:0-7282 GCA_964658795.1 Phormidium nigroviride PCC 7112
GTTCGACCCCTGGGTGGTCGGTTCGGACCGACCACCCGAGGGTCACAGTGGCCACTCGGCGGGCGGGCGGGCGGGCTAGTCCCGGGGGAGATGCTGCGGTAGCCAGACGGTGAACGTGCTGCCGGCGCCGACCTCGGACTCGAAGTCGACGGAGCCGCCGTGCCGGTGCACGATCTCGCGGACGATGGCCAGGCCGAGCCCGGTACCGGGCAGCGCGGCCGCGGTGGCGTTGGACGCACGGAAGAAGCGGGTGAACAGCTTGCTGAACTCTTCCTCCGGGATGCCCATGCCGGTGTCGCTGACCAGGATGGCCACACCCTCGTCCTCGTCCGGGGCCAGCTCGACATCGACCCGGCCACCGGCCGCGGTGAACTTGCAGGCATTGCCGATCAGGTTGGTGAAAACCTGCTCCAGCTGCGACGGATCGGCTTCGACCTTGAGCCCGGGTGGCGCGATTATCTGCAACTGCAAGCCATTGGCCGTTGCCAGCGGGCGCATCGCCTCCTCGACGGTGCCGAGTACGGCGGCCAGATCGACCGTGGTGACATCGAGTCGGAGCCGCCCGGCGTCGATCCGGGACTGGGTCAGCAGGTCCTCGATCAGGTTGCGCAGCCGGACCGCGTTGCGTTCCACCACCGACAACATGCCGGCCGCGTCGGCGGGCAGCTCACCCCCCTCACCGTCGCGCAGCAGTTCCAGGTAACCGGCGATCGAGGTCAACGGGGTACGCAGTTCGTGTGAGACGGTGGAGATGAAGTCAGACTTGGCCTGATCGAGTTCACGCAGCAACTGCACGGCATCGGCCTGGGTCTGGATGACGTGCGCCTGGGTCAGGCTATGGGCCAGATCGGCGGCCAGGAACTGCGCGACGCCGGTCTCGGTGAGCGACCAGTGCCGGGAATGGCCCGCCATCGAAAGCCAGATCAGGCCGAACGCCCCGACGTTGTCGCCGACCGGGACGATCAGCGAGGACCCGGCCCCGACCGCCTGCGCCAACCCGAACAGGGTCTTGCCGCCAGGTGTCGGTTCGTAGGTGCGGTGGTCGTCGATGGCGATGGTCTGGGCGTTGTCCCACAGCCGCTGCGCCATCGCCCGGACGTCTTCGCTCTGGTAGGGCAGCGGTTCACCCAATGCCCGTAGTGGTTCCCGTTGCCACTGCGCGGTGAGATGCGGCACCCGGTCGTCGGCGAAGATGTGCAGCCAGGCCCGGTCGACCTCGTAGGCATCGGCCATACCCCGGACCAGATGCTCGGCCATCAGCTCACCGTTGGTGGTCCGGCGGATGGTCGAGGAGATCAGCCTGGTCCGTTGCCGGAACTGCTCGGCGTCGCGGTCGGCCGCGGCATCGGCGCGTGCTCTCCGACCGACCGCGTTCACCGCCCGAGCCAGGGCTCGGACCTCGGACGGGCCGTCCTGTTCGTTCGCGTGCGCGGCCAGATCGCCCCGGTCGAAGCGGCCGACGACCGACCGCAGCGCCCGCAGCGGGCGGGTGATCCCGGCCGAGGTCCGGTAGGCCAGTAGCGCTCCGAGCAGCACGGCCAAGGCCGTCGCGGCCAGCAGCAGCGGCAGCGCGAGCGACCGTAGTTGCAGGGCGTCGGAGCGCAATCGGCTGCGGTTGTTGTCGATCTGGGTTGCGACCGTGTTGTCAGCGGTGCGGAACTTGCCGAACAGTGCCGCGGCCTGGGTCTGCCGGGCCGGGCTGGGCAGCTTCGAGTCCGCCGTCGGCCGAGCCGCGATCGGGTCGCCGTAATCGACCAGCCACTGCACCGCCAGCCGCCGCTCGGTTGCGATCTGGGCGTCCCACTGGTGCTCGCCCACTCGGTTGAGTGCGGCCTTGGTGTCGTCCAGCCGCTTGGTGATCTGCGGCCGGGCCGCCGTGTAGGGCGCGAGCAGGCTGTCGTTGCCACTGAGCAGGTAGGCCCGGATCGCATTCTGGCTGTCCAGCATCAGGGTCAGCGTCTGTTGGTGTGCCGTGGCCGCGGGGGAGTAGCCGTTGGTCAGCTTGTTGGTCTGGCTGGTGGCGACCCGGATCGCGATCACGCCGACCGCGCCGATCAGGATCAGCAGTACCAGGAAACCGAAAACCAATCGGCGCAGCCGGGAGGCCACGCCATCGCGGGTGTCCGGCAGGCGCCGGGCGGGGACGGGCGTGGTCGGTGTCCGATCGTCTCGGTCAGCCACCCCGGATCCGTTCCAGCACAGCGTTGACCCGGTCCACCAGTTCCCGGGGCGAGAACGGCTTGACGATGTAGTCCGAGGCGCCCGAGGCGATACCGGACTCGACGTCGAACTCCTGGCTGCGGGCCGACATCAGGATGACCGGGATGGCGGCGGTGCTGATGTCGCGGCGCAGTTCGGCCAGGATCTCCAGACCGGAGGTGCCCGGCATCATCACGTCCAGCAGGGCGATGTCGGGATGGTGTTCCCGGATCGCCGACAACGCGGCCGTGCCGTCCGACACTGCGATGACCCGGTAGCCGGCGCCGCTGAGCTTGGTCGTCACGAGCTCGCGGATGTCGCTGTCGTCCTCAGCGACCAGCGCGGTACGGGTGGCCGAGTCGGCCTGCAGATCGGTCATGATGTGGTCGCAGATCCCTTCCCCCCGTAGGTCTGATCTTTCCCTGTTATCGCTGTGGTGCAAGCCCGTGGCGCAATTGCAACTGAACCGACAAACGAGCATCGGGATCAGCCAGATCCAGATCGAGCGACTTCGCGATCCGGCGGAGCCGATATCGGACAGTAGTGGGATGGACCGCCAAATCCGTCGCTACTCGGCTAACGTCCGAGCCCGTGTCGAGGTAACGCAGCAACGTGATGGCGGCGTCGGCATCCTCGGCGACGAGACGATTGATCCGGGTATCAAGCAAATCTGCATGTTCGTCCAGGCAATTGTGGACCGCGATTGTCAACAACCGATGTCGCAGCTGTTCGAAGCTTCGGACCGTTGCCCGGCTCTCGACCCGTAAGACTCTTTCCGCCTGCTGCCTGGAGGTCTCGGCGGTACGCGCGGTGCGGACGGGGGCGCCGAGGCCCACCCGGACCGGCGTGCCGGTGACGGCTTCGGCGGCCGTCGCCGCGGCGGTCAGGGTGGCGACCGCGGCCGCCGGATCGGCCAGGTTCGGCAGCAGCACGACGACCCGGCTGCCGATCTGCTCGGTCATCGAACGACGTCGCAAACCGGCTGCGTGCACCGTCACCACTGCGGCCAGCTGATCGAGTTTCTGCTGCCGTTCGGCCGGATCGCTGTCATCCGGTGCGAGTTCGAGCACCGCGACCACGGCCGGTCGGGTCGCGTCGGCACCGAGGCTGTCGGTCGCGCCGGTGCGGCCGGCGAGCAGATCGGCCAATGCCGAGGTCCGGGGCCGACGACCGACGAGTTGGGCGGCGGTCAGCCGGGCCGCGCCGAGCAATGCCGGGCCGGCGGTCGGACCGAATTCGGTGTGGCCCTGCTGCACCCAGATCGTGCCGAGCTGCCGGCGGCCGGCGAAGATGCCGACTGCCAGCCGGCGCCGCACTCCCGATTCCGGATGCTCGGCGATCTCGACCACCTCTTCCGAGGCGGCCAGCCGGTCGTAGATCCCCCAGTCCCGCAGCAGCGCCAGGTAGGCCGGCGGACCACTGCGGCCCAGGATCGACAGCCGGCGAAGCTCGTCGACCTCGTCGCTGCTGCTGGAGTAGGCCAGTACCCGGGCCGCGGTGTCCTCGATCGTGACCAGCCCCCCGGTCAGGGTGGCGATGGTCTGGGCGAGGTCGGCCAACTCGTCGTCGACCCGTAGCCGCGGAGCGACCAGGGCGGCGTGCAACTCCCGCCAGCTGACGGCCTCCGGTTTGACCACCAGCCGGGCCGTGGCCGGGTCGGCGCCGGACGCAGGTTCGACCACCAATACCGCATCCTCGGGCAGGGCGGCGAGTTCGGTCGCGATCTCGGCCGGCCCCAACCCGATGCCGAGCACTATCTCGCCCGGCTGCTGGATCGCAGCCGAACCCGGCGCGGCGGGTACCGCGAGACCGACCGGAGCGCCGACCGGCAACGCAGCCAGGAGCCGATCAAGGGCGTTGCTCGGATCGGAGGAGATCATGCTGGTGAGATTAGCGTTCACGAGCAGAGATGTCTGTCGGATTCGGCCTACGCTGGTGGCACTGATCAGCTGCTGAACTTCTGCCGCAAGGAGAGCTTCGATGGACGCCCTGACCACCATCCCCGCGCCGCGCAACGAGCCGGTGCTGAACTACGCCCCGGGCTCGGATGAACGCCGCGCGCTGCTGGCCGAGTTGGGTGAACAGCAGGCGAGGGTGCTCGAGCTGACCTGCACCATCGGCGGGGTCCAGCGGCTGGGCGGCGGTGAGCGGGGCCAGGTGGTCCAGCCGCACAAGCACGCCCATGTGCTCGGCGAGTTCGCCCATGCCACCGAACAGGACGCCCGCGACGCGGTCGCGGCGGCCGCGGCGGCGGCGCCGGCCTGGCGGGCGATGTCCTACGCCGATCGGGCCGCGGTGTTCCTGCGCGCGGCCGACCTGCTGGCCGGTCCGTGGCGGGCGAAGCTGAACGCGGCCACCATGCTCGGCCAGTCCAAGACCGCGATCCAGGCCGAGATCGATTCGGCCTGTGAACTCATCGACTTCTGGCGTTACAACTGCTCCTTCGGCGCCCAGGTGCTGGCCGAGCAGCCGGTGTCCTCGCCAGGGGTGTGGAACCAGCTGGACCATCGCCCGCTGGAGGGTTTCGTCTACGCGATCACCCCGTTCAACTTCACCGCGATCGCGGGCAACCTGCCGACTGCGCCGGCCCTGATGGGCAACGTGGTGATCTGGAAACCGTCGAACACCCAATTGGTTGCGGCCTATTGGACGATGCGACTGCTCGAGGAAGCCGGACTGCCGGCGGGCGTGATCAACCTGCTGACCGGCGATGGCTATGCCGTCTCGGACGTGCTGCTGACCCACCGCGACCTGGCCGGAATCCACTTCACCGGTTCCACCCCGACCTTCCAGCACCTGTGGGCCACGATCGGCAACAACCTGCCGACATACCGGACCTACCCGCGGCTGGTCGGCGAGACCGGTGGCAAGGACTTCGTGCTGGCCCACCCGTCGGCTGACCTCGACGTGCTGCGGACCGCGCTGGTCAAGGGTGCCTTCGAGTACCAGGGGCAGAAGTGCTCGGCCGCGTCCCGGGCCTACATTCCCGCCTCGCTATGGGAGAAGCTGGTTGACCCGCTGGTCGCGCAGACCGAGGCATTGACCATGGGACCGGTCACGGATCTGTCCAACTTCCTCGGAGCCGTCATCGACCGGCGCTCGTTCGACAAGCTGGCCGGAGTGCTGGACCGGGCCAAGAACGACCCCCAGCTGGAGATCGTGGCCGGCGGGACGGCCGATGACAGCGAGGGATTCTTCGTCCGTCCGACCATCCTCAAGGCCACCGACCCGGACCACGAAGTGCTGTGCACCGAGTACTTCGGACCGGTGCTGTCGGTGTACGTCTATGACGACTCGGTCGAGGGGGCGTTCGCGAACATCCTTGACACGGTGGACAAAACCGGTCCGTTCGGCCTCACCGGTTCGATCATCGCCAACGATCGGGCGGCCGTCGTGCAGGCCAGTGAGCGGTTGCGGTTCGCGGCCGGCAACTTCTACATCAACGACAAGCCGACCGGCGCCGTGGTCGGTCAGCAGCCGTTCGGCGGCTCACGGGCATCGGGCACCAACGACAAGGCCGGTTCGATCCTGAACCTGCAGCGTTGGGTTTCGCCCCGCGCGATCAAGGAAAGCCTGGTCGGACCGACCTCCATCGAGTACCCGCATCAGGCCGCTGAGACCACCGAGGTAGGTATCTGATGGCGCTGCTACGCGGTCCGCTGCTCGCCGCCGCCGGCTCGCCCCGGCTGCGCTCGGTGGCTGAGAAGTCCCGGCTGACCCGTCCGGTGGTGAACCGGTTCGTGGCCGGAGCCACCGAGCCGGATGCACTGCGGGTGACCCGAACGCTGGTCGAGGACGGCCTGGCGGCAACGCTGGATTTCCTCGGCGAGGACACGACCTCGATCGACCAGGCCAATCACACCGTGTCCGCCTACGTCTCGGTGCTGGCCGCACTCGGTTCAGCCGGGCTGGCCGAGCACGCCGAGGTATCGGTCAAGCTCTCGGCCATCGGCCAGTCGCTGCCGGCCGACGGCGAGAAGATCGCGCTCGACGGTGCCCGGTCCATCTGCGAGGCCGCGGCCAAGGTCGGCACCACGGTGACCATTGACATGGAGGACCACACCACCACCGATTCGACGCTGTCGATCGTGCGGGAGCTGCGGACCGATTTTGGTTGGGTGGGCGCGGTGTTGCAGGCCTACCTCAAGCGGACCGAAGGTGACTGCCGGGACCTGGCGGTGGCCGGTTCCCGGATTCGCCTGTGCAAGGGGGCCTATGCCGAACCGGACTCGGTGGCCTTCCAGGGCGATGCGGTCGAGGAGTCCTATCGCCGCTGCCTGGGCGTGCTGTTCGCCGGGGACGGGTACCCCATGGTGGCCAGCCACGACCCGGCGATGATCGCGCACGCGAAGTCCTTGATCGGGCAGCGGGCCGCCACGAGCTATGAGTTCCAGATGCTGTACGGCATCCGGCCGGAGGAGCAGCGAGCACTGGCCGGGGACGGACACCGGATGCGCGTCTATGTGCCCTACGGCGACGAGTGGTACGGCTACTTCATGCGGCGGCTGGCCGAACGTCCGGCCAACCTGACGTTCTTCCTGCGCTCGCTGGCTTCGAAGAAGTAACGTCTGCGGGCGTGACCCACGACCCGTACGGCCCGTCCGACGACCGGCCGAACCTGCACAAGGGCCCCGATCCCAGCTCGTCCGAGTCCGGTCCGGCCGGGCTCGGGGACCCGTCCCAGCAGGCCAGCTGGGGCGATCCGGCGCAGCCGTATTCGACCCAGCCGTACCCGAATCAGCCCTATTCGAACCCGCCTTATCCGGCCCAGCCGTACCCGAATCAGCCCTATTCGGCCCAGCCCTATTCGAGCCAACCGGGCTACGACCAGCCGTACCCGAACCAGCCGCCGGCCTTCGGCTCGCCGCCGCCGTATGCGCCGACGTACTCGCCCTATGACCAGCCCTCCCGATCCAACGGGCTGGCGATCGGAGCGTTGGTCACGGGCATCTGCGGGTTCATCTGCTGCCTTCCCGGTCTGGTCGCGATCGGACTCGGCATCGCCGGTCTGAACGAGTCCAAGCGAACCGGTGTCGGGCGGGGTATGTCGATCGCCGGCATCTGGCTCGGCGCCGGTTGGCTG
>CAZZZW010000231.1:0-7248 GCA_964658795.1 Phormidium nigroviride PCC 7112
GGTGTCGGGGAGCTCTGGTCGGCGCTGATGACGCTGAACTGCATGAAGCCGTTGACGTATCGCATCGCAAAGGAGTTCGTGGTGCTCCCCCACTGGCTGATCACGGTCTGGGTGCCGGTCGAGGAAGTCGTCTTGCTGCGGACAGCAACAGCGAAGCTGCCGGCGGTACTCAGCACCGCCGCGCTCGTCCGGGCGTTCGCGGGGCTTGCGAAGGAGATGTTGCCGCCCTCGTTCCCATCAAAACCATATGTCGGACCGGTGGTAGCCGTCGCCGCTGTCGCGCCATCCATGAGCGTCAGCGGCACGCTGGCACCCGCGGCGGAATTCATGCCGATCTGGTTCCCGGTCGGCGGGTCAGTGAACTGCCAGTCGGCGACGAGTTCGTCGTTCTTCTGAGTCTTGAAGACGTAATCAGTTGTCAACGAGGGGTTGCTCGCTGCATCGATGGAATAGACGGCAAGGTCGTTCGTCGGCAGCCCCGGGTTGATCGAGACGGTGACGGCCGCGCCGGTCGCGGTTGCCACCGTGACCCACGGACGGTTGTTCAAGCTGTATCGGAACTGGCGCACATCACTTGCGCCACCGTTGCTGAACGTGACGCTGCCGGTTTGCCCGGCAGTTTTCGGAGGAGTCGCCCCCGCAAGGTCGTCATCGGTCGGGAAGTCGGTGATCGGCGACGTCACGACGGGTTTCGGTGGATGGGTTGTGTCCATGTGCATCTCACACCAGGTCGAGTACGGACCCCAGACGATGCCGTCACCGGCACGAACCCGCCAGGACATGTTCGCTCCAGAGGCGAACGCACCAGAGGGAACCTGCACATGGAGTGGTGTGCCGCCAGCGTGCGGCATCGTGGTGTTGCTGCCGACCATCGATCCGCCAGTGTTCCACCACTCGAAGGACAGAGCCACATTGTCTCCGTCAGGATCCCGCCCGGTCGCATACAGCAGCGGCGTCGTAGATCCGACGACTGGACGGCCAGCACCGGTGGTGCAGACAGACGTCACGCTGGTGTAGCGGCCGTTCGGCGTCGCCGGCGGCGTGTTGTATTCGACGTTCAGCGTCGCGGTGCCGGTGAACTTCTTCCAGGTGCGCCAATCATCTTCGGTCGTCCGCATGCCCAGCGTCACCGCCGCGAGGTTGCGGGTCGCGGCGGCGTTGGCGGCATACATCGCGTTGAACGCGACCGGTGCCGTCCGGGCGCAGCCGGACGATCCACCGATGCCGGACGAGCTCCAGTTGTAGGCGAACGAGGGCGTGTCCAGGTGTGTGAAGAACGCCGGCTGATTGTTCCAGGTGGTTCCGCTGCTGATCGCCCCGGCGGTGAGTAGCTCAACTGGCCATGCAGTGCACGAGGAGGCCCAGACCTCGGTCACATTGAAATCGGCGCTGTAGATCGTCTTGCCTGCCAGCCCGTGGGTGTTCATCTGCCAGAACGCCCGGGCCTTGATGCCGCTCGCGCCGCCGCCGTGGGCGCTGTCGATGTAACCGACATGGGCATAAACATCGCTGCCGGTGCCCATCCAGTTAGAGGAGTTCGGCCCGGCTGTGTCGACGAACGTCCAGCCTTGGACACCACCGTTGAACGGGTGGTAGGACGGGTCGATGTAGAGCGGGTAGGTCAAGCCTGCCGTGCGACCGATCGAGCCGGCGTCGAGCTTCAGCATCGTCGGGTCGTACTGGTCGGATACGGCCTTCGACAGTCCTGGCCCGCCAGGTCCGCGAGTCGAGGCGTCCGCGAAGCTCGAGTCCCACCAGTTGGCCGTACCGATACGCAGCTTCGGCGCGGCCGCGCGAGGCCCGAGCTCCAAGCCGCCGGCGACGGCGGAAGCGACCGAACCGGGGCTGGACACGCCGAAGTTCACGTTCGTCAGCTGCGCACTCGCCGCGGCGGCAGGAGTCTTGACAACGAGGACCTCGGAGAAACCGGACAGGGTCGCGGTCAGCACCAGGTCCACACCCGGGTAAACCTCCGGGTACGTCGCACTCGGGCCACTCACCGTGGGCGTCGGCAGATCGCCGGCCGGCCACGTTTCCGTCGTCGCCCCATCCGTCAGCGGCGCCACCGTCGCCAGTGAAGTACCTCCACCGGCCGAGAACACAACCGGCGTCGGTGCGACCTTCGGGCTCAGCCCAGAAGGACCGGCCTGAAGGTTCAGATCGATGGTCGCCCAACCGTCAGCCTGCTTGACTCGCTCCTGCTGGGAGCTGATCTCAGCCCGGTAGTGCCCGTTCGGGAGCGCGAAAACCTGCTTTGTCTCCGTCGTCAGCGAGGTGACGTTGACATCGTGGTTGAACGCCTGCGCGATACGAGCGGCATCCTGTTCCGACGTCGCCGACGACGCGTCCGCCACCCCCGGCTGAGCGGGCGCATCGGCCGCGATCGCCACGCTCGACCACCCAAAGAAAGAAGAAGCTGCAATCGCGACAACCGTGACAGCACTCCGGAACCGAACAGACATAGACGTCCCCCGCCATGGCAGCACAAAGAGACCTCTGTGCGTCAAAGAGATGTAAAGCGACTTAGGAAATTCATAACTTAGGCGGGACGTAAGACAGCTGTCAAGCCCCGTTAGAGCGGTGGGCATCGCGTCGCCCCGTCGGGCGATGCTCGGACCGGTCACC
The DNA here is from genome assembly GCA_964658795.1 of Phormidium nigroviride PCC 7112. Taxonomy (GTDB): domain Bacteria; phylum Actinomycetota; class Actinomycetes; order Mycobacteriales; family Jatrophihabitantaceae; genus Jatrophihabitans_A. Next base: position 2,626 of record CAZZZW010000231.1, read on the forward strand.
CTCGACTGAGCGACCGTGCGCAAGGACGAAAACATGCGTCGAACGAAGACCCTCCAGGGGCGCGTCGGCGCACTCGACTTGACGAATCGCCTTGCAAAAGAAAGGAAAAAAGCATTCGTCAAGCCTGACGAAGCTACCTAACGGTCGCTTCGATCATCAGCCCTATCCATCTCACACGTAGTCTCGCCGAGGTTAAGCTGAAGTGCCCCGGTAGCCCAGGCACCCCCACCGGGAGACCTTCTGAAAAACGCCACGTAGTGGACATCGTGACCCGCATCACGTTTGCCCGTGCATGGGCAAAATAGGATATTCAGAAGAAGTCTTTACAATCCATCTTTCTCCGACGTTGTCGTTGAAAGGGTCAGCAGGCGACTGACCCACATTCCCTCCTTTCATCGGATCGGTGACGTTCTCGCCTTGACAACCCGCCACCCGGTGCCCGAACGCGCTGAGAAGCTGTCGAGCAGAACGACGCTGGAAGAAGAGGAACCGCCCGGTCACCGCCCACGTGGACCCCCTTAGCTACGGGCCAATTCGGAGTTCGCTGGGAGCGGCTACTCAGTTATCTCAGTCGCAGTGGGCGCAATCGGACAAAGCCACTCCGACGTGGGCCGACCGATCTGCAAGTGAAGCCCTCATTGCTCGGCGCGGCGCATACATTGGCGACGCCGTCGGGAGTGTGCGGACTTCCTGCAGGAGCGTCCCGAGGATGACAGCGATTCGGGTCGTGCGTTCGCGTCCGGGCTGTAGCTCCTGCGCATAGAAACTCTTGCGCACTGGGCCTCCGGCAGAACAGCGCCAGCGCCGGACGGCGCTGACATGATGCTGGAACAGCGGATGACTGATTGCATCTGGATAACAGTGACGAGGGGACTTCCGAGCCGTGACGGACTAGTCGAGGTGGGAGTGACTCCCGCCGATCCGGCGAGCGGCTCGTGCGTGGGACCAGTTCCGCAGCCAACGCAGCGTAAATCCGCTGAGCAGCCGGAATCTGTGCCAGCCGGTGATGTCGACCCGTTTCCAGTCCGACATCACCTGCCGCGGCGACAGGACTTGTTCGGCGCCTGGTAGGAGGCAGACGCGTGCAACGTCGCCGTGAGCGCCGAGCACACCGAACCGGTTTCGCAGGAGCCGGTACTCGTCGGCGGGTATGGCGGCTGCTGGGTCGGTCTGGCGATGTGACTCGACTCGGGCGCGCAGCTCGGCGTGGCTGTAGTTCAGCCAGCCGTGCAGCGATTCGGATTCAGCGAACCCCCGGGCGTGGTCTCTGCGGACGCCGTCCGCTGCGACGTTGTCTCGGGCGGATTCCACGCGGGCTCGCAACTGCACGCCTTCCCGGCCATCAAGGTCAGCCCGGGCGAGATCGAGCCATGCCGTAGCAGCGCGCACTCGTCCATCTTGGATACGCCATCGGACGTCGGGCAACCGATGCATGTGGGTGACGACCCGCAGGTAGGTCTCTAAGAGCTCCAACTTGGTCTCGGGCGACACTGCGGCATGGGGTGTGGCGTAGGTCGTGACGGCCTTCCATCCCTGGCGCTGTGCCAGGAGGAGCTGGCCGCGTATCCATCGCACCGCGACGCGGCGCTCCGTTCGGCGCGCTTTGGCGTCAGGCGACTGGCCTGTTCGGGCCAGTTTCCATCGCATGCCGGCGGCGCGGTATCGGCCCTGCGCCCATAGGGCGTCGGCGAGAAGTTCATGTTCACGCGCGGTGGGACGGGCGATTGTTTGTAACCATGTGACGGTGCTGTTCCGTAGACCCATTCGGGCGTAGATGAGGCCCGTTGCGGCGGCCCGGCCCCGGTCCACGGGTACGAGGGTTCTTCCGGCTGGGGCTAGCGCTGCCGGACAGGCATCTGGCGGAGGCAGCCGCCAAGCATGGGTCAGTGCGCTGCGCAGATCGGTGAGGGGCCCCGTGAGCTGGACGACGTTGGCGCCTGCCGCGTGCGCGAGGGGTAGGTAGCCGGCGGTGGCTGCGCTTCCCGACAGCGTTGGGCCGGCGGAGGAGCGGAAGTCATGCCAGACGACAAGTTTGCCGGCCATCAGGGAAAAGCCACGCGTACGCAGATACGGTTCAGCGTCGAAGAAATCTGAGCCGCTGTAGCCGACGAAGACAAGTGCTTGTGTGGATGGCGAGCCGAGCACTCGGTCGAGTTCGTGCTGCAACGACACAGGGAATCCGTTTTCTATCGTGCTCAGGCGTGCACCGAGAGTGCTAAGCCCGGTCTCGAGTTCCGCGGCGCCGAGGGAGCCGTGGAAGTGCAGTGGTGCAGGGGCGTCCCTTTCATCGCTGCGTTCGATGCAGGTATCGAAGTTCGCGGTGACGTGGTGTCCGCCTGCGGCCAAATGCTGAGCGAAGAAGGCATGATGTGCGTTCGGCGGCGCGGCGGCCAGACCGGCGAGCGCGTCAGCCAGCACGTCAATGCCGTAGGTCGAGACGGCTACGTCGAGAACGGTCTCCAGTCGCGGACGGGCGCTGGCGCCCTCCAGGCCAAGGTCGCTGTACAACTTCTGGAGATGTTCGTAGGTTCCTGGCGCGAAGTAGGCGTCGAGCACGGCCGTCATCAACTTCGGTCCGACTGGCCCACAGGTCGGCGCGTCGACCGATATGCCGGCACCGGACCAGAACACGACAGCCTCCGGCGGGAGGAGCGAGAGCCCGGCGATGTCCATGACGTCTGACACCTCCATCCAGTGATCGGTCCATCCCTCGCGCCGCCGCCGATACTTCGAATCCCGGCACGACGTCATAGTCGTGCGGCGCTCCAAGGTGCTGCGATTACTGGTAGAACAAACGGTTGAGTTCGCTGGCCGCGGCTGCCTGTTCTGGATCCGCGTAGTTAACATACTGTTCAGCTACACCGCAACACATCGCGACCATCGGATGGTCGCGCATGCCTGACTTCAGCGCGGCGAGGGCGGCGGCAGCGTTGAGCCAGAACGCGTCTTGTTGCTCCCCGTCGGTGGGGACGCCGTAGCCGAGTTGGACGCGGCGAACCCACGCAGACGCGAAGTCGCCCGAAACGTACTGAGAACGGATCCGACGCGCTTCTTGCGTCACTTGGGCTGCGCTCATGTCCTTACCCTCGCGGCCGTCCGGCATCGCCTCGGCCATGGCCAAACCTCGGTGCAACTGGGCCAGCGCTGGATCAGCCGCCTCGGCCTGCAGCCGTCCGGCCTGCTCCCGCAGCCGCCGTTCGATCTGCTCGGCGCTGTTCGGGTGGTGAAAATAAATCGTGCCGACCCCTCGGCCGGTGACCCGGAAGGTCAGCTCCCAGGTCGGCCCGACCCCGAGTAACGGGCCGAACCTGGATGCTTCAATGTCGCTCAGCGCAACGGTGTGATCGACTCGGGGATTGCCGAACATGCGGTCTTTAGCAACACGGAGGTCCTGCGACGTCAGCACGACGGTGCCCATCTTCGCGAGGAACGGCCGGAGTTCGAAGCGGATCGTTGCGGCTGCCGCGATGACTTTGTCTGTCGCTGACACGATCGCGTCGACGCTCGGTGTTCTCGGCGCGTCCATACCTTGCGGTGTCCACGCAGTGTTTGCCCAGCTGCCCATTGAGCTCCCCCGTTTTGTAGGCCGGTCACCGACTGCTCGAAATATGCGGATCCGGCGCGATCGATGGCCAAATACTGACGGGTAAACCAGGCTTTCGCACCTGTTCTGGTGTTGCTCAACGAGCGGTGTACCTGTCTCTATGGCTGCGGGCCATAAATAGACCACCGCGTCCTCGACGGTGACGCGTACGCGAGATCTCTGCTCGGCTGAAACCCTTAGGTAATCGCACAGAACGAAGCAAGTCTGAGTCGGTTGTGCGGGGCCTCTGTCGGCACTCAGAGTTTGACGATCAGGACTCGCGTCGACATGCTGGGCCGGCAGCCGCAGAGAGTGGACCGGCGGCCTGTCGCCCCCTCAACCCCAGCAAGTTCATCAGACTGGAGCAGGTGACCGACGCTGCGGAGCTCACCTTCAACATGTCTGAGTCGCTCCCTCCGACCGAGCGATCGCTGTGGCTGACCCTGGTCGATGAGATCAGCGACCTCGTCGGGAAGTCTGCGCTCACCTCGGTTATCGTCACCGACGACCTGCCCGGAGTCATCTCAGAACTTCACACCTCTATTCCCTGGGAATACGGTGCCCGCGACGATGACTCGCCCTACAGCCGGAAAAAGGCCGACGGCGCACTCGCCGTAGGGCGGATTGGTCAGACGTCGCACCAGTCGTACTCGTGGCCGATGCATAGACCGGCATTCCGTCGGCATACGATCGCCTCACTCATACGGAGTTATCCGACATCGTCGAGCGACTCAGTCACACCTTCGGCGACATCACCACAGCCCTTGGTTTTCAGGTAGACGTCGACGAAGAGGAAGACACCACGTCCTTCTGGCTTCTTTGAGACCGGGTTCATCCCCCGGCATAGAAATGCGGAACGCACCTGGACGCGTCCTTGACGAGGATCGACGAGCCGGCCATCCGCACCTGACACGCCACGTCGGCACACACCAGGTTTGTCGTGCGCGGCGATGCTCTCGCGTCTTTGATATCCCTACTCTGCGAATGTGACGCAACCTGAACAGACTCTCGGCTCCCATCGCTTCCCGGACACCGAGTCC
>CAZZZW010000232.1:0-7165 GCA_964658795.1 Phormidium nigroviride PCC 7112
CAGGTAACAGTCCGAGTTCTCTGCCCCGTCGTCGCACGAGGCCGCCTGCGCGGTCACGGCCAGCACCCCGTCCGTTCCCGGTTCACCCGCCAGTTCGAGCGTCCGCTCCAGCTCCGTCCCGTCACCGAAGCCCGCTAGCAGCAAGGGCGATTCGCTGACCATGAGCCGGGTTGACGGACCGTAGCGGTCGTCCAGCTTGCGTCCGGGCGGCACCAGGAACGGTGTCCGCAGCCGCACCCTCCCGGGCCGCACCAGCAGGACCGGCCGGTCGGTGTGTAACGACTGGCCCCGAACCAGCGCGTCGGCCGGAGCCGGGCGCACGAGTTGATGCGCCGCCGATTCGACCACGACCAGCCGGCGCTCCACCTCCAGCAGGCCGGACGGCTCGGCCAGCTCGGTGGCCAGCGTGCTCACCGTGCCGTCCTGGTAGCGGCGGATCGCGCCGTTGTAGGTGTCGGCGATCCCGATCGAGCCGTCGGACAGGACGGCCACCCCGAGCGGGTGTTGCAACCGCGCCTCGGCGGCCGGGCCGTCGACATGGCCGAAGTCGAAGAGGCCCTCGCCGATCGTGGTGTGCAGGTGCCCGTCGAGGGTCAGGTAGCGCAAGGCCGAGGTCTCGGAATCGACGAACCACAGGCGATCGCCAGCCACCGCCAGGCCCGACGGCTGGGCCAGCCAGCCGTCCAAGGCCGGCCCGTCCCTCAGCCCCTCGACGGTGGTTCCGGCCAGGATGCGTACCGTGTCGGCCACCGGATCCCAGCCCAGCAGCAGATGGACCCCGGCCGCCGCGATCGCGAACAGCCGAGCCTCCGGCCACCACACGACATCCCAGGGCGAGAGCACGTCCGGCACCGCGCCGGTGATGGTGGTGAGGCCCCGGTGCAGGTCGACCGGGCGCCCGGTGGCGCCGGAGTACGTCACCAGTCGGTGGTTGCCGGTGTCGGCCACCACCAGGTCGAAGCCCAGCCCGGCCGGCGCCACGCACAAGCCGTTCGGTTCCTTCAGCTCGTCCGGTCCACCGTAGCGGCCCAGTTCCGTCACGCCGTCCAGCGCCGTCCGGACGATCTGGTGGTGGCCGGCATCCGCCACCAGCAGGCTGTCTCCATCGAGAATCGCCTTCGCCGGAAAGCGAAAAGTGCCTGGCTCAGGCGACGGCGGCAGGTAGGGGTTGTCGCCGCGACGCAACCGGTCACCGTAACCGGCGATGAGTTCGTCGATCAGCAACCGCAGACCGCTGCTCTGCCCCTCCCCAGCGGCCTGGGCGACCACGTACCCATCGGGATCGATCAGCACCAGCGTCGGCCAGGCCCGAACGGCGTACTGGCGCCAGAGGTAGAGCTCGGGATCGTTGAACACCGGATGCGCGACGTCATACCGTTCGGTCGCAGCCCGGACGGCCCGATCGGATTTCTCGTGTTCGAACTTGGGTGAATGCACGCCGATGATGACCAGCTCGTCGGCGTAGTCCCGTTCGAGTTCGTGCAGTTCGTCGATGACGTGCAGGCAGTTGCCGCAGCAGAAGGTCCAGAAGTCGAGCAGCACGAGCTTGCCGCGCAGCTGTTTCAGGCTCAGCGGTTGGGCGGTGTTGATCCAGGTGCCGTCGGGGAACTCCGGGGCTCGGACCTTGGCAGTGGCACGCACGTTCTCAGACAACCACAGCCTGGGCCGGGCGATTCCACCGGCGGGCAGCCCGTCATTCTGGCCGCGCGGCGCTAGCCCCGGTCGCTTCCCGACCTGCGTAAGCGGCCCATCAACCTGGCCCAGCGTGATGGATGGGTGAGCTTGAATTCGGCTATGTTCTCGGCGTCCTGGGCGCGATCGTGCGCGTGCGCGGCATGCGCAGCGTTGGCCATTCCGGCCGCATTGCCTTGAGACGGAATACCGGGCACTCCTGGCATCACCATGGCGGGCTGCATCTCCTCGGATCCGACGCGGCCGACCGCCGGTCGTCAAGCCCATCATCACACGGTGTTCGAGCCGGAGCCGGGACACGACTCGGGTCGGAGCCGGATCGTTATCGCGGTCCGGAAGGGCGCCCGGGTGGCGGAGCTCCGGCTGGTGGCGCCAGTCGCCGGACATGACAACGGCCCGTCCTCCACGGGGGGCGGGGAGAACGGGCCGAGCCCGTCACCGCTGGGCAGCGGCGAGCTGTGAACCGCGGTGGTGCTTAGCGGTTGTAGTTCTGGTGGGCGGCCATCGCGATCAGTTCGGTCTGCATCGCCGGCGACGCGAACCGAAGGGCGCGCTCGAACTGACGGTATTCGCGGTGGGCGCGGATCTTCTGCTTGATGCTGCTCATGTCGTACTCCTCGTTGAGTGGCCTATCGCTGACTGACGTCCGTGTCTGCCGGGGCCTTCGGGTGATCGCACGTACGTCCAGCATTCGTTCACCCGATCTTGCGGTACTGCCTCGATCTGTTAGGAACTATACACGATGTACCGAATGAATATTGCCTCAGCGGTACGTTGTGGCTAACGCCATGCCGGTCATGCCTATTCCACGCCTTCGATCTGTCGATAGCGAGGCCGACCGCGCTGGATACGCTGGTCGACATGACCTTGTCTGATGTCTCGATCGCCCCACTTCAGGGGGATTCCCCAGCCAACCTCGCGCCCGCAGCCGGGCTGACGACGCTGGTTGTGAACGTCGCCTCACGGTGCGGGTTGACCCCGCAGTACGAGGGTTTGGAGCGGCTGCAAGAGCGTTACGCCGGTCGCGGCTTCACCGTGCTCGGGGTGCCCTGCAACCAGTTCGCCGGACAGGAGCCGGGCTCGGCCGAGGAGATCGCCGAGTTCTGCTCCGCGACCTACGGCGTGAGTTTTCCGCTGACGGAGAAGGTGGACGTCAACGGCGCTGACCGGCATCCGCTCTACGACCAACTGGTGGACGTCCCGGACGCCGAGGGCTACACCGGCGACATCCGCTGGAACTTCGAGAAGTTCCTGGTTTCACCGGTCGGGGAGGTCGTGGCCCGCTTCGATCCGCGGACCGAGCCCGAGGATCCGGCCGTCATCGCGGCGATCGAATCCCAGCTGCCCTAGCAGCCCGTCTGCATTTTTCGATGGGGGTACGAAGTCGCCGGCCTGGGCACACTGCTGGCATGAACCCTTTGTCGCTCAAGGTAGGACTTGCCGCCGGTTCGGTCCTGTTGCTGGCGGTCGGACTTGCGCCGGCCGCCTCGGCCGTGCCGGCCCGGTCCGCCGTCAAGCCGGCCTACCTGGAAACCGGATCGGACGACCCGGTCACGGCCGCGCCCCCGGTCAGCCGGCCCGACAGTGCCCACTGCACGGTCACCCTGGCCAACCATTTCCTGTCGAACTCGGCCACCGGGGCGCCGCAGAACTACACCGGCACGCTGACCCCGCCGGCCGCCTGTCCCGGTCCGTGGTCAAAGGTCGTGCTGGATTCGAGTACCTCGGTCAGCGGCCGCCAGTACGACCGGTCCGGGACGTTGAGCATCGGCGGGGTGACGGTCTGGTTCGGCACCACGCAGGAGCCGGGCGGCGCCACTCCGACCACCTTCTCGTTCAGCAAGGACATCACCCGGTTCAGCGCGCTGCTCCGCACACCCCAGTCCTACACCGGGGGGATCGGCAACTACACCAGTGATGTCTACACCGGCGTGTACGACCAGACCGTCACCATCACCTACTACCGGGCTGATCGGCGCAACCCCGCCCCGGCCGTCCCGGACAAGGTGGTGGCGGTACCGATCTCGGACCTGAACCCGTCAGCGCCGGCGGCCACCGCGACCCTGAGCGACCTGCCCCGCAACATCACCTCGGCCGATCTCGAGGTCACGTTGAAGGGCAACGGCTGCGACGAGCAGTGGTTCACCGCTGTTCCGGACGCGGTCTCGGCCAAGTTCCCCGGGGCGGGCCTGTGCGCAGCTTCGGCCTATCGTGAAGCGCTGATCTCGATCGACGGCACCCGGGCCGGCGCCCTCGGCACCTACCCGCACATCTATTCCGGCGGCATCGTCCCGACCTTGTGGCGTCCGGTGCTGGCCATCGACACCCTCGACCTGCGGCCGGAGAACCTGGACCTGACCCCGTTCGCCGGCCGGCTGGTGGACGGCCGGTCACATGCCGTCACCGTGGGCATCAATCCGATCGGCGACACCTGGAACGTCACGGCAACGCTGTTCCTGACCACCGATCACCACCGGGCCCGGACGGCCGGGGCGTTGCTCACCGCTTCGGTTGCCGCCGCCGCAACGACGGCCACCACGTCCAGCGATGTTGTGAACGGCTCGGTGGACTATAAGGAAACGGCAACGCGGCACGACGTCACCGCCGGCTACCTGGACACCTCCCGGGGACGGGTGCTGAGCACGGTGCGCGACGACCGCAACTGGACCAACGCGGGGACGGTCAGCGACAACGGCTTGGTGCAGTCGGTGCGACAGTCCGACGCCATGACCTACCGGTCGGTGTCGACGGTGGGCCGACGGGTGCTCCGATCCAGCCTGTTGAGCGAGAACTACCCGATCACCGTTGACTATTCGGCCGCCCAGTACGTCGACGACCAGAACTTCTCGCTGACCGGCACCGTGCACATGGGACAACGGGTGGCCAGCGCCGTCACCGCCGGAGGCTGGCCCGTCGTCCGGGGCTGGAACTGGACCGTCGACTCCTACGGCATCCTGTCCCGCGCCAACGGTGTGACCAGCGAGTCCGACGGCCATGCCACGACGAGCTACCTCGGGACGGACGACCGCGGCCGGTTGTGGCGCAAGAGCATCGCCACCAACCACGGCCGAGTGGTCTAGCCCCGTTCTACACACGCATTGTGCGGCCACAGCGTGCGCGACACGCCGGGGTGGTGCGCAAGTTGTGGCCGCACAAAGCAGCAGCTAGCTAGAGGAGGGCGAGGCCGGGGTCGCGGAGCACGGCGGCCACATCGGCCAGGAACTCCGACCCCTGCTGTCCGTCCACGCTCCGGTGGTCGAAGGACACCGCCAGCTGGGTTATCCAGCGAGGCTCGATGCGTTCGTCCGCGCCGGTTCCGACCACCCATGGCTGGCGCCGGATCGCGCCGAAGGCCAGGATGGCCGCCTCGCCCGGGTTCAGGATCGGCGTCCCGGTATCCACGCCGAACACGCCGACGTTGGTGATGGTGAACGTCCCGCCGGACATGTCCGACGGCGGCGTCTTGCCCGACCGCGCCAGTTCGGTCAGGTCGGTCAGCGAATTGGCCAACGCGGCCAGTGACAGGTCCTGGGCACCCTTGATGTTGGGCACGATCAGGCCCCGGTCGGTGGCGGCGGCGATGCCGAGGTTCACGTACCGCTTGATGATGATGGAACCACTTTCGCCGTCTGACTGATCCCAGGTCGAATTGATGATCGGCGTCCGCTTGATGGCCCACAACACCGCCCGGGCCACGAACAGCAGCGGCGAGACCTTGACCCCGCGGAACTCGCGCCGGGCCGCGACCCGCTCGCGTAGTTCCATCATCGCCGTGACGTCCACCGTGATGAACTCGGTGACGTGCGGGGCGGTGAACGCCGAGGACACCATCGCCGCCGCGGTGTGCTTGCGCACGCCACGGATCGGGATTCGCTCCTCCCACTCAGGGGAATCCGCTCGAACCGGGGCCGTCGACGAGGCACGAGCAAGCGATGCGCTGGACGCCGCGGCCTGCACGTCGTCGCGGGAGATCGAGCCGTTCGGGCCGGTCGCGATGACGTCGGACAGGGCCACCCCGAGCGACTTGGCCAGCTTGCGGACCGGGGGCTTGGCCAGCACCGAACGATCCGTGGGTGGCGTGGTAGCCCCGGTGCCGGGGGTGACCTCGAACGCCGGATTGGCCGAAGGCGCCGGCAGATCGTGCGACGGCTGGGACCGCTTTCGCCGCCGCCCGCGCTCGCCCGACACGCCGTAGCCGACGAGGACGGCCTGCCGTTCCTCCTTGGCTGGCGCCACCTCCGCCACGACCTCGATCGACGGCACCAGGTCTTCCCTCGCCGTACCAGCGGAGGCATCAGGACCGGCTGAAACCACGTCGCCGGCGCCGACCTTGAGCGTGACGATCGGCTGCCCGACCGGCACCGTGGTGCCTTCCTCGACGTGAATCGCGTGCACGATTCCCGCGTACGGCGAAGGCAGTTCCACCGCGGCCTTGGCCGTCTCGACCTCGACCAGCACCTGGTTCACCACGACCGCGTCACCGACCTTGACATCCCAGCGCAGGATGTCGGCCTCGGTCAGACCCTCGCCCACGTCGGGCAGCTTGAAATCCTTGAGTTCAGCCATTGTCTTCGAATCCTCAGTGAGAGTCAGTACGAAAGCGTGCGGTCGACGGCGTCGAGGATGCGGTCGACGTCGGGCAACCACTCCTCCTCGATCCGGCTTGCCGGGTAGGGCGTGTCGAACCCGCCGACCCGCAGCACGGGTGCTTCCAGGGAGTAGAAGGCCTGTTCCTGGACCCGGGCCGCCACCTCGGCGCCCATCCCCAGATTGACCGAAGCCTCGTGCACCACGACCAGCCGGCCGGTCTTGCGCACCGACTCGACCACCGGGCCGATGTCCAGCGGCGACAGCGTTCGCAGGTCGATCACCTCGACCGAGTGACCGTCCTCCTCGGCCGCGGCGGCAGCATCCATCGAGGTGGCCACCATCGGACCGTAGGCCACCAGCGTCACGTCGGTGCCTTCGCGCAGGACTCGGGACTGGTGCAGGCCCAGCCCGCTGACCTCGGTGTCGACCTCGCCCTTGGCCCAGTACCGGCGCTTGGGTTCGAAGAACACCACCGGGTCGTCGCAGTCGATCGACTGGCGCAGCAGCCAGTACGCGTCCGACGGGTTGGAACAGGTGACGACCTTCAGACCGGCCGTGTGGGCGAAGTAGGCCTCCGGCGATTCGCTGTGGTGCTCAACCGCGCCGATGCCGCCGCCGTAGGGGATCCGGATGACGATCGGCATCCGGATCGCACCCAGCGACCGGTTGTGGAACTTGGCCACCTGGCTGACGATCTGGTCGAAGGCCGGGTAGACGAAGCCGTCGAACTGGATCTCACACACCGGCCGGTAGCCGCGGATGGCCAGCCCGACCGCGGTGCCGAGGATGCCGGACTCACCCAGCGGAGCGTCGATGACCCGGTCCTCTCCGAAGTCCTTCTGCAGGCCGTCGGTGATCCGGAAGACGCCGCCGAGCTTGCCGA
>CAZZZW010000233.1:0-7131 GCA_964658795.1 Phormidium nigroviride PCC 7112
CGGCCCCGGTCAGGATCGATCCGGCCCCGCCCCAGGCGGCGAGGGCTTTGCAGTGGCGGTAGGCCTCCTGCAGCAGGATCGCCTGCTTGAGGTCGCCGGTCGGTGTGGTCCGGCCGGCGATGACGACCGCATCGAACTCGATCGAACGGGCGGTCAGATTGGTGCGATCCACGGTCAGGCTCGTCTTTCCCTTGCTGAGGGTGCCACCGACGGCAGCCAGCACCAGGACGGTAGCCCCCTGCTCGGCCAACGAGGCTTTCAGCTTGACGATGCCGGCCAGGTCCGAACCGGCGTCGGCGATCACCGCAACCTGCCGTCCGGCGATCGGTCCAGGTCGATCCACGATCTGCGACAAGGCTGGTGAAACCAGGTGGTCCTCGACCGGGGAGCCGATCGGGGCCGGCAGCCCGAGGCCGGTGGCGACCTGCGAGCACAGGCCGGCGTCGATCTCGGCCAGCACGGTGAGCACTCGTTCCTTGATCGCCTGCTCGAAGACCTTGCCCAGCTCGAAGGTGTAGGCCTCGACGATATGGGCCTGTTCGAGTTCGGTCATGGAACGGTAGAACATCGTCGCCTGGGAGAAGTGGTCGTCGAAGGAGGCCGGTGCGGCTCGGACCGCCGAGCCCTCGATGACCCGGGCGGTCGGGACGTAGCCACCCTGACCTTCATCAGCCACGAACGGCACGTTTCCGTCGATGCTGTTGGGTACGTAGGCGGCCGTACCGGTGTGGATCAGGTGCTGGTGCTGGCCGTCGCGCAGCAGGTCGTTGACCGGACAGCGGGCCAGGTTGATCGGCAGTTGCGCGAAGTTGGGCCCACCGAGCCGGGTCAGCTGGGTGTCGAGGTAGGAGTGCAATCGCCCTTGCATCAGCGGGTCATTCGTCACCTCGATGCCCGGTACCAGGTGGCCGGTGTGAAAGGCGACCTGCTCGGTCTCGGCGAAGTAGTTGGTCGGATTGCGGTTCAAGGTCAGCTTGCCGACCAACTGCACCGGGCAGAGTTCCTCCGGGATCAGCTTGGTCGCGTCGAGCAGATCGATGCCGTGAAAGGTCTCGGCGCCGTCGTCCGGCATGACCTGCAAGCCCAGCTCGTACTCCAGGAATGCACCGGCATCGATGCCGTCGGCCAAATCGCGACGATGGAAGTCGGGATCGCAGCCCGCCGCCAGCTGGGCCTCTTCCCAGACCAGCGAATGTACGCCCGCCACCGGCTTCCAGTGGAACTTGACCAGCGAGGTGTCCCCGGCGGCGTTGACCAGCCGGAAGGTGTGGACACCGAAGCCCTCCATCGTCCGATAGGAGCGGGGCAAACCGCGATCGGACATGTTCCACAAGGTGTGGTGGGTGGCCTCGGTGTGCAGTGACACGAAGTCCCAGAACGTGTCGTGGGCCGACTGCGCCTGCGGAATCTCGCGATCGGGCTGGGGCTTGCCGGCGTGGATGACGTCAGGGAATTTGATCGCGTCCTGGATGAAGAAGACCGGCATGTTGTTTCCGACCAGGTCGAAATTTCCCTCGTCGGTATAGAACTTGACCGCGAAGCCGCGGGTGTCGCGGGCGGTGTCGGCCGAGCCGCGGGATCCGAGCACGGTCGAGAACCGGGTGAACACCTCGGTCACCGCGCCCGGGGCCAGAAAACCGGCCCTGGTCACCGACACCGCGGTGCCATAGGACTCGAACACCCCGTGTGCCGCCGCGCCCCGGGCGTGCACCACCCGCTCCGGAATACGTTCGTGGTCGAAATGGGTGATCTTCTCCCGCAGGTGGAAGTCCTCCAGCAGGCTGGGACCACGCGGGCCGGCCTTGAGCGAATGGTCGGTGTCGGGCAGCCGCAGGCCCTCGGCGGTGGTCAGGTACTCACCGGTCTGGCCCGGCGCGTCCGGGCCGAGCGCGCGAGCGGGCGGAGTGGCTGGTGCAGATTTTCGGGTTGCCGCCATGATGGGCTCCGATGGGGTGGCGCCGGCAGCAGGCTGGTTCTCTCAGGCATCCGCGCGGGTTGTTCCCGACTCTAGCCTGCCGACGGTGCGATCAGGGCACGGCACCGGGCTAGGTGCGTGGCGGCAGCTGCCAGCGGTTGGTCCACGGTCCCTGTTCGGCCTCGCCGTCCGGGACCGGCGCGAACACGCTGCCGTCCGAGTCCGTCGTAGGCCGCGGCCCGAGCGAGCCGAGCTTGAGCAACGGACCCACCAGCGCGTCGTACACCCGGGGCAGGAACCGGAAGCCGAACACGATCACGGGATTGGCCACGCCGACCGAGACTCGCGGTTTCGGCTTGTCGATACAGTGGATGATCGCCCGGGCGACCTTCTCCGGTGAGTCGATCGGTGGTGGCGGCTGCGGTGTGCGACCGGTGATGTTGGCGGCCTGGGAGTAGATCGGAGTGTTCACCCCGCCCGGTGACACCGAGCTGATGTGCACGTTCTTGACGTCCCGGGTCTCTTGTTGCAGCACTCGGATCAGCGCCGCCTGCCCCCATTTGGCCACCGCGTAGGAGCCCATCTCGGGAGCCACGATGGAACCGAGCAATGAGTTGACGATGACGAGATTTCCCTTGTCCTGCTTACGGAGGATCTTCAGCGATGAACGGGCGACGTTCAGCGTCCCGGTGATGGCCACCCGAACGACCTGGTCGAACACGGCCGGCGAAACCTCTTCCATCCGCCCGTAGGCCATCACGGTGGCCGTGTGTAGGACCACCGTCACCGGGCCGACCGCTGCCGCCCGGGCCAGCACCTTCTCCACCGCGTCGGCATCGACGACATCGACGGCCTCGGCGACCGCGACCGGTGCCCCGGCCGACTGGCAGCGGACCGCCAGCCCATCCAGCCGCGCCTGGCTCCGGGAGGCCAGAACCACCGAATATCCTCGTCGGGAAAGCTGAATCGCGCTCGCGTGGCCGATTCCGCTGGACGCCCCGAAGATGACGGCGACGCCGTGTGCGCCGGCGCGAGTCACGGCTTCAGCACGACCTTGATGCAGCCGTCGGTCTTGTCCCGGAACATCTCATACGCAGCCGGGGCGTCGGTCAGGGGCAGCGTGTGGGTGGTCAGGTCGAGCGCGCCCAGCGGATCGGAATCATCCATCACCAGCGGCATGATCGCCTCCGACCACCGGTGGACGTGGGCCTGACCCATCCGCAGCTGGACGCCGCGGTCGAACATCTCCATCATTGGCATCGGATCGACCTCGCCGCCGTACACCCCGCTGACGGAGACGGTGCCGCCACGACGAACGCCCTTGATCGCAGCGTGCAGGGCGTCCAGCCGGTCGATGGCGAACTTGTCGGTGACCTTCTGCGCGACCGCGTCCGGCAGCAGCCCGGTCAGCTTCTGCGCCAGCGCCACCGCCTTCTGCCCGTGCGCCTCCATGCCGACGGCATCGATGACCGCGTCGGGTCCACGACCGTCGAACAGCTCTATCAATGCGGCCGAAACGTCATCGACGGTGCTGAAGTCCAGCGTCTCGGCACCGTAGCGGGCGGCCAGGGCCAGCCGCTCGGGCACCGTGTCGACCGCCACGATGCGCTCAGCGCCGAGTTGACGGGCGATCCGGACGGCGAACTGACCGACCGGTCCGAGGCCGAGGACGGCCAGGCTGCCGCCGTCGGCAACGCCTGCGTACTGCACGGCCTGCCAGGCGGTCGGGAGGATGTCGGAAAGGAACAGGAACCGTTCGTCGGGCGTGTCGGCCGGGACCTTGATCGGTCCGAACTGCGCCTGCGGCACGCGCAAATACTCGGCCTGCCCACCGGGCACCGATCCGTACAGGGAGGTGTAGCCGAACAGCGAGGCGCCCTTGCCCTCCGAAGTCACCTGGGTGGTCTCGCACTGGGCGAACAGGCCGCGCTGGCACATCCAGCAATGGCCGCAGGAGATGTTGAACGGCACGACCACCCGGTCCCCGACGGCGAGGTTGGTGATGCCGGAGCCGATCTCTTCGACGACACCCATCGCCTCGTGACCGAGCACGTCGCCGGGCTTGAGGTAGGGGCCGAGCACGCCGTAGAGGTGCAGGTCCGAGCCACAGATCGCGGTCGAGGTGACACGGATGATCGCATCGTTGCTCTCCTGGATCACCGGATCCGGAACATCGGTGACCTCGACGTGCTGATTGCCTTGCCAGGTAAGTGCTTTCATTCGAGCCTCCACGCGCAGTGGACCCGATCTGCCGTCGATGGCGGACGAGGTCCGCGAGCAAGGATGGCCGGCTCCGCGAGAAAATAGTCGGAGTCGAGTCGGCACCGAACGAGAACCAGGCTCGCCAGCTGTGGTGCCACCGGCCCCGCGTTGGCTCGGCGGGATCATTGCCAGTGTAGGCACGCGCCGCCGAACCACGAGCAGGGCAGTACGTTCGAGCCATGGTTCACAACCGATCCGAGTCCAACCCTGATGCCGTGGTGATCGGGGCCGGTCACAACGGACTGGTGGCCGCCAACCTGCTCGCCGATCAGGGCTGGGATGTCCTGCTGTGCGAAGCGACGCCACACATCGGCGGCGCCGTCCGCTCGGCGGAGGTGACCGCGCCGGGCTTCGTCTCCGATCTGTTCAGCGCGTTCTACCCGCTGGGTGCCGCCTCCCCGATCATCTCGGCCTTGGAACTCGATCGGCACGGTCTGACCTGGACGCACGCACCGGCCGTCCTGGCCCATGTCTTTCCCGACGATCGCTGCGCGGTCCTGTCGCGCGACCTCGAGATCACGGCGGCCTCGCTGGACACCTTCGCCGCGGGTGACGGTGATCGCTGGCGGTCGGCGGTGCGCGGCTGGGAGGCCGTTCAGGCGCACCTGATCGAGGCGTTGTTCACCCCGTTGCCTGCCGTTGGCCCGGTGAGCCGACTACTGCGTGAACTCGGTGCCGGGGGCGCGTTTCGCTTTGCCCGACAGGCCGTCCTGCCGGTGCGGCGGCTGGGTGAGGAACTGTTTCGCGGCGAAGGGGCGCAGCTGCTGCTGGCGGGCAATGCGCTGCACGCCGACCTGCCACCCGAGGGGGCCGGCAGTGGACTCTACGGCTGGCTGCTGGCCATGCTCGGCCAGACCTACGGTTTTCCGGTGCCGGTGGGCGGCGCCGGCCAGCTCACCCAGGCGATGGCCGATCGCTTTGTCGGACAGGGCGGAACCATTCGCCTGGAGTCGGCGGTCAGCTCGATCGACATCGAGGACGGGCGGGCGGTCGGGGTGCGCTTGGCCGCCGGCGATCGGATCCGGGCCCGGCGCGCGGTGCTGGCCGACGTCACCGCCCCGCTGCTCTATCGCCAGCTGATCGGTGAGGACCGATTACCCCGGACATTGCTCGCTGATCTCGATCGGTTCCAGTGGGACACCCCGACGATCAAGCTGAATTGGGCGTTGCGAGCCCCGATCCCATGGCTGGCCGAGGAGGCTCGTGGTGCGGGGACGGTGCATCTCGGCGTCGACCTGGACGGCCTGACCCGCTACGCCGCCGACCTGGCCACCAAGACGGTTCCGACCCAGCCGTTCCTGCTGTTCGGGCAGATGACGACCTCGGATGCGACCCGGTCGCCGGCCGGCACCGAATCAGCCTGGTGTTACTCGCACCTGCCGGCTGGGGTCGACATCACCGAGGAACTGGTGCAATCGCAGGTGCACCGGATCGAACGACTGCTGGAGCGGCATGCCCCCGGCTTCCACGAACTGATCCTCGACCGGTACGTCCAGTCACCGAGCCGGTTGCAGCAGGAAGATCCGAGCCTGGTCGGTGGTGCGATCAACGGCGGTACCGCCCAGCTGCATCAACAGTTGATGTTCCGGCCGATCCCGGGGCTGGCCGGGGCGAGCACACCGATCGACCGGCTCTACCTGGCCGGCTCGTCGGCCCATCCGGGCGGCGGGGTGCACGGTGGGCCCGGATCGAACGCCGCGCGGACGGCCCTGGCGCGCGACCGGCTGGCCGGCCGGGCTCGCCGCCGGCTGGCCCAAACAGCGATGAACAAGCTGTACGGCTAAGCCTGAGCCGGCTCGGTGTGCCGTTCTGCGATGGCGGCCAACCGGGCCAACGCCTCGACGTTGCGGCGTTTGATGATCAGCTCCAGCACCGGGTTGTCGAGCCAGGCACCGGGTCCGGCCGTCGGCTCCTCGGCCATCGTCACCACGGTGCCGGCGGCCGTCGACGCGAGCTCCATGACGACCACGGCCACCCCGAACGGGCGTCCCTTCGCGGTCAGCTCCAACCGGTGGCCGGGATCGACCGAGACCACCTCTGTCTCATCCCGGGCGACCAGCGGCCAGATCCCCGAGGCGTGATGCAGCTTCGCCCCGACCGCGGGCCAGTCGGCCGACACCGCGCGGACGTGTGAGCTGCCGACCACCCAGTTGCTGTAGGTCCAGCCATCGGCCAGTACCCGCCAGACGTCGTCGGTGCTGGCCTTGAACGTACGGCTGACTGTTGCCATCGAGAATCGCCTCACGAGGTTCGTTGCTGCACCCGGCAGTGGCTGGGCCTGGGCAAGGACAACGTTACCCGGACCGCCCCGGTCCGCGGTCGTACCTGATCGCATCACCTGATGGCAGCGGCCGGAAGCAGTCGCGGGTCGGCCGTCGGCCAGCTCAGTGGGTCCGCGCCCAGGCGGGTCAGCGCCGCGATCTGGGTTGTGCACCAGGGTGAAAGCTGATCGGCGAGGTCAGCCGAGGTCGAGAACTCGGTCCAGTCCTGCCACCAGGCCGCGCTGACCTCGCTCGGTGCGGGCGACACCGAGCGGTCGCTGACTCGGGCACGATAGACCGGGCACAGCTCGTTCTCCCTGGTTCCGTCGGCCATCTGGGCCTGGTATCGAAATTCGGGCAGGATCAGCTCGATCGAGTTCGGCCGGACCCCGAGTTCATCGCCCAGCCGGCGCCGGATCGCCTCACTGATCGGCTCGTCCGGTAACGGGTGGCCACAGCAGCTGTTGGTCCGGATGTGCGGCCAGGTTCGTTTCGTCCCGGCCCGGCGAGTGACCAGGACCTGGCCGGCATCGTCGAACAGGTAGCAGGAGAAAGCCAGGTGCAGCGGAGTGTCCTGATGGTGCACGGTCGCCTTCGGCGCGGTGCCGGCCGGTGCGCCCGTCGGGCTGCACAGGACCACGAGTTCGTCGAGGCTCGAACCGGAATGGGCCGCTCTGTCCCGCATGTGGCTGT
>CAZZZW010000234.1:0-7049 GCA_964658795.1 Phormidium nigroviride PCC 7112
CCCGTCGTCGATGGCCGCCTCGATCTCGGCCTCGATCTTGTCCGGCAGCTTCGAGCCACCACGGGCGAACAACTTGACCCCGTTGTCCGGCATCGGATTGTGGCTGGCCGACAGCATGACACCCAGATCGGCGTCGTAGTGGCCGGTCAGGAAGGCGACCGCCGGGGTCGGCAGCACCCCGACCAACCGGACATCCGCGCCGGCCGAGGTCAGCCCGGCCACCACCGCCGCCTCCAGCATCTCGCTGGAGGCGCGGGGATCACGGCCGACCACGGCCAGTGGCCGGTGCGTCGCGTCATGAGACGCCAACACCCGAGCGGCCGCGCTGGCCACGGCCAGCGCGAGCTCGGGTGTCAGGTCGGCGTTCGCGCGACCGCGAACACCGTCGGTGCCGAAGTACTTACTCATTGTCTCGCTCGCTCCGCTCCGCGCTCGTGCCTCGCTGCGATGCTCACTCGACTCGAGCGGCCACCCAAGCGGGATTAGCGCTTGGAGTACTGCGGAGCCTTACGGGCCTTCTTCAGGCCGTACTTCTTACGTTCCTTGATCCGGGAGTCCCGGGTCAGGAAGCCGGCCTTCTTCAGCGCCGGACGGTCGTCGGCCTCGATGCCGATCAGGGCCCGGGCGATCGCCAGTCGGAGCGCACCGGCCTGGCCGGTGATGCCGCCGCCGGTCAGGGTGGCGATCACGTCGTACTGGTCAGCCTTGTCCAGGGTGACGAAGGGTTCCTTGATGAGCTGCTGGTGCACCTTGTTCGGGAAGTAGTCCTCGATGGTGCGGCCGTTGAGCTTGAAGTTGCCGGTGCCGGGAATGAGCCGGACACGGACGATGGCCTCCTTGCGGCGGCCGACAACAGGTACGGGGCTGGTCAACGCGAATCTCCTAAAGTCTTCAGTTCTCCGCGCTTACTGCGCGACCTGGGTGATGGTGTACTCGTGCGGGGTCTGAGCCGCGTGCGGGTGGTTCGGGCCGCTGTACACCTTGAGCTTCTTGAGCTGCTTCCGGCCCAGGCTGTTCTTGGGCAACATGCCCTTGACCGCGATCTCGACCAAGCGCTCGGGCTTGGTGTCGAGCAGTTCGCCGACGGTCCGCTTCGACAGACCACCCGGGTAGCCGGAGTGGCGGTAGCGGAACTCGCCGAGCTTGCTCGGCGAGACGGCGACCTTGTCCGCGTTGACGATGATGACGAAGTCACCGGTGTCCATGTGCGGAGCGAAGGTGGGCTTGTGCTTGCCGCGCAGCAACTTGGCGGCAGAGCTGGCCAACCGTCCGAGAACGA
This sequence comes from Phormidium nigroviride PCC 7112, assembly GCA_964658795.1. Classification (GTDB taxonomy): domain Bacteria; phylum Actinomycetota; class Actinomycetes; order Mycobacteriales; family Jatrophihabitantaceae; genus Jatrophihabitans_A. The sequence continues at coordinate 1,280 of CAZZZW010000234.1, forward strand.
TGTCGTTGGCGTCGATGACGTGCCACTCGCGAGTGATGTCGCCTGGCTTGGGGCTATACGTAGGCACAGATGTTCCCTCTCGTCGGTCTTCACGGCTCGATCTCGCTGTGCTGGCGAGGGAGTCGCCCCCACGGTCTGTCAGCGATTGCTCACAAACCCTGAGGCATGGCCGTCGGCACCACGGACGTGGCACCAGCGTCGAACTCTACCGGCCCCGCGCAGACCAGCAAAATCGCGGAACCCCGGATATCCCTGAGCCCCGATGGCGGCCCGCGGGTACAGGAGTCACAGCAGCAGTGGCCGGGTCAGCGCTCCCGAACGACGCGGGCGGCGTCGAAGACCGGTTCGGCGGTCTCGACCACGTTGCCGTCGGCGCCGAAGAGAAGGAACCGGTCGAAGGTCCGGGCGAACCAGCGGTCATGGGTCACCGCGAGCACGGTTCCGTCGAAGGCCTCCAAGGCCTCTTCGAGCGCCTCGGCCGACAGCACGTCGAGGTTGTCGGTCGGTTCGTCCAGCAGCAGCAAGGTAGCGCCGGACAGCTCCAGCAGCAGGATCTGGAACCGGGCCTGCTGACCGCCGGACAGCGTCCCGAACGTCTGGTCGCCCTGGCCGTTGAGTTCGTAACGTCGCAGCGCCCCCATCGCCCGGGCCCGGTCGACTCCGGGTCTACCCGGTTCGCCGTGCCAGAGCAGATCGACCAGGGTCCGGTCATGCCACTCCGGGTGGGTGTGGGTCTGGGCGAAGAGCCCCGGTACAACCCGGGCACCGAGCTTGATCTCCCCGGTGTGCGCGACCGAATCTCCATCGAGCAGGCGCAGGAAGTGGGATTTACCGGCCCCGTTGGAGCCCAGCACCGCGACCCGTTCGCCGTAGAAGATCTCAGCTGAGAACGGCTTCATCAGCCCGGTCAGTTCCAGCTGCTCGGCGGTCACCGCGCGGACGCCGGTACGGCCACCGCGCAACCGCATGGTGACGTTCTGCTCCTCCGGCCGGTCCGGCGGCGGGCCGTCGGCCTCGAACTTGGCCAGCCGGGTCTGCATCGCCCGGTAGCGCGAGGCCATGTCGGGTGAGATCTTGGCCTGCTGTTGCAGGGTCCGGACGAGTTCCTTCAGCCGGGCGTGCTCCTCCTCCCACCGGCGGCGAAGTTCGGCCATCCGCTCGTGCCGATGCCGACGGGCCTCGTGATAGCTGGCGAACCCACCTCCGTGCACCCAGGCGGTGCCGCCCTCGACGGTGACGACCCGGTCGGCGGCCTTGTTCAGCAACTCCCGGTCGTGGCTGACGAACAGCACCGTCTTCGACGTCTGGTTGAGCCGTTCCTCGAGCCACTGCTTGCCCGGCACGTCGAGATAGTTGTCCGGCTCGTCCAGCAGCAGCACCTCGGCCGGCCCGCGTAACAGAGCCTCGAGGGCCAGCCGTTTCTGCTCGCCCCCGGACAACGTGGACAGCTCTCGGTACTTGCATCGCTCGTACTCCACGCCGAGCGCAGCGACGGTCACCACGTCCCACAGCACCTCGGCGTCGTAGCCACCGGCGTCGCCCCAGTTACCCAGCGAATGGGCATATTTCAACTGGGTCTTCTCGTCGTCGGTCTCCATCAGGGCGAGTTCGGCATCGGTCAGTTCGCGCCAGGCAGATTGAATGCCCGGGGTGGACAGCCCGATCAAGAAGTCCTGCACGGTGGTCGAGTCGCGCACCGACCCGATGAACTGGCGCATCACCCCCAGGCCGCCGGCTCGGGCGACCGCACCCTGTTGAGGGTTCAGGTCGCCGGCGATGATCCGGAGCAACGTCGTCTTGCCGGCCCCGTTCGCGCCGACCAACGCCGCCTTGGCGCCGTCACCGATCCGGAAGTTGACGTCGTCGAGCAGCACCCGCCCGTCGGAGAGCTGATGCGTCACGGACTGCACGTCGATATAACCCACCGGCACAGTCTGCCTGGCCAGGTTCCCGGACGCGTCCGAATATCGCTTGCCAGCCTTCACACCGGCACCGGCACCTACCATCGGGGCATGACGGCGCCCTTGGACGAACTCGCGGCCAGCCTGCCCGACGATGCCATCGTCACCGACCCGGTGCTGGTCGAGAACTATCGCCTCGACTGGGCCCGAGATCCGAACGCCGGCCAGCCGCTGGCCGTGGTCCGGCCCCGGACCACCGCCGAGGTCCAGACGACCATGCGCTGGGCCACCACCCACGCGATTCCGGTGGTCCCTCGTGGTGCTGGCAGCGGCCTGTCCGGTGGATCGTCGGCGGTGAATGGCGGCATCCAGCTGAGCCTGGATCGGATGCGCACCATCGAGATCGACCCGGACTGCCGGGTGGCCGTGGTGGAACCCGGTGCGCTCAACGCCGAGGTGAAGGCGGCCGCCCGCGAGCACGGCCTCTGGTACCCACCGGATCCGTCCTCGTTCGAGATGTGTTCGATCGGCGGCAACATCGCCACCAACGCCGGCGGGCTGTGTTGCGTGAAGTACGGGGTGACGACGGACTACGTGCTCGGACTCGACGTGGTGCTGGCCGACGGGACCCTGCTCGGTCTCGGTGGCAAACAGCTCAAGGACGTGGCCGGCCTTTCACTGATGAAGCTGTTCGTCGGCAGCGAAGGCACGCTCGGGGTCATCACGCGCGGAATCTTGCGGTTGGTCCCGGCACAGCAACTCGCCTCCACCATGGTTGCCAGCTTCCCGACCGTCGAGGCCGCCGCCGAAGCGGTGCTGGCGATCAGCCGGCGGCTTCGGCCGGCGATGCTGGAACTCATGGACCGCACCTCCATCAATGCGGTCGAGGACTTCGTGTCGATGGGGCTCGACCGCAAGGCCGGTGCGCTCCTGCTCGGGCAGTCCGATCTGGGTGCGGCGGCCGCCGGTGAACTGGCCGAGATGATCGCCGCCTGCGATCAGGCCGGTGCGGCCGAGGTGTACAGCACCGACGACCCGGCCGAGGGCGAGGCCTTCGCCGCCGCCCGCCGATCGGCCTTCCCGGCGATCGAGAGACGTGGATCGATCCTGCTCGAGGACGTCGGGGTCGCGCTGCCGAAGCTGCCGATCCTGCTCACCGGCATCGAGGCGATCGCCGCCCGCAACGGTGTCGAGATCCCGGTGGTCGCGCACGCCGGCGACGGCAACACCCACCCGATCGTCGTGTACGACGGGTCCGATCCGGACTCGGTCGAGCGGGCCCGCCGGGCGTTCGACGAGATAATGCGGTTGGCGATCTCGTTGGACGGCACCATCACCGGAGAGCACGGGGTCGGCCGGCTGAAGAAGGCACACCTGCCGGATCAGCTCGGTCCGGCAGTGATGGACGTCAGCCGCCGGATCAAGACAGCATTGGATCCATTGGGCATTCTCAATCCGGGAGCGGTGTTGTGACCGCCTGACGGAACTCACCACCCACCTGGTCGCGTCGAGAGATTCTCGGGCCGGCCCAACTCGGGGCGCAGTCCGACCCGCCGGTGATTCTTAGGCGCGTTTGACTTGCTACTGGATACAGTCTGGCGTGAGATGACCGCGAGCGGATGGACCTGGCTGGCCGCCGCCGGCGTGCTCGCCGTACTCGACTGGTTCGCGGTCGGCAAAGCTGCCCGGCGGCTCGAGCGCATCGTCAAACCGCTCGTGCTGCTGGCCCTGTTCGTGGCCGTCCTCACGACCGCCGGCTCGGACGTCCGGACCTGGCTGCTGGCCGGCCTCGCCTTCGGGCTGGTCGGCGACCTGGCCCTGGCCTTCGAACGCGAGCCGACTATGGCCGCCACCTCGCCGGGTCCGGTGCGGACCCTGCTGCCGGCCGGGGCGGCGCCGCGGACCGAAACGGTGCCGACCGAGACGACCGCCGCCGAGCAGGAGGGCGCCGGCTTCACGATCGGGTTGGCGGCCTTCTTGCTGGGGCACGTCTGCTACTTCGGTGCGCTGTGGTCCTACGGCATCGACCGGCTCTCGATCGTGTTCGGTCTGTTGCTGGTACTGATGGCGCTGCTCAGCTTCGGCTATCGGATCATCGCCGGGGCGCACGTGCAGAGCGGTCCTGCGATGACCGTCGGCGTCACGCTCTACATGGTCGCGCTCGGGTCGGTAGTGGTCCTCGGCGTTGGCACCGCGCAGCTGTGGATCGCGGCCGGCGTGGTGTTGTTCGCGATCTCAGATCTGATGCTCGGCTACGACCGGTTCGTCCAGCCGCGAACCTGGGCTCCGGTGGCGGTGATCGTGACGTATCACGCAGCTCAGGTGCTGATCGTGCTCGGCCTGGTCGGCTGACCGGCGACCCGAGCTGACCGGCGATGCCCCGTCTCCTAAGGTGAGACCATGCCTCGTCGCCCGACCCGAACCGTGCCCACCGTGCTGCTGACCGGACCGCAGTCCGAGGCGGCCTGGCCGTTCTGGCTGGCCGAGCAGCTGGTGGCCGCGGGGCGCGAGGTACGGCAGGTCGACGTCGGTGCCGAGCCTCAGCTGGCCGACCTGGCCGGCGCGCTGGCCGGGCTGACCTCGGACGGCTTCGACGTCATCGCGCACGGACCAGGCTGCCTGCTCTGGCTCTTGTACGCGGCCGGCGAACCGAGCGAGCCGCGACCGGCCCGGGTCGCCCTGGTCGCGCCGCCGTCACCGACCCTGGCGCCGGCCGGGCTGGCGGAGTTCTATCCGATTCCGTTGGACATCGACACCGTCCGGCGGGCCGCCGACGGCACCGTCCTGGTCGGCAGCGACAACGACCCGCAGTGTCCCGGCGGCGTCGCCACCGAATACGGCGCGCCCCTGAAGATGGCTACCACGGTCCTGCCCGGCGCGGGCGCGCTGACCGCCGCCGACGGCTACGCCGAATGGCCGGCCGTGCTCGACTGGTGCGGTCGCGACAACCTGGCCTTCCGAGGCTGAGCGGAACTGGCCGATTCAGCCGGGTGGCAAAGGCAGTTCCCGACCGCGGTAGGCGCGGGTGAGCTGAGTTCGCGCGGCCAGCTCATCCTCACTCGGATAGCCCACGGCCAGCAGGGTCAGCCCGTGCGGTGGGGCTACGGTGACGTTGTCGGAACGGTGGTCGAGGGCGAGCAATGACGCGGGCCAGGACACCGGTCGCAGCCCTTCTCCGACTGCCGCCAGCGCACCGACGAGGGACCGGACCATGGAGTGGCAGAACGCATCGGCCTGCACCGTGAGTTCGATCAGCGCCCCGTCGCGGACCACTGCCAGCTGGTGCAGACCTCGGATGGTGGAGGCGCCCGCACGAGCCCGGCAGTAGGCGGCGAAGTCGTGCTCGCCGAGCAGGAACTCGGCCGCCTCGGCCATCGCCCCGGCGTCCAGCGACCGTCGCCACGCCACCGTATCGAGTCGGCGCAGCGGATCCGGGCCGCCGTCGGCATCGCTGATCCGGTACCGGTACCGGCGCCACAGGGCAGCGAATCGGGCATCAAAATCAGCTGAAACGGCAACGGCCGACCAGACCCGGACATCCGGCGGCAACACCCCGGCCAGCCGTCGGACCAACCTGGGCTGGTGTTCCTCCCACACCGAGGCAGGCAGGTCCAGATGCGCGACCTGCCCGCTCGCGTGCACGCCGGCGTCGGTCCGTCCGGCGACCACCAGCCGCACCTCGACGGTCCGCAGTACCGTGGCCAGGGCGTCGGTCAGGACGGACTGCACGGTGCGCCGGTCCGGCTGCGTGGCCCAGCCGGAGAAGTCCGTGCCGTCGTAGCCCAGGTCCAGACGAACGCGAACGAGCCCGTCCCCGCCGTCAGCGGAAACGGGCTCGTCTGCGATCTGGGCCAAGAACTACTTCTTTT
>CAZZZW010000235.1:0-7047 GCA_964658795.1 Phormidium nigroviride PCC 7112
CAACTATTCGTTGGGGATGAAGCAACGGCTCGGCATCGCCGCCGCGCTGCTACGCCCGCGCGAGCTACTGGTGCTGGACGAACCGACGAACGGTCTCGACCCGCAGGGAACCCGGGAGGTCCGCAACCTCATCCGGAGCCTGGCCGAGGACGGCATCACCATCCTGGTGTCGAGCCACCTGCTGGCCGAGATCGAACAGATCGCCACCCACGTCGGCATCATGTCCGGTGGCCGGCTCCTGCGTCAGGGCAGCCTGACCGAGGTATTGGCCGGCGGCACCGCGAACGTCCGGATCACCACGCCCGACCTGGCCGCCGCCGCCGAGTTGCTCACCGAACTCGGACTGCTCGACGTCGTCATCGATCCGGACAGCGGTTCGGTGACAGCCCGGATGGGTGAGCTCGAACCAGATCACATCGCAACCGCGGTCGTCACGGCCGGCATCAGGTTACGTGGCCTCGCCGTCGAACGGCCGCACCTGGAAGAGCTGTTCGTCTCGATCACCGGGGAGGGATTCGATGTCCTCCGTTGACCTCGCGACCGCTTCTCGACCGGCTGGCGTCACCCGCTATCGAGGCGCTTTCTGGCGGCTGTACAAGGAAGAAGTCAAGCTCATCCTGCGCCGCCGGCGTAATCAGGCGCTGCTGCTGGTACTGGCGATAGTCCCGTTGTTCATCGGCGTCGCCGTCAAGCTGAGCACACCGCGCGGCGGCGACGGTCCGCAGTTCATCGGCCAGGTCACCGGTAACGGCTTGTTCCTGGTCTTCACCTCGCTGACCGTCGCGCTGCCGCTCTTCCTGCCGCTCGTGATCGGCGTCGTCGCCGGCGACTCCATCGCCGGTGAAGCCGGAATCGGCACCCTGCGTTACCTGCTCACCCTGCCGGTGACGCGAACCCGCTGCCTGGTCTCCAAGACCCTCGCCGTCGCGACCTTCACCGCGGTGGCGGTGCTGACGGTCAGCCTGGTCGGTCTGGTTGCCGGGGCGATCCTGTTCGGTCTGCACTCGGTCACATTGCTGTCCGGGGACACGGTCAGCCTGGCCGACGGGCTGCTCCGGACCGCGCTGGTCGCCGGCTACGTTGCGATAGCCCTGTTCGGTCTGGCCGCCGCGGGCGTGCTGGTATCGACGCTGACCGAGAATGCAATCGCTGCCATGGCCGCCACGGTCGGGGTGGCGGTGCTGTCGGCGCTGCTCGACGCAGTGCCACAGCTGTCGGGCATCCATCCCATCCTGCTGACCGACCACTGGCTGGGCTTCGGCGAGCTGTTGCGCAGCACGGTCAGCGTGCCGGACCTGGCGCGTTGGACCGGATTGCACCTGGCCTACGCGGCCATCTTCCTGAGCCTGGCCTACACCCGATTCACGACCAAGGACATCACCAGTTGAGTCCCACCCGAGGCAGCGGATACTGACGGAATGCCTAGAGCGAACAAAGAGCTTCCGATACGCCACCGAGGGCGCACCGGCCACCGGCTGGCGGTGTCGGCCGCCGCCGGACTGGTCGCCGCGATTGCGGTCGGCACAAGCGGTGCGGTCCGGTACGCCCCCGCGATCGGCTGGGATGTCGCGGCCGCGACATTCCTGGTCTGGGTGTGGTGCACCATCTGGCCGATGGACGGCAACCGGACCAAACAGCACGCGACCCAGGAGGATCCGACCCGTGCGGTCAGCGAGCCGCTGCTGCTGGCCGCCGCAGTGGTCAGCCTGGCCGCAGTCGGATTCTTCTTGCTGCAGGCCAGCTCGGCCAAGGGCTCGACCCAGGACCTGCTGGCCGGCGTCGGTGTGCTGACCGTGGCCCTGTCCTGGCTGGTGGTGCACACGGTATTCACCCTGCGCTACGCCCGGCTGTACTACGGCGGGGTCGACGGTGGCATCGACTTCAACCAGACCCCGCCCCCACGCTACGGCGACTTCGCCTATCTCGCCTTCACCATCGGCATGACGTTCCAGGTCTCGGACACCGACCTCAAGACCAGCGCGATCCGAGCGACCGCCCTTCGGCAGGCGCTGCTGTCCTATCTGTTCGGTGCCGTCATCCTGGCGACCACGATCAATCTGGTGTCAGGGCTGGCCAGCAAGGGCTGAGGCCAGCGGTCGGCTCGGCTGCGCGAACGGTGTCATGCTCATCCCGCTGTTGCCCCGGACCGATCTGATGGTGCCGTCGGCAGCGAACTCGTAACGCATGTACTCCCCGATCGAGGCACCACCCGGACCGCTGACCATCTTGAGCGTGGTTTCGTCCACCACTTCCAGGGCAACCGGGTCATCGACAGGGGAAGCGGGCGTCGGGTTGGTGGCGAACAACCGGCCGCCGAGCAACGCCACGTCCTGCAGTCCCCAGAGCGATTCGAAGCGGCCGACGAACCTGGCGCCGTCAGTGGCCGGTTGGTGGGTGGCTGAATCAGCCGTGTCCAGCAGCCGGAACAGCACCTCAGCCAGCGGTTCGGCCGGGCCGTCGATGGCGTTGGTCAGCACCGAGACGACCAGTTGCGAGTCAGGGTCGGCAAACGTGCGGGTGATGTGACCCGGGTAGCCGCCACTGTGTCCGAACAGCTGGCGATCGCCGATCTTGTTGAGGAACACCCCGAAGCCATAGGACGATTGGCCGGCCTTGACCTCCCACTGGCGTTGCAGCAGCTGGCGGCGGGAATCGTCGTCGAGCAGCGCCCGGTTACCCGGTAGGAGCGCGCTGTAGAACGCGGACAGGTCGGCGGCGGTCGAGTAGAAGCCGGTCGCCGCGGCCAGGGATCGGGTGTCGACGTGCTTGATCGTCGTCCGCTCGCGGGCGTAGCTCAGGGCCGAATGTCCTGCGGCCAAGGCCGGATCGTCGACGGTGGCCGGTTCGGCCCCGGTGCTGGCAAGGCCGAGCGGCCCGACGATCTGATCTTCGATCACCTCGGCGAACGAGCTGCCGGTGACCGCCTCGATGACCAGTCCGAGCAGTCCGTAGGCGATGTTGGAGTACTTGAAGCGCTCGTTGCGGGGCAACACCGCCGCGCTGGATTCGTTGGCGATCTGGAGCAGTTTCGCTCGATCCGGATAGGGCAACATGAGCTGCCAGAAGTCGCCGTCCGCACTGTCGCGGATGACTCCGCCGCCGTGGCTGAGCAGCTCGCGCACGGTCCGGTCGGCGAGCGGACCGGTCAGCTCCGGCAGCTGCCGGGCCAGTGGATCGTCCAATCGAAGCCGCCCCTGCGCCACCAGTCGCAACACAGCCACGGCCGCGAATGTCTTGCTGTGCGAGGCGATTCGGAACTGGTGCTGTTCGGTCAGTGGCTGGCCCGCCGGTTCGTCGGCGTAACCGAACGCCACCGAGAGCCGGGTCGTGCCACCGGCGCGAACGCAGGCCTGCACACCGGGAACACGCAGGAACCACTGGCGGTATCCGAGCCAGCTGCGGTAGTAGTCCAAGGTGTCCTGGCTCAGCATCTGATGCTCCTCGTCGGTCGTGGCGATCTCGTGGCAGCTTACGACGGAGGAAGCCTGTGGATAACTTTCGAGGCGGTTCGCGCAGATCGTGCAGACTCTGCAGCCATGACGAATGAACCTCCGAAATTCCGGGTCGACACCGACGACGATCTCAGCCGAGCCTGGCAGCGGTTGATGGGTGCGGGCGGCTTCGGTCAGCGATCATTGTGGATGATCTTCCTTGATCAGAAAGGAGAAACGCTGCCGGTCATCTTCCCGATCGATGATCTGCCCGATGCGCCGGACGAGGAGTTGATCGGCCACCTCAAGCACATCCTGGGCGAGCTGATCGAGACGACGCCGGCCGTTGCCACGGCCTTCTTGCTCTCGCGGCCCGGTCCCGATCAGGTCACCGCTTATGACCGACGCTGGACGCGGGCGTTGCTCGAAGCGGTGCCCCCGCCGACCCGTCGCGGACCGATCCACCTGGCCACCACCGATCGGGTGCGGCCGATCGCTCCGGACGACCTGCTCGGGGTGGCCTGACCCGAGATCGCATCTCCCCGACCAGGCTGAGCTGGGATCGGACGCCTGGATCAAGCACCGGGCCGATCGAGCATGCTCGACGAATCAACCAGGTTGCACCGCTGCCGATGCGTTTCTGGCTGCTCTGACCGGTCGACCCCGGTCAGACGGTCGCACGAAGCTGGGGGACAAGGATTGTCTCCTCGTCCCCCAGCTTCGCGCTCAGTCTTTCCGGCGATGCTGCCCTCAGCTAGCCGGCGGCATCAACACGCTGTCGATGATGTACACGGTTGCATTGGCCGTCTGGACGTTGCCGCAGACGACGTTGGCCTTGTCCGAACCGACGGTGAAGCTCTGACCCGATCCGGAGACGGTGACATCTCCGCCCTCGAGGGTCTTGTGGCTACCGGCCAGCTGATCGGGAGACAGCCGCTCCGGCAGTACGTGGTAGGTGAGGATCTTGGTCAGGTCGCCCTTCGGATCAGCCAGGAGCTTGGTCAGGGTGGCGGCGGGGACCTTTGCGAATGCAGAATCGGCCGGTGCGAAAACGGTGATCGCCTTCTGGCTGTTCAGGGTGTCACCCAGGCCGGCCGCCGTGACCGCCTTCACCAGGGTCGACAGCACGGGGTTGCTGGAGGCAGCCGTGGCCACCGGAGCGGTCGACATGCCGTCGAAGCTGCCGGCGCCGGACTTCGGCACGTCAGCGCAGGCAGAACCGAACGGGCTGCCACCGGCCATTGCGCTCGAGGAGGACGAGGTCATCGACGAGGCCGAGGAACTGGATCCGGCCGAGCTGCTGCTCTTGCCGGATGAACAGGCCGAAAGGCTGATGGGGACCACTACGGCGGCGGCAACCGCGGCCAGGCGCAGTGCGGCGTGGGGGCGAGTCATGGCAATCTCCTTTGAGTGTTCTGCGTGCAGACCGTGTGTTCACAGTCGTTGTTACGAGGAATTCGCTGCTAACGAATGGTGATTCGGCATCGTGGAAAGTGCGGATTGGCCGAGTCGGCCACCGTTATGAAACGTTGACAATCAGCTCCTGGATGCCGGTCGCTCCGCGGGGAAAGGTGCCTTGCCGATGGTCGGTCTGCACCGCCCCGGAGCCGTCGGTGGCTCGGACTCGAATGCGATGGCTGCCCGAGGTTGCGTTCCAGCGATACCACCATTGGCGCCAGGTGTCGTCGCCGACGGTCTCGGCGAGGTTGGCCGGTTGCCAGGGCCCGCCATCGATCGACACCTCGACCCGACTGATGCCCCGGTGCTGGGCCCAGGCGACCCCGGCGACCGGGACGACGCCGGCCTTGACGTTCGAGAGTCCGGCCGGCACGTCAATGCGGGACTCGGTGTAGATCGGCCCGTTGATGTCCCATTTCCGCTGCGTCCAATAGGCTTTCTTGGCTGCGTAGGACGAGGCCGTGATGGACTTGATCCACTTGCAGCCGGAAACGTAGCCGTACAGTCCTGGCACCAGCATCCGAGCCGGGAACCCGTGGGCGATAGGCAGCGGCTCGCCGTTCATGCCGATTGCGATCATGGCGTCTCGGCCGTCGAGGGCGACCTTGACCGGCGTGGAGGTGGTGAACCCGTCGGTCGAGGTCGAGAACAGTTGCTCGGCCTGCGGGTCCAATCCCGCTGTATCCATGAGCGTTTTCAACGGCACACCGAGCCATTTCGCGGTGGAGACGTACTGGCCGCCGACCTCGTTGCTGACGCACGTCATCGTGATGACCCGTTCGATCAAGGGCATCGCCAGAATGTCGTCCAGGCTCAGGCTGATCGGGTGCGCGACCATCCCGTCGATCTTCAGGTGCCAGCCGGCCGGGTCGACCTGGGGTAGTACCAGCGCCGTGTCGACCCGGTAGAAGTCCGAGTTCGGCGTGATGAAACTCGACAACCCCGGCACGTTCGGGTTGATCCCGGCGGGCAACGGCGTGGCCGGATCGTGCGGCTTCGGCAGGCGGATCGCCAACCGGGCCGCGGCTACCGATTTCGCTTGTGACAGGGCATTCCCGATGCCGATTGCGACGACGCTGCCGACCGCAGCCACAGCGCTCAGGGCCAGAAAGCTGCGCCGGCTGGCTAGCACTGATGTCGGCGTTTCCGACGGCGTAGGTGCTACCGCCCTGGGGCGGCGCTTGAGCAACTGGTGCAGCACCAAGCCGGCGACGACAAGCCCGATCACCGTCGGCCACGGGTAGTACCAGTGGGCTTCCGGCCGCCGCAGTTCCGCACCGATCGCCACCACACCCAGGACGGCGACCGCGACCGCGCCCCACCAGAACCGACGGGCGGCGACAACCCCGACCACCATGGTCAACAGCGCCAGCACCGCCACGATGCCGCTCAACAGGACGCGTTTGTCGTTCGTCCCGAACTCACGAATCGCGTACTCCTTGAGCCAAGTCGGCGTCGCATCGATCGCGGCACCGCCCACCGCGATCACCGGAGATGCCTGTGAGCTGACCAATTGCGCCAGCAGATGGGCAATTCCCAGGCCCAGGGCACCGGATACCAGGCCGGCCCAGGCCGAGCCCAGCAGGGCGACAAGGCGCGTTCGTAGCCGGGGACGAGGTGCCGCCGGTACGGCCGAGGAACTACTCACCGGGGTCATTCGGCTCGCGGCGACGAGCGGATTGTCGACGATCCTGTGAACTACTCCACCTCAAGGACGAAGAACAGGAAACAGAGAAATGACCCGGACGGGCTCGTCACCAGCTCCGGGAACAGCTCCTGCGCCTCCGGTGCCGGCGGTGGTTCGCTGACCACGGTGATCCTGAAGCCGGCCGCGGTGAACGCCGAGGTCATCGCCTGCAGCGGGCGGTGCCAGAACGAGAGAGTGGCCGTCTGGTCGCCGAAGGTGCACTCGTCGGACCAGGGCTCGGTGGCGAAGTAGTCCCCGTCCGGCCGCATGAACTTGTACACCAACGGATGGTTGACGGCCACGATGAGCCGACCGCCGGGCACCAGCACCCGACGCAACTCAGCCAGCGGCTGGGTCCAATCCGGCAGGTAGTGCAGCACCAGACACGCGATCGCGTCGTCGAATGTGCCGTCGGGAAAGGGCAATACCTCGTTGCCGAGACCGGCCCGGAGCAGCGTCACCTGGTCACCG
>CAZZZW010000236.1:0-1025 GCA_964658795.1 Phormidium nigroviride PCC 7112
TGACCCCGGCCGGACCGACCCTGACTCACCGGCCGGGCCGGAGACGTTTACAGTCGAGCAGATGTCCGTCCCCGCTGCGGGGTTCGTCCGCTACGGCGAGGCCACCCTGTCCGACCTCATCCCTTCCGTGCTGTCCTCGCACGGTCTCACGCCCGAAGCTGCCGCCTCGCCCGGCGGTGCGCCGTCGAACCCGCTCGGGCTCGAACCGGCCGAGCGCACCGTCGTCCTGCTGATCGATGGCCTCGGCTGGAACCTGCTACGCCAGCATTCCGACCAGGCGCCGTTCCTGGCCAGCCTGTGCTCCCGCAGCCTGACGGCCGGCTTCCCGACCACGACCGCGGCCAGTTTGGCCTCACTCGCCACCGGCCTGCCGCCGGGCCAGCACGGCATCACCAGCTTCACCTCGCGGATCTCGGGGCTGACCGAACCGATCAACTGGCTGGGCTGGAAGGGTAGCTACTCGGGCAAGAACCTGCTCGACGTCGTCGTTCCCGAGCTGGCCCAGCCGAATCCGACCGAGTTCGAGCGAGCCGCGCGGGCCGGGCTGAACGTCACCGTCGCTGCGTCCTACCAGTTCCGGACCAGTGGCCTGACCCGGGCGATCTGGCGGGGCGCGGAATATCACCCGACCTACACCGCCGCCGACACCGCCACCATCGTCGCCGACCTGATGCAGCAGCCCGGTTTGGTCTACTGCTACAACAGCGAACTCGATCTGATCGGACACGGCTGTGGCTGTCGGTCGGAGTCCTGGCTGGTGCAGCTGTGCCTGATCGACCGCGCCGTCGAGCTGCTGGCCGACCGGCTGCCGTCCGGTACCCGGCTGCTGGTGACCGCCGACCACGGCATGGTCGACGTGCCCGAGCACGCCAAGATCGACTACGACAGCGAGCCGACCTTGTCCGACGGAGTCGACCTGATCGCCGGTGAGGCGCGGGCTCGCTATCTGCACGTGGCGCCGGAGAACCTCGACCGGGTAAGGCAGAACTGGATCGATCGGCTCGGCCCGGGCTTCGCCGTGGTGA
>CAZZZW010000236.1:1035-4677 GCA_964658795.1 Phormidium nigroviride PCC 7112
CCCTCGCCCGGGGCTGGTACGGCCCGGTCGTCACCGCGGTGGCGCGCGAACGGATCGGCGATCTCATCGTGCTCGCGCTTGCCGACGGCGCGGTGGTCCGGCGCCGGGGTGAACCAGGGCTGTCCGGTCTGATCGGGCATCACGGCAGCCTGACCGACGACGAGCTGCTGGTGCCGTTGCTCCAGCGGTGATCCACCATGACCGAAAGGAAGATCGTGATCGAGAACGTCGATGATTTCGTCCGCCGTATCGGCGCGGTGACGGACCCGGTGGCCGATCCGGCCGCCGTCGTGACGGCCGGCTCGGCCCGATTCACCGTCCTCACCGAGCGTCTCATCCGACTCGAGTGGTCGGCTGACGGGTCCTTCATCGATGCCGGCTCGTATGCCTTCCCGGTTCGCCGGGGACCGGTGCCGGCCTTCACCGTCGCTCAGGACGGTCCGACCACGGTCATCGACACCGGCGCGCTGGTTCTGCGATGCACGAACGGCATATTCGACCAGGACAATCTCAGCATCGAGGTGACCAGTCTGCCCGACACGGTGTGGACGCCGGGCCTGCGGGATCGGCAGAACCTGGGGGGCGCCCGCCGGACGGTCGACAACTGCCGGGGGGCGGCCAGCCTCGAACCGGGCCTGGTCTCGCGATCCGGCTGGGCCGTCCACGATGACGCGCCGTCGATGCTCTTCGATGAGAACGGCTGGGCGATGCCACGCCCGGACGACGAACGGATCGACTGGTACTTCTTCGGCTACGGTCACGACTATCCAGCTGCGGTAAGGGAGTACTCCCGGTTCGGTGGTGACGTGCCGCTGCTGCCGCGGTGGCTGCTCGGGTCGTGGTGGTCGCGCTACTGGCCGTATCGCGATCAAGATTTGCGTGAGCTGGTCGGGGAGTTCTCCTCGCACGGGTTGCCGCTGGACGTCCTGGTGATCGACATGGACTGGCACCGGACGGACAGCTGGACCGGCTATAGCTGGAACCGTGACCTCTTTCCGGATCCGCCGGCATTCCTGGACTGGCTGCACGAGCGTGGGCTGCACAGCACGCTGAACCTGCACCCGGCCCTCGGCGTGCAGCCGTTCGAGGACGCCTATGCCGAGTTCAAGGATTCACTCGGTCTGGACACCGACGAGGCAGTGCCGTTCCGGATCGCCGAGCCGGCTTTCACCCGTAGCTACTTCGACATCCTGCATCACCCGCTGGAGCGCCAGGGTGTCGATTTCTGGTGGATGGACTGGCAGCAGGGCCGCACCTTCGACGGCAGCAGCATCGACCCGCTGCCGTGGCTGAACCACCTGCACTTCACCGACTCCGGCCGCGACCATGATCGACGGCCGGTCACCTTCAGTCGCTGGGGCGGGCTGGGCAGCCATCGCTACCCGGTGGGTTTCTCCGGAGACTCGTTCGCCCGGTGGGCCGCGCTGCGGTTCCAGCCGCGCTACACCGCGGCCGGGGCGAACGTGGGTTATGGCTGGTGGAGTCACGACATCGGCGGCCACGTCGGGCCGGACGATCCGGAGTTGTACGTGCGGTGGGTGCAGTTCGGGGCCTATTCGCCGATCCTGCGCCTGCACTCCAACCAGGATCCGCTGTCCGAGCGTCGACCGTGGGCGTTCGGGGCCGAGGTGCTCGAGGCGGCCCGAGCGGCCTTCGAGCAGCGGTACCGGCTGTTGCCCTACCTCTACACCGCAGCCCGGGTCGCCGCCGACACCGCGACCGCGCCGATCCGGCCGCTGTCCTGGATCGCACCGGAGCAGGACGCGGCCTACGCCTCGCGATTCAGCTACCTGCTGGGTGCGGACCTGCTGGTTGCGCCGGTGCTACAGCCGGCTGATCCGAGCACGGGGCTGGCCGAGGTCGATGTCTGGTTGCCACCAGGCGAGTGGATCGAGCGCACCACGCTGGAGACGTTCACCGGTCCGGCCTGGGTTCGTCAGTTGGCCGCGCTGGATCGGGTGCCGCAGTTCGTCCGTCCCGGCACGGTCCTGCCGCTGGCCGACCTGGCCCTGACCACGACGACCCAGCCGGCCGACCGGCTCACCCTGTCGGTGTTTCCGGGCGGCAATCGCGACTGCCAGATCTATGCCGACGACGGTTCGAGTTTGGCCTTTGCCGACGGCGAGTGCTCCTGGACGGCGGTCACGGCGCGTCAGGTCGAGGGCAGCTGTCGGGTCACAGTCGACGGGCCGGAGCGGGATTACACCGTGCGGATCGAGGGATTCTCGGCCACCGGGGTGCAGGTCGATGGTGCGGACTGGACGGACTGGCAGCACGAGGACGGCGCGACGGTGATCGAGCTCGGCCGCCGGGACCAGCTCGCCGTGGCGGTCGCCGGCAAGGCGACTTTCGGCAGTGATTACAACGAGGTACTTCGCCAGGCGGAGGTCGAGCGGTTGGTCGGCCCGGGGCCGATAGGCGATGTGGCCGCTGACCATCCGGGACGAGCCGCGGCCATCGCCCGGCTCGGTGGGCCGGCCCTGCACGTGCAGGAGCACACCGCCGCGGACGAGGCTGCGGAGGTACTCGGCCGGCTGATCGTCGGTGGCGCCCCCGGCCAGCACATTCGGTTGCGTGGTAGTTGGACACTGCACCGCGGCCCCGAGACCCAGACCTATCCGATTGCCGAGATCGACGTCCCGGCCGCCGGTCTGGTGCTGGCTGCCCCGTTCCGTTGGGACGATTCTCGAACGCCGACCCGGTGGAGCGTGCAGGTTACGTCTGTGTGGGAGTCGCCGTCCGGCCCGCTCACGGTCGAGCACCGGCACGACAGCGAGGTGCTCTCCGGCGGCATCACGTCCTGGGTGGTGGCCCTGACCGAGCCCGACGTCACCGAGCCGAGCGTGCGGGATTGGCGGCTGTACCAGGTGGATCCGTTCGACCTGGACTTCACCGAGCTGACCCAGCGGTTCGAGGTGCCGGATCAGTGGGGGCCGGTGCCGCTGACCGACGTCCTGGTGCATGCCCGCACCCGGCTGACCGCGACCGCGGATTGCCAGGTCTCGTTGGAGTACTTCAACAGCAGCCCGGCGTTGCAGATCCTCCTCGACGGCCGGCCGATCGAGGTGGATGTGACCGGCGCCGGGGCCAGCCTGCACTACGACCTCGAACCGGCGCCTCGGCGGTCGGCGTCCTTCCACCTCAGTGCCGGTACCCACGAGGTGCTGTTCCGGTGCCCGAAGAGCGAGCAGCTGTACTGGCACCAATGGACGTTGGCCGCCTCGGTGGTGGACGCCGCAACCGGTGAGGTCCGCCTGGATGTCAGCTCGGATGCGTCCCAGCTGCTGGCCCGGTTCTGAGCTCCGGGCCGCCGCACTGAGCAGCACCACGACGGGTTTGAGCCGATCCGGACGGGCTGAACCTGACTGTGGGCGGACCTACGCCCAGCGCTCGGTGATCGAGGCGTCGGCCAGCCGAGACAGGGCCTCGCGGATGCTCCGGGCCCGCGCATCGCCCACGCCGTCGACGTTCTGCAGCTCGTCCACGGTCGCGGCGAGCACCTTCTGCAGACTGCCGAAGTGCTCGACGATCCGGTTCAGCACCAGGCTGGGCAGTCGCGGGACCCGGGACAGCAGCCGGTAACCGCGCGGGCTGACCGGCTGTTCCAGCGTCTCGGGCGTGCCCGGGTAGCCCAAGGAGATC
>CAZZZW010000236.1:4687-7028 GCA_964658795.1 Phormidium nigroviride PCC 7112
AAGGCCTTGGCCACGATGGTGAGGTCGAGCAGCTCGACCGAGGTGAGTTCGGCCAGGTCGGATTGGGCCTGCTCGACCGTCCGGCTGCGACGTCCGGAAGGCAGGTAGTCCCGCACGATCAGTTCACGGTCGGCCTCGACGCCGGCCATCAGCTCGTCCAGTTGCAGTGACAGCAGCCGGCCGTCGGTGCCCAGCTCGGCGCCGTAACCCTCGATCTCGTCGGCGATCCGGCTGACCATCTCCAGCCGCTGGGACACCGAGGCCGCGTCGCGGACGGTCACCAGGTCTTCGATCTCGAGTGCGGACAACGTCTGGGAGACCTCGTCCAGCCGGGCCTTGTAGCGCTCCAGGGTGGCCACGGCCTGGTTGGCCCGGGACAGCAGTGAGGTCGAGTTCTCCAGCACGTGCCGGCGGCTGCCCAGATACAGGCTGATGATCTTCATCGACTGCGACACCGAGATCACCGGATAGCCGGTCTGCTGAGCGACCCGCTGGGCGGTGCGGTGCCGGGTGCCGGACTCCTCGGTCGGGATCTGCGGATCGGGCATCAGCTGGGTCGCGGCTCGGATGATCCGGCCCTTGTCGGCCGTCATGACGACGGCACCGTCCATCTTGGCCAGCTCCCGCAACCGGGTCGCCGAGAACTCGACATCGAGGGGGAAGCCGCCGGTGCAAATGGCGTCGACGGTCTTGTCGTAGCCGAGCACGATCAGCGCGCCGGTGTTGCCGCGCAGGATCCGTTCCAAGCCGTCGCGCAGGTCGGTACCGGGCGCGAGCGAAGCCAGCACCGAACGCAGTACGTCGTCGCGATCATTGTTGGCCATCAGCTCCACCCCCGTCCTGACCACCAGTTATTGATTGCTCTTCGTGGCGCCCGCTGCACCGTCAGCAATCAGTCTGCCTGCAACATCTAACTATCCCGATAACGATTTCGGCGAATCGACCCGCCCTATTCCTCATGGTCCACACCGAGCGGTGTGGGCACCACAGCCGGTCCCGGTGGCCGGTATCCCCGGGCCAACTCGGGCATCACCTGGATGGCGTCGGTCACCGTCGGCACTTCGAGCACGTGCATGCCCTGGATGTGCGACCACTGCGAGCCGGCCGGCACCAGCGCTTTGCGGAAACCGAGCCGGGCCGCCTCGGACAGCCGCCGTTGCACGCTGCTGACCCGGCGAACGTCACCGGACAGCGACACCTCGCCGATGGCACACAGGGTGGCCGGCAGCGGAGCCAGGTTGGCCGCCGACGCGAGCGCGAGCAGCACCGCCAGATCGACGGCCGGCTCACTGAGCCTGATGCCACCGACGCTGGCGGCGTAGATCTCCATGTCGGCGACCTGGGCCTTGGTGTGGCGGGTCAAGACGGCCAGCAGCATGTTGACCCGCGACGAATCCAGGTCGGTGAACGAGCGTCGGGCCGAGCCGCCGTACTTGGTGGGGTTTGCCAGCGCCTGGACCTCGGCCAGCATCGGCCGGCGACCGGTCACCGTGACCGTGACACAGGTGCCGGGCACCGCGATGTCGCGTTGGCTGACGAACAGCCCGGACGGATCGGTAAGTTCGTCGATGCCTTCCTCATGCATCTCGAAGCAGCCGACCTCATCGGAGGCGCCGTAGCGGTTCTTGATCGAACGCAGCAACCGCAGCGAGGAGTGTCGATCACCTTCGAAGTAGAGGACGACGTCGACCAGGTGTTCGAGTACCCGCGGGCCGGCGATGGCACCGTCCTTGGTGACGTGGCCGACCAGGATGGTGGCGATGCCCCGCTCCTTGGCCACCGCGCTGATCGAGGCGGTCACCGCGCGGATCTGCGGGACACCACCGACCACACCGTCCACCGTCGAGGACGCGATCGTCTGCACCGAGTCGAGGATGAGCAGCCCGGGCTTGACCTCGTCCAGATGCGACAGCACGGCGCCCAGATCGTTCTCGGCGGCCAGGTAGAGGTCGGAATGCATGGTGTGGGTCCGTTCGGCTCGGGCCCGAACCTGCGCGGTGGACTCTTCACCGGTGATCATCAGGGCCGGCCGGCCGCTGGAACTGGCGTAGTTCTTGGCGACCTCGAGCAACAGGGTGGATTTGCCGACCCCGGGCTCGCCGGCCAGCAGCAGGACGGCGCCAGGTAGCAGACCGCCACCGAGGACCCGATCGAGTTCACCGATCCCGGTCGGGCGGTGTTTGGCGACGGAGGCGTCCTGCTTGCTGATCGGCAGCGCGGCCAGTCGGGGCGTGACCGGTGCGGGCAGGCTGAGCGCGGCCGCCCGAACGCCCTCTTCGGCCATCGTTCCCCAGGCCTGGCACTCCGGGCAGCGGCCGACCCAGCGGATCGCCGTCATGCC
>CAZZZW010000237.1:0-212 GCA_964658795.1 Phormidium nigroviride PCC 7112
GGAAGGCGGCGGTCACCCACCTATGCTCGAACACGCGTTCGAATATGTCAACTGCGCCGATCGACCATGATCAATGCGGCCGAACCGACCGGAATCGCCCCGTCGGCAGGGTTGATCAAACGAGATCATGCAATCATGCCAAGGACAAACGTAGGGGAAGCTCACGCACCCGGCCGTCCCGCACGGTGAGCACGCCCAGGCAGGCTAGCGCG
>CAZZZW010000237.1:222-7028 GCA_964658795.1 Phormidium nigroviride PCC 7112
GCACCGAAGCCATCACCAGGATGGTCGGTCGAACGCCGATGGTGCCGCCGAGCCCGCCGGCGACCAGTGCGGCGAACGGCATGGTGCCGAAGTTGATCACCTGGCTCGAGGTGGTGACCCGGGCCATCAGCTCGGGCGGCACATAGCGTTGCCGCCAAGCCCCGCGCAGTGCATTGCCGGCCACCACCGCCGCATCCATCACCGCCAGTCCGGTGACCCCGAGCCAGATCTGGGCACCGGAGCCGGGGATCCCGACCAGCACCGCCGCCGGGGCACTGACCAACAACAGCAGGGTGGACGCCCGGCCGGTGCCGATCCGACGGCTAAGTCCGGTCACCACGAACGCGCCCAGGACGCCGCCGCAGCTGGCGATCATGAACAACACCCCTATGGTTGCGGGCGAAAGTTGTAGTTCACGGGTCCAATAGAGCACCAGCAAGGCACTGAAGCCGGTCAGCCCGAAGTTGGACAGGCCGCCGATGATGGTGAACGGTCGTAGGAACTCGTCGCGGGCGACCAGTCGGATGCCTTCACGGATCCGGGCCAGCAGGCTGCCGGAACGCCGAGGCGGACGAGCGGCCGGTTCGATCCGGATTCGCCAGAGACAGAAAGCCGAGACGCAGAAGCTGGCCGCGTCGAACAGGATGCCGGTGGCGATCGAGCCGAGTCTGGTCAGCAACCCGGCCAGTCCGGAACCGATGATCTGGGATGCGGCGTCGGTGCCGTTCAATCGAGAATTGGCCGTTTGCAGCTGCTCTTCCGGCACCACCAGCGGAATCAACTTGCTGTAGGCCGGCCGGAAGAAGACGGTGGCGACGCCGGTGGTGAGGGCGACGATCAACAGCTGCCGCAGGCTGAGGCATCCCAGCCACCAGGCCAGGGGGATGCTGGCCAGAGCACCAGCGGCGACCAGGTCGGCCGCGATCATGATCCGTCGTGGTGGCAACGGATCGATCCAGGCGCCGACGGCCAGGCCGATGACCAGCCAGGGCAACCAACCCGCGGCGGTCAGTGCACCCATCCACCCCGGACCGGCGTGCAGATGAGTGGCCGCCAACAGGCTGAGGAGCACTGATGAGGTCGAGTTGCCGAGCAGGCTGACGCCCTCGCCGAACCAGAGAAGTCCGAACTGCCGGGCAGTCCGGTCGGGCAGTTTCTCGAGTTCTTCCTTATGAACATGGCTCATTACGCCTTTCCTTTGGGTGTGGACAGGTTCGGATGGCCGCGTGACGACAGGGTCAGCGGACAGCGTGGAATGGCCGAACGACCAAGGGCCGCCGACGTCGGTCAGATGGAATTGGCTAGGGCTGAGAAGGGAAACAGCGGGCGAAGAAGAACACTGGTTGACGTTCGACCCCGTCGTCGGCGTCGTCGGTCCGCAGTCGCCAAGATCGAACCAGGGCGACAACTTCGGTGTTGAACTGACTTATCTCGTCAGGGGAAAGCTTCATCCAGGTCTGCGTTGCGAACGCGGCCAGGTCGGCTTGGTCCGACAGTTCAGACTGAGCCATCCAGTCCCGGGCTCGTTCGAACTGCCGCTGCAGGGCGACCGATTCGGCGGCCAAGGCGGCGCTCACCGCACTGGTGTCCTCGGCGAAGTCCGACCGAGACCACCGGGTGCTCTTGGACGCCAGTCGCCACCACCGCTCGCGTCGGTCCCGGGCCAGTTCGGGGGCCTCTTCGACCAGATTCACCTCGTTGAGGACCTTGAGGTGGTGGCTGACGCTGCCGACGGCCAGGTCGATCCGGGCTGCGATGGCGGAGGCGGTCGAAGGACCGTCCACCGCAAGCACATCGAGGATGCGCGATCGCTGCGGGTTCGCGAACGAGGACAAGGTTCGAGCGTCGGTGAGATCACGAACCTCATGGTTGTCGGCCATGCCACCACGGTAAACCCACAAGA
This sequence comes from Phormidium nigroviride PCC 7112, assembly GCA_964658795.1. GTDB lineage: Bacteria > Actinomycetota > Actinomycetes > Mycobacteriales > Jatrophihabitantaceae > Jatrophihabitans_A. The sequence continues at coordinate 2,126 of CAZZZW010000237.1, forward strand.
GGCATTGCACAAGAGTTTTTGTGGAACGCGGTTGCGCCTGTACCCCTCTTGGGGTTATAAACCTTCTATAACCCCAAGCTGAATCCATGACGGAGGAATGAGATGCCCAAGATCAATGTGTACCTGCCGGACGACCTGGCCGCCGCGGTTCGCGACGCCGGCATTCCGGTTTCGGCTGTGTGCCAGCGGGCATTGGCCGATGCGGTCGTGGCCGCCGATGGGCGAACCTCGGCCACCGGCGACGAACCGCCGAAGCCGGGATGGTCGCCGAGCCGCTTCACCGATCGGGCCCGCAAGGTCGTCGAGATCGCGGCCGAGTCGGTCGGCGGTGACCAGGAGAAGGTCAAGTCCGCCCATCTGCTCGGTGCCCTCATCGCGCAGGGAAACAACCTGGCGATCATGGTGTTGAGCAGCCTGGACATCGAGACCGACGATGTGCTCACCGAATTGAAGGCGACCGTGACCAGCGCGCGCCAGCAAGGCGCACCACATTCGGCGACGATCCTGGAGATCGGCGAACGAGCGGCGCAGGCCTCCCTCGACCTCGGACACAACTTCGTCGGCTGCGAGCATCTGTTGCTCGGCATCCTGGCCGGTCCGGATGACGATCCGGCGGTCGTCACACTCAAGACGATGGGGCTCACCGACGAACGAGTGCGCGACGCCGTCCGGGCGGCGCTCGGTGGCTACACCTACGCCCAGGGCAATCTCACCCTGGCGGGTCTGAGCGCGCCGGTTCGGTCGATTCTGGAGGAGATCCGGCAACGCCTCAGCAAGATCGAGACCGGAATTTGAGGACGAGGCGGGCGGCGGCCGGCCGTGCACAGCAAGGTCGACGGTGCTGACACGCCTAACGCCTTTCACAGGCGGGCAGGCGCGTCGTCAGGCGATGTGCTGATCCGGTGCTGCGGATGGCACGGAGGTGCCATTCGCAGCCCGTGATTCGTCGGGGACCGGGCTCGGAAAGTCCGGGTCGTCGTCGGGCAGGCCGGCTGCGACCCGGTCCGGGTGCAGGAACACAAATCGCTTGTAGGCCCAGAACCGAAAGATGGTGCCGAGCCCGATCGTGAACAGGTTGACCACGTTCAGCACGAACTTGTCATCGCTGAAGCCGAACGGATGGCTGAACAGCCACAGCACGACGAGGGAGACCACCAGGGCGATCAGGTTGATGACGAAGAAGAAACCCGCCTCGCGACCGAGATTGGTCCGCGCCCGATGGGAGAAGGACAGATAACGGTTGCCGACATAGGTGACCACGGTGGCCACGATGGTCGAGATCGTCTTGGCGATAACGGCCGAATGAGCCGTGTGCAAGAAGAGGTTGAACAGCCCGATGTCGACCACGAGGCCAATGGCGCCGACGACCCCGAAGGCCGCGATCTCTTTGACCAGAATGCGCCAGGAGCCGCGAATATGGTCGACAAGTGAAGAGGACATTGCCGCCAATTGTACGGCCTGTAACGCCGGCCTTCGGACAGCTCAGCTAGGCGTTGGACCGCTTCGGTGGCAACGGAACGAAGCCGGATGTCCGCTGCATGTACTCGGGATAACCCTGTCGCTTGGACATCGATCGTTCGAGCACCCGTTTTCCGGACCCGAAGGCGAGCAGATAGATCATGATCGCCGGGGAGAACACGGTCAGCACCCCCGGCCAACGCTCGGCGCTCACACAGAAAATTCCTACCCAGACGCACGCGTCACCGAAGTAGTTCGGGTGCCGGGTGTAACGCCAAAGGCCACGATCCATCACGATCGGCACGTCTCGTCCGGCAGCCTTGTCGGCCTTGTAACGCTCCATCTGGGAATCACCGACCGCCTCGAAGAACAGTCCGACCAACCAGATGACCACCCCGATCCAGGCCAGCGGCGTCAGACCACGGGTGGTGAACATGCCGACCAGGATCGGAGCCGACACCAGCCAGGCGAGAATCCCCTGCAAGCCATAGACCAACAGCACGGTCTCCAGCTGCCCTCGCTCGTGCAACATCTCCTCATAACGCGGGTCTTCACCCTTGCCGATGCTGCGCCGGCCGATGTGCACCGCCAGCCGGAGACCCCAGACCAGGGTGAGGACGAGCAGCAGCAACCGGCGCAGGTCGTTGCCGTGACCGGCCGAGACGATGAAGGCAGCGATCGCCGCGGCGCAGTAGAGCACACCCCACGCGGTGTCGATCACACTGTGTTTTCCGGCGATCCGGCTGGCGACATAGGTGATCGCCAGGATCAGCAGAATCGCCGCTGCTGACCAGAGCAGCACCGGCCAGAACGGATGCCAACTGAAGTTCGAAGAGCCGCCCGGTGCGGACGATGCGGCTGACCTCATGCCGAGGCTGCAGGTGCGCTCATGCCGACGGCACGTTCCAGACCGGGGTTGCCGGCATGCCCGACACCCCCAGCTCGCCGGGCCTCACCGCCAAGAACTGATCCACACCCATCCGGCCCTCCTCGAAGCTCAGGCCACCGCCGACGAGGTACAGCCGCCAGACCCGGGCCATCTCCTCGCCGACCATGGCGACGGCATCAGCGTAGTGATCCTCGAAGGTGGCCAGCCAGTCCTCCACCGTCCGCACGTAGTGCTCGCGCAGCGCCTGCACCTCGCGGACCTCGAAACCGGCCCGTTCGAGGAATCCCAGGGTCTCGCTCATCGGACGCATATGCATATCGGGCGCGATGTAGTTCTCGATGAACGCGCCACCACCGGGGGCGGCCCCGGTGTGTCGGGACATCTGCTGCAGCAGCAGTCGGCCGCCGGGCTTGAGGTGGGCGAACAGAACTCCGGCGTAGGTGGGGTAGTTGTGCTCGCCGACGTGCTCACCCATCTCGATCGAGGACACCGCGTCGAACGGCTGCTCGGCCACCTCTCGGTAGTCCTGTACCCGTACCTCGACCCGGTCGGACAGGTTGCGCTCGGCGATCCGCTTGCTGATGAACTCGTGCTGCTGACGCGAGATCGTCACGCCCAGCACCCGGGCGCCGTAGTGCTCGGCTGCATGCAGTGACAGCGAACCCCAGCCGCAGCCGACGTCGAGCAGCCGCATACCCGGATGCAGATCCAGCTTGCGGCAGATCAGATCGAGTTTCGCCCGCTGGGCCTGGACGAGCGTGTTGTCCCAACTCTCGTAGTAGCCGGAGGAGTAGGCCATCGATTCATCCAGGATGAGCCCGTAGAACTCGTTCGACAGGTCGTAGTGATGCGCGATCGCGGCCCGATCCCGGGCCCGGGTGTGCAGACCGCCGGTCAACTTGGCCTGGGTCGACGGCACGGTCGGGCGGCGACCGAGCGCGCCCAATCGCAGGGCCAGTATGGCGGCATTGAGTTTCTGCTTGGTCGACAAGGAGATCGGGCCGGCGTCGTTGGCACGGGCGTGCCGCCAGACCTGCCGCAGACCGTCCGCCAGTTCGGTCGCGCCGCCAGGCACATCGACCTCACCGGTGATGTAGGCCTGGGCGATGCCGAGCTCATCCGGCTGCCAGAGCAGGCGCCGCAAGGCCTTGCGGGTGGTGATGTGCAGGACCGGGGCGTCCAGGGGGCCGGCCTCGGAGCCGTCCCAGGCGCGGATCCGGACCGGCAGCTCGCCTCCGGTCAAGGGAGTCATCAGAGCGACGAGTTTGCTGGCGACGGTCATGACAGGCTGCTTTCGTGGGGTTTGGTGAGCCCGAACTGGACGACATCGAGGTAACGGGACCGGAATCCAGCTTCGGAATAAGCCAGATAGAGCGTCCACATCCGCCGGAAGGCCAGATCGAAGTCGGGCGACAGCGCCGCGACCGGTCCGGCGTTGGCTTCGAACAGCTCGCGCCAGCGTCGAAGGGTCTCGGCGTAGTGCAACCCGAAGGTGAACTCCGAGGCCACCGTCAGTCCGGCTTCATCGGCTGATTCGCGAACGGACTGGACCGACGGCAACTGCCCGCCGGGAAAGATGTACTTCACGATCCAGGTGTAGGTGTTCATGCTGGCCACCATCCGGTCGTGCGGCATGGTGATCGCCTGCAGGCCGGCCCGGCCGCCGGGACGCAGCAGGCGCTCGATGGCACCGAAATACTCGTGCCAGTGGTTGGCCCCCACCGCCTCGATCATCTCCACGCTGACCAGGGCGTCGAATTGCCCGGTGATCTCTCGGTAATCCTGCAACCGCACCTCGACCTGCTCGGTGTAGCCGGCCTCGGCGATCCGCTTGGTGGCGAGTTCGGCCTGCTCGGTCGAGATGGTCACCGAGGTGACGTGGGCGCCTCGGGCCGCGGCCCGGATCGCCAGCTCGCCCCAGCCGGTGCCGATCTCGACCAGTCGGGTGCCCTCGGTGACGCCGGCTACGTCCAGCAGGCGTTCGATCTTGCGTTGCTGGGCCTGGGCCAGGTCCTCCGTGCTTTCCGCCGGGTCGGCCTCGAACACCGCAGAGGAGTAGGTCAGGGACGGATCCAGGAACAGCTGGAACAGATCGTTGGACAGGTCATAGTGCCGGTGGATGTTCTCCCGGGAGCCGTCCACAGTGTTGTCCTGGGAGGACGGCCGGGCGTGCAGCACTGCGCTGCGAAGTCGTTGCAGGGACGGGGGAATCAGCGTCGCCATCCGGGTGGCCATCACCGTCAGCACACCGGCCAGGTCGTCGGAGGTCCAGTCGCCGGCCATGAACGATTCGCCGAAGCCGATCAGGCCGCTGTCGGCCAGGCGGCGGTAGAAATCGTTTGGCCGGACCAGGTGCAGGTCCGGGTCGGTCTTACCGCCGGCACCGAAACGGTTGCCGTCGGACGTCGTCACCCGCAGCGGCAGGTTCTTCACCGCCCGCTTGGTCAGGCGTTCGGCGATCTTGCCGCGCACGGCGTTGTCCGGGACGGCGACCACGTCGGGCCACTTGGCCGGGTCGATGTCGTAGGTCCGCCTGGTCGTCGTGCTGGTCGTTGT
>CAZZZW010000238.1:0-7016 GCA_964658795.1 Phormidium nigroviride PCC 7112
ACCAGCAGCAGCCGGAACCGCCGCGCTACCAAGAGCCGCGGCGTCGGGTCTATCGGGCCAGCCTGGTGGTGGACGGCACGCCGCGGACCCTGGAACTCACCGAGGGCAACAACCTGATCGGCCGGGGTTCCGACACCGACCTGCAGTTGATGGACCAAGGCGTATCGCGTCGCCACGCCGACGTCTACCTCAACGGCAACCGGGCCGAGGTGCACGATCTCGGTTCGACCAACGGCACCTCGGTCAACGGGCACCCGGTCCAGCACCAGCAGTTGCAGCACGGCGACGTGATCCGCGTCGGACACACCCGGCTGGTCTTCCACGAGGACAGCTCTTGACCTCACCGCTGGCGATTCAGCTGATGCGCTTTGCCTTTCTGGCATTGCTCTGGCTGTTCATCTACGGCATGGTCCGGGTCATCCGTACCGAGCTACGTACCTCCGGGGCACCCCGGGTCGGGGTCTCCCAGCGGCCGAAGAAGGCCAGGCGGGCCGCGGCCGAGAGCCGGCCGCAACGCGGCCAACTCTCCCAGCTCATCGTGACTGAGGGTGCGCTGGCCGGAACGAGAATCGCCCTGACCGGTAAGCCTATTCTGATCGGCCGGGCCAACGACTCCACGCTGGTGCTGACCGACGACTACGCCTCGACCCGGCACGCCCGGATCAGCGAGACCAACAACGTCTGGTATCTCGAGGACCTCGGTTCGACCAACGGGACCTACGTCGGTCAGACCAAGGTCAACGGACCGATCCCGCTGGAAGCCGGTGTTGTCGTCCGGATCGGCAAGACCGCCATGGAACTGCGATGAGGCGCCGGACGAGAACCGCGGGGCGCTAGCGATGGCGCTCTCACTGCGGTACGCCGTGCGGTCCGATCGGGGTTTGGTCCGTAACAACAACGAGGATTCGGTCTACGCCGGTCCCCGGTTGCTGGCCATCGCCGACGGCATGGGCGGCCACGCCGGCGGTGAGGTCGCGTCCAAGATCGTCATCGGCGCGATGGAAGAACTTGACGACGACCGTCCGATCGCCGACCTGATCGGAACGCTGCGCGACCGGGTCGATGACGCCAACGCCTCCCTGGCCCACGCGGTCGACGAGAATCGCGAGCTCGAAGGCATGGGCACGACGCTGACCGCGATCCGGTTCGCCGGGAGCCGGATTGCCCTGGTGCACGTTGGTGATTCGCGCGCCTACCTGCTGCGCGGGGGACAGCTCAGCCAGATCACCCACGACGACACCTACGTGCAATCGCTCGTGGATTCCGGCAAGTTGACCGCCGAAGAGGCCAGTCACCATCCCCGGCGGTCGATGATCCTGCGAGCGATGGACGGTTCCCAGGTCGACCCGGACATCTCGATTCGTGAGGCCCGCAAGGGTGATCGCTACCTGCTCTGCAGCGACGGGCTGTCCGACGTGGTCACCGCGACCACGCTGCACGAGGCGCTGTCCGCGGGCAATCCGCAGGAGTGCGCCGACCGGCTGATCGAACTGGCGCTGCGCGGCGGTGGCCCGGACAACGTGACCTGCATCGTCGCCGACGTCGTCGACGGCAGCACCGCCCGGGGCAGCGGCAGCGATCTGCCGATCATCGGCGGCGCGGTCACCGATGGCTCCGACACCCAGGACAGTGACATCGACTCGCCGGCTGCCCGGGCGGCCCGGATCAGTCAGGCCCCCCGCACGCCGACCACGGTGGTGGTCGGACGCCGGAATAGGCTGCGGCGCTGGCTGGTCGCCTTCTTCGCGCTGCTGGTCGTGGTCGGGGCCGGCATCGCCGGATACGCCTGGACGCAAAAGCAATACTTCGTCGGCAAGGACGGCAACGAGGTCGCCGTGTTCCGGGGCGTGAACGCGCACTTCGGCCCGTTCAGCCTCTACACGGTGGTCGAGAACAGCAACCTGAAGCTCAACGACCTGACGGTGGCGGCCGGTAGCCAGGTCAGCAACGGCATCACCGCGAACAGCCGGACCGACGCCGACGCGATCCTGAGCCGGTTGCAGGACGAACAGAAGCCGCTGTGTTCCTCGCTGTCCACCCCGTCCAGCACCCCCAGCCACCCGGTCACCCCGAGCAAGACGCCGAGTGCGGCCAGGACGACGCCGAAACCATCGGTGCGTTCGACGGCACGCAGCACGGCCAAGGCGAAGCCGACCGTGAAGCAGACCACCGCCAGTCCGTTGCCCACGCCGTCTCCGCTGCCCAGTGGTGTGACTACCTCGACCACCCCGATCCCGGGAGTTGACTGCCGCCCATGAGCAGCCAGCTCCGCACCGGTCGCGGTATCGAACTCGGCTTCGTCCTGGCCGCCGCCTTCGTCGTCGCCTGCGCCGAGGCCATCGTCGAGATCACCCGGGACAACAAGCTCACCGGTCACGTCGCCACCTACGCCCTGGTGGTGCTGGCCACCGGCCTGATCAGCCACGCCGCGATCCGTCGTTTCGCCCGCTGGGCCGATCCGCTGATGCTGCCGTGTGCGTTGCTGTTGCTCGGTCTCGGGCTGGTCATGATCCATCGGCTCGACCTGGGCCTGGCCCAGCAGGCTGCCGAGAACGGCACGAAGTACAACGGCGTGGCCGCGGCCAGCCAGGTGGTGTGGGTGTTCCTGGGACTGGTGGTGTTCCTGGTCGTGCTCACCCTGATCCGTGATCACCGGGTGCTGTCGCGCTACGCCTACACGCTGGCCCTGGTCGGCCTGTTCCTGCTGCTGTTGCCGGCCGTCCTGCCGGCCCAGTACAGCGAGGTGAACGGCGCCCGGATCTGGATCCGGATCGCCGGGTTTTCCATCCAGCCCGGGGAGATCTCGAAGATCGCGCTGACCATCTTCGCCGCCTCCTACCTGGTCTCCAAGCGCGATGTGCTGTCCCTGGCCGGACGCCGGGTGCTCGGCGTCGACCTGCCGCGCGGCCGCGATCTGGGTCCGGTCCTGGTGGCCTGGTTGATCAGCATCGGCGTGCTGGTGCGTAACCATGACCTCGGCACCTCGCTGATGTTCTTCGGTCTGTTCGTCGTGCTGCTCTATGTGGCCACCGAACGGGTCAGCTGGGTGATCATCGGCGTGGTGCTGTTCATCGGCGGATGCTTCGTGTCTTACGAGCTGTTCGGCACCGTGAAGCAGCGGGTCGACGTCTGGCTGCACGTCTTCAACTACACCCAGGACCAGGGCTACCAGATGGCCCAGTCGTTGTTCGGCCTCGGCAGCGGTGGTCTGTTCGGGGCCGGCCTCGGTGGCGGCCGGCCCGAGATGGTGCCGGTGGCCAAGTCCGACTTCATCCTGTCCTCCTTCGGTGAGGAGCTCGGTCTGTTCGGTCTGGTCGCCCTGCTCGCGGTCTACCTCGTCTTCATCTCCCGGGGATTCGCCACCGCGCTGGCCGTCCGGGACTCCTTCGGCAAGATGCTCGTCACCGGCCTGTCCTTCTCGCTCGGCCTGCAGCTGTTCGTGGTCGCCGGCGGCATCTCGCGGCTGCTGCCCGAGACCGGCCTGACCACCCCGTTCCTGTCCTACGGCGGCTCGTCGTTGATCGCCAACTTCGGACTTCTGGCTTTGTTGCTCAGGGTTTCCGACGCCGCTCGGCGACCTCCGGACAACCCGACCGCGGTCACCACCGACAGCGGCCCGGTGCCCGTCGTCGCCGAGGCCACCAGCAGTGCCGGACCGAAATCAGGTGAGGGACAGTGAACCGACCGATCCGCCGGGTGACCGTGTTCGTCGGGATCCTGCTGCTGGCCGTGGTGCTGAACCTGAACTGGGTGCAGGTCATCCGGGCCGATTCGCTGAAGGACAACAGTGCGAACCAGCGCACCACGCTGGACCAGTACAAACGCCAGCGCGGCTCCATCGTGCTGCAGGGCAGCGGGGTGCCGATCGCCGACTCGGTGGCGACCAAGGACGCGCTGATGTACCTGCGCAAGTACGGTGCCGGCGAGGAGTACTCGGCCGTGACCGGGTTCGACTCGCGGTTCTACGGCACCACCGGCATCGAAGCGGCCGAGGACAAGGTGCTGTCCGGCTCCGACGACCGGCTGTTCGTCCAGCGCCTGACCAACCTGCTCACCGGCCGCGACGTCCGCGGCGGCAACGTCCTGCTGACCATCAACAAGCAGGCCCAGGACGCCGCGTTCACCGCCCTCGGTGGCCGCAAGGGCGCGGTGGTCGCCCTGGATCCGAGCACCGGCGCGATCCTGGCCGCGGCCAGCAGCCCGACGTTCGACCCGAACCTGCTCAGCTCGCACTCGGCCACCGGCATCCAGAGCGCGTACAAGAAGTACAACAACGACCCGAACGATCCACTGGAGAACCGGGCCTTCGACATCACCTTCCCGCCCGGTTCGGTGTTCAAGCTGGTGGTCTCCGCGGCGGCGCTCAAGGCCGGCCGCACACCGACCACCCGGATCCCGGCGGTCAACTCGATCACGCTGCCCGGGACCTCGACGCAACTGCGCAACTTCGATGGCGAGCAGTGTGCCGACGGCAAGACCGACACGTTGGACCACGCCCTGACCATCTCGTGCAACACCGCCTACGCCCAGCTCGGTATGGACCTGGGTACCGACGCGATCAAGCAGCAGGCGGCGTTGTTCGGCATCGACGGCAACGACTTCAACATGCCGTTGCGGGTGGCCGGTTCGGCGACCGGTCCGATCATCGACAAGGCCGCGCTGGCCCAGTCCTCGATCGGCCAGCGCGACGTCCGGGTCACCCCACTGCAGGCGGCCATGATCTCGGCCGCGATCGCCAACCACGGCACGCTGATGAAGCCGTACCTGGTGGCCGAGGAGCAGGCGCCGAACCTCTCGGTGCTCAGCCACACCGATCCGACCGTGCAAGACGTGGCGATGACCAGCGGGCAGGCCGATCAGCTGACCTCGATGATGGTGGACGTGGTCAACAAGGGCACCGGAACGGCCGCGCAGATCCCCAACGTCCAGGTCGCCGGCAAGACCGGGACCGCCGACAACGGCGAGCAGCGGTCGGACGGCACCTACCTGAACCCGCCACACGCCTGGTTCTCCGGCTTCGCCCCGGCCGACAACCCGAAGATCGCGGTGGCGGTCATCCTCGAGAACGGTGGCGTGGCCGGCAACGAGACCACCGGTGGGCTGGCCGCAGCCCCGGTGGCCGGCGCGGTGATGAAGGCGTACCTGGCCTCGATCGGAATCAAATGACCGAGATGAACGACAGTGAGGATGCGCGATGACGTCGCCACGACTGGTGGGTGGTCGCTATGAGCTCGGGCCGGTGGTGGGCTACGGCGGCATGGCCGAGGTGCACCGGGGACGCGACATCCGGCTCGGCCGTGAGGTCGCGATCAAGGTGCTGCGCTCCGACCTCGCCCGGGACCCGTCCTTCCAGAACCGGTTCCGGCGCGAGGCCCAGGCCGCGGCCGGTCTGAACCACCCGGCGATCGTCGCGGTCTACGACACCGGGGAGGAGGACCCGGCCGAGAACGCCGACGCCAGCACCGCGCCCTACATCGTGATGGAGTACGTCGAGGGGCACTCGCTGCGCGAGATCCTCAATGAAGAAGGCACGATTCCGGCCGTCCGGGCGATGGAGATCGTCGCCGACGTGTGTGCCGCGCTCGACTTCTCGCACCGCTCCGGCATCGTGCACCGCGACATCAAGCCGGGCAACGTGATGATCACCAACACCGGCTCGGTGAAGGTGATGGACTTCGGTATCGCCCGGGCTCTGGCCGACAACGCCGCGACCATGACCGCGACCCAGGCCGTCATCGGCACCGCGCAGTACCTGTCGCCCGAACAGGCCCGCGGCGAGTCGGTGGACGCCCGCTCGGACGTGTATTCGACCGGCTGCCTGCTCTACGAGCTGCTCACCGGCAACCCACCGTTCACCGGGGACTCGCCGGTGGCGGTGGCCTACCAGCACGTCCGGGAGAATCCGCAGATCCCGTCCGCGGTGAACCCGGCGGTGCCGCCGGTGCTGGACTCGATCGTGATGAAGGCGCTGGCCAAGAACCCGCTGAACCGCTACCAGACCGCGGCCGAGATGCGGGCCGACCTGCAGCGCGCGCTCGGCGGGCAGTCGGTCGAGGCCGAGTCGGTCATGACCGACGCCGAGCGGACCCAGATGATCGCCGCCGCCCGGCCGACCTCCCGGCCCGGTCCGCTGACCCCGGTCTATGACGACGAGGACGAGCCGAACCATCGCGGTGCGGTGATCTGGACGGCGGTGGTGCTGGCGCTGATCCTGGTCATCGGGGGCGGCGCGATCCTGTTGCTCAAGCACAACAACAAGTCCACGCCGCCGACCACGTACACCGTGCCGGCGCTGGCCGGGCTGACCGCGGACGCGGCCAACGCCAAGATCAAGGACGCCGGCCTGGCCCCGTCGGAGGACAAGCCGGAAGGCAGCAGTGGCCCGTGCACGTCCGGCGGCCCGCAGTCGGCGGTCCTGAAGACTCCGGTCAAGAACACCGTGTGCACGCAGAGCCCGGCAGCCGGCAGCACCACCCAGGACCAGAACACCACCGTGACCTACACGATCTACACCGGCCCGCCGGATGTGTCGGTGCAGCACGTGGTCGGCCTGACCTACGCCCAGGCCCAGCAGGTGCTGGCGCAACAGGGTCTGGTCGCGACCAAGGTCGACGTCGACTCCTCGTTGCCGGCCGGTCAGGTGATCAAGCAAGACCCGGACACGGGAGTGATGGCACCGCCGAACTCCCAGGTCAAGCTGTACGTGGCCAACGGCAAGATCAAGCTGCCCGACGTCACCAAGCTGACCTTCGATCAGGCCCACGCCAAGCTCAACATGCTCGGGTTCACCGATGTCGAGCAGGACAGCGCCCCGGTGCAGTCGCCGTTCAAGGTCGGCCAGGTGATGGCGATGAACCAGACCGCCAACATCTTCTACGACCCGTCGACCCGGATCGTGCTGACCGTCGGCGTCCTGCCGACGTGTTCGACGCCGCCGACCACACCGTCGAGCAGTGGTTCGTCGTCGTCGGGCAGTGCGTCCGGGTCCGGTTCGAACAGCCCGTCCAACACGCCGT
>CAZZZW010000239.1:0-6929 GCA_964658795.1 Phormidium nigroviride PCC 7112
GGCGCTGAGACCTGATAAGTGGCGCTGAGGCCCGATAGCTGACGAATGTCATGACCGACCCATCGCTGTCGGCACTGCCGCACCGGTCGCGCCCCGGAGAGGATGTGGGCCATGACGACATCACTGCACGGCGGAATCGAACTCGCCGGACTGACCAAGAGCTTCGGCAAGGTCAAGGCGGTACGCGGTATCGACCTGACGATCGCGCCGGGTGAGACGGTGGCGCTGCTGGGGCCGAACGGGGCCGGCAAGTCCACCACCATCGACATGCTGCTCGGCTTGCTGCCGCCGGATGCCGGTACGGCGACGGTGTTCGGCAAGCCGGCCCGCGAGGCAGTGGCCGCCGGCGAGGTCAGCGCGATGCTGCAGACCGGCGCGCTGATCCAGTACCTGAGCGTGCGCGAGCTGGTCGTGATGATGGCCTCGCTCTACCCGAACCCGTTGCCGGTGGACGAGGTGATGCAGGTGGCCGGAGTCATGGACATCGCCGGCAAGCGGACGAACAAGCTCTCCGGTGGCCAGGTCCAGCGGGTCCGAGCCGCGGTCGCCCTGGTCGCCAACCCCGACCTGCTGGTGCTGGACGAACCGACGGTCGCGATGGACGTCGAGGGTCGGCACCAGTTCTGGACCTTCATGCGCGAGGTGGCGGCCGGCGGCAAGACGGTCATCTTCGCCACGCACTACCTGGAGGAGGCGGACTCCTTCGCCGACCGGATCGTGCTGATGGCGCACGGCCGGATCGTGGCCGACGGCCCGACCAACGAGATCAAGGCGACGGTGGGCCGCCGCAACATTCGGGCGGTGCTGCCCGGCATCGGTCTCGAGGCGCTGCTGCGGCTGCCCGGCGTGGCCAGCGCCGACACTCGCGGCGAGGGCATCGTGCTCAGCTGCACCGATTCCGACCTGGCCATCCGAGCCCTGCTGGCCGACTACCCGGCCGCCCGCAACATCGAGATCAGCGGCGCCGGACTCGAAGAGGCCTTCTTGGCCCTCACCGGCGACAGCACCGACGACGACATCCAGACCGAGGAGTTCGCGCGATGAACACGACTTACTACAAGTACGAGATCCTGCGGATCTTTCGCAACCGCCAGAACTTCATCTTCTCTCTCGTCCTGCCGACGATCTTGTACCTGTTCATCGCCGGCGAGAGTGGCAACGGTAAGTACGGAAACCTGCCGATCGCGACGTATCTGATGGCCGGTCTGATCGCCTTCGGCGGTATGGGGGCCACGGTCAGCGGCGGCGCGCGGATCGCAGTGGAACGCGAGCTGGGTTGGACCCGGCAACTGCGCATCTCGCCGCTGAGTCCGCGGGACTACTTCCGCGGCAAGATCTTGGGCAGCTACATCACCGCCTCGTGCACGGTCGCCCTGCTCTACATCTCCGGTGTGATCCTCGGGGTGCGGATGCCGATCGAGCGCTGGGTCGAGATGACCGTGCTGATCCTCATCTCGCTGATCCCGTTCGCCGCCGTCGGCATCATGCTCGGTCACCTGGTCAAATCCGACGCGATGGGTCCGATCATGGGTGGTGGCATGTCGTTGCTGTCGATCTTCGGCGGCGCATTCGGTCCGATCGGCGGGGACAACTCGCTGATCCGCAACATCTCCAAGTTCATTCCCTCGTACTGGACCGTGCAGGCCGGACGCGTCGCGATCGGCGGCAACGCCTGGGGCGCTCGCGGCTGGGTGACGGTGGCAGCATGGTCAGCGTTGTTCATCGGTGGCGCCATCTGGGCCTACCGTCGCGACACCGGCAAGGCCTAGGGAGCTCTGGCGTGACGGACTCAGCAACACCGCGCAAGCTGACCGCGATCGACATCGTCGGTGATACGTCGGGACGGGTGCACAGCTGGAAACAGCTCATCTTTCCAGCGGTGTTCCTGGTCTATCTCTTTCAGACCGGAGCCGGCGTGCTCAAGCATTCGGCCGGCTTCGGCGTCATCATCGGCCTGGCTCTGATCCCGGTCTACTGCGCCTTCTACCTGGGGGCCATGGTCAACGGACGCAACGAGGGCGGCACCCGGACGTTCTGGTGGCTGTACCTGGGCATGTTGGCCACCACCGCGGTGGAGATGGCGTTCGCGCACGGCGATGCCTTCGTCATGCTCGTCTATACCTCGGTGCTCACGGTGGCTGCGCTCTGGTACCGCGGCATCGTCGTCATCGCCGCGTACGCAGCTATCGCGGTGTTCGTGCCGATGTGGCTGTGGAACGACGACACCGGCGGTTCGACCGCTGCCGCGATCGCCATCATCGCGCTGGCCATGTACGGGTTCTTCGCGGTGATCCGATCCAACGATGCCTTGGCCAAGGCCCGATCGGAGGTGGCTCGGCTGGCGACCGAGAACGAGCGCGCCCGGATCGCGCGTGATCTGCACGATCTGTTGGGACATTCGCTGACGACCATCACCGTGAAGGCCCAGTTGGCCCACCGGTTGTCGGCCACCGATCCGGCTCGGGCCGCGGTGGAGATCGGCGAGGTGGAGGATCTGACCCGGCGCACGCTGGCCGATGTCCGGGCCGCGGTGAGCGGCTATCGCGAGGTGACTCTTGGCAATGAACTGGCCGCAGCCCGCGAGGTGCTGCGGGCCGCCGGCATCACCGCCGACCTGCCCGGGGCGATCGATTCGGTCGTGCACCCGGACGATGAGTTGTTCGCCTGGGTGGTGCGGGAGGGCGTGACCAACGTGGTCCGCCACTCGCGGGCGCGGACCTGCCACGTCGTGCTCGGTCGGCGTTCGATCGAGATCAGTGATGACGGCGGTGGCGGCCCGAACCACTGTCCGGGCAATGGACTTTCCGGTCTGCAGGAAAGGGTCCTGGCCGCCGGCGGCGTGCTGGAGTCCGGACCGGCCGCAGCCACCCGGGGCTGGCGGTTGCGGGTCGAGATGGGAGCGTCGGCGTGACGATCAGACTGCTGCTGGCCGACGATCAGGCCATGGTGCGATCGGCGCTGGCCGCGTTGCTGTCGATGGAGGACGACTTCGAGGTGGTGGCCGAGGTCGGCCGCGGCGACGAGGTGGTAGCAGCGGCCGTGAAACATCAGCCCGACGTGGCCCTGCTCGACATCGAGATGCCGGGACTGGACGGGCTGGCTGCGGCGGCGGCCCTGGCCCACGAACTGCCCGAGCTGCGGGTGATCATCCTGACCACGTTCGGCCGGCCCGGTTACCTGCGGCGCGCAATGGAGTCCGGCGCGCTGGGCTTCGTGGTCAAGGACGCACCGGCCGAACAGCTGGCCGAGGCGGTCCGCCGGGTGGCCGATGGTCAGCGGGTGGTCGACCCGTCGCTGGCCGCGGCCACACTGGCCGGCGGTATCTCACCACTGACCGGCCGGGAACGGGACGTGCTGGTGGCCTCCCGCGACGGCGCTACCGTCTCCGACATCGCCCACAAGCTGTTCCTGTCCGAAGGCACGGTACGCAACTATCTCTCGGCCGCCATTGCCAAGACCGGGGTACGCAACCGGGTCGAAGCGTTTCGCGAAGCCGACAGTCGAGGTTGGCTATGAGGGCGCTCAGGCTTCCTACGTAGGCTGCCGCTATGAGCGATCCGGTCGACATGTCGACGAGCGAGTACGCCCAGTCCTTCGGTACCGAGGCCGAACGGTACGACCGATTCCGGCCCGGCTATCCGGCCGAGGCGATCGACTTTGTATTGGCTGGTCGGACGGTTTCGCACATCCTCGACTTGGGCGCCGGCACCGGCAAACTGACCCGGTCGCTGATCGATCGGGCCGAGCACGTGACCGCGGTGGAGCCCGATCCGGCCATGCTGGCCGTGCTGTCGGCCGCCCTGCCGCCGGTGCCCGCGGTGGTCGGCGGTGCGGGTGAGATCCCGTTGCCGGATTCGTCGGTCGATGCGGTGTTGGTCGGACAGGCTTTCCACTGGTTTCCTCGACCCGAAGCTGATCGCGAGATGGCCCGGGTGCTCCGACCGGGTGGCGTCGTCGGCCTGATCTGGAACTTCCCGGACCGCGCGGTCGATTGGGTGCCGAAGATCTACGAGGCCACCCGCGAGCCGCAGCTACCGTGGTCCTACCGGGCGGCCGACCTCGACGAATCGCTGTTCACCCCGCCGCAGAAAGCGGAAACTGCGTGGGTGTACGAGCTGCCCGGCGACGATGCACTGGTCGAGCTGGCCCGGACCTGGAGCTGGGTCATCGCGCAATCTCCCGTCGAGCGGGCCGCCGTCGAGAAGCGATTGCGCATCCTGCGGAGCCAGCACGCCGACCTGCAGGGCCCGGTGCTCCGGCTGCCGCAGCGGACCCGAGCGATCCGGCAGTACCTGCGCTGACGTCAGGTATTGCGTTCGTAGATAAGGCGAAGCCCGATCAGGGTCAGGTCGGGTTCGTGCCGGTCGACGGTCTCGCAGTGTTGGACCACGAGCGGGGCCAGTCCCCCGGTCGCGATCACCGTGACCTCGTCGGGCGCATCCGGGTGCAACGCGGCCGCGATTCGGCGGACCATGCCGTCGACCTGACCGGCGAAGCCGTAGAGGATGCCGGACTGCAACGCCTCGACGGTGTTCTTCCCGATCGGCGAGCGCGGGGTGACCAGCTCGACCTTGCGTAACTGGGCCGCCCGGGCAGCCAGCGCGTCCAGGCTGATCTCGATGCCTGGCGCCAACGCACCCCCGAGGAATTCGCCTTTACCGCTCACCACATCGAAGTTCGTCGAGGTGCCGAAATCGACCACGATGGCCGGGCCCTCGACCAGGTGGTGGGCGGCCAGGGTGTTGACGATCCGGTCGGCCCCGACCTCCTTCGGATTGTCGAACAGCAGCGCGACCCCGGTCTTGATGCCGGGTTCGACCAGCACCGTCGGCACATCGGCCCAGTACCGGGTGAGCATCGTGCGCAGTTCGCGCAGCGCGGCCGGCACCGTCGAACAGCCGGCCACGCCGGTCACGTGCACCTCGGCCAGCAAGCCGCGGAAGGTCAGCATCAACTCATCGGCGGTGTTGCGGGCGTCGGTCTTGATCCGCCAGGAGTGCACCATCTTCTCGTCCTCGAACACGCCGAGCACGGTATTGGTGTTACCGATGTCGATGGTGAGCAACATCAGCTTTCACCTTTGCCTTCCTGCGGATTCGTGGTCAGATCGAGGCCGAGGTCGAGCACCGGGGCCGAGTGGGTCAGGGCTCCGACGGCCAGGTAGTCCACGCCGGTGGCGGCCACCTCGGCAGCCACCCCCAGGCTGAGCCCACCGGAGGCCTCCAACCGCACCCCGTCGGCCTCGGCCGCCAACGCGACGCAGGCCTT
Source organism: Phormidium nigroviride PCC 7112 (assembly GCA_964658795.1). Taxonomy (GTDB): domain Bacteria; phylum Actinomycetota; class Actinomycetes; order Mycobacteriales; family Jatrophihabitantaceae; genus Jatrophihabitans_A. The sequence continues at coordinate 5,269 of CAZZZW010000239.1, forward strand.
GAGGTCGGCCAGGCTCATGTTGTCCAGCAGGATCAGCCCGGCCCCGGCCGCGATCGCCTCGGCACATTGTTCGACCGTGTCTACCTCGACCTCGACCGGCAGGTCGGGTGCCAGTTGTTTCACCAGCTGGTAGGCCCGGGTCACCGAACCGGCGGCCTCGACGTGGTTGTCCTTGATCAGGGCCGCGTCCGACAGCGACATCCGGTGGTTGACCCCGCCGCCGACCCGCACCGCGTACTTCTCCAGGGCGCGCAGACCGGGCATGGTCTTGCGGGTGTCGCGGATCTGGGCCCGGGTACCGGCCACTGCGGTCACCCAGAGCTGGGTGATGGTCGCGACGCCGGACAGGTGGGTCAGCAGGTTCAACGCGGTCCGCTCGGCGGTCAGCAGATCCCGGACCGGCCCGGACGCGATCAGCAGCGTCTCGCCCGGCCGTACCAGGTCTCCGTCGTCGGCGACCTGTTCGACCTCGACCCGGCCCTCGCTGGCCACCGCGAACACCAGGGCGGCCACCGGCAACCCGGCGACGATGCCGGCCTCGCGCGGGACGACCCGCGCCGTGCCCAGCTGACCGGCAGCGATGGTGGCCGCCGTGGTGACGTCCGGTCCGTCGGCCAGGTCCTCAGCCAGGGCCCGGCCGACGATGTTGGCCACGGTGGCCGGGTTCAGCCCGGCGCCGGTCAGGGCGTGCAGCACAGCCGGGTCGATCGTGGTGGAGTCCATGCGTTCCTCTACTGCGCTACGGGTGTTCGGGCGGGCAGGTAGTCCGAGCTGATGCTGCCATCCGGGCCGAGCCGGAGTTCCAGATGGCCCAGCCAGCTGTCCTCGGCGGCCGGGAAGTCCTCCCGCCAGTGCGAGCCGCGGGTCTCGGTCCGCTTGGCTGCGGCGGCGACCAGGGCACTGGCCACGGTGACCAGGTTCGTCGCCTCCCAGCTCTCGGTGTTGGGTTCGCTGGAGCGCTGCGCGGACAGCCGCTGCAGCATCGCACCGGCCCGGGACAGCCCGGCCGCGTCACGCAGCACCCCGGCGTCCTTGGACATCTCGGCCTGCAGCTGGGGTCGGATCGACTTGGCCAGAATCCCCTTGTTGCGAATGTCGATTCCCAGTTCGGGCAACGGACCGTCCAGGGTGTCGAGGACGTCGGCGGCGATCCGCCGGCCGAACACCAGTCCTTCCAGCAACGAGTTGGACGCCAATCGATTGGCCCCCTGGACACCGGTGCAGGCGGCCTCCCCGCAGGCATAGAGCCGGGGTACCGAGGTCCGCCCGTTCAGGTCGGTGGCGATGCCACCGGAGGCGTAGTGACAGGCCGGGGCGACGGGGATCAGCTGGGTGATCGGATCGATGCCCAATGCGGTGAGCGTGGCCAGGATGGTCGGGAACCGGACCCGCCACTTCTCGGCACCGAAGTGCCGGGCGTCGAGCCACATGTGTTGCTGTCCGGTCTGGTGCATCTGCCGCAGGATGGCCTTGGCCACGACGTCGCGCGGAGCCAGATCGGCCAGCTCGTGCTGTCCGGCCATGAACCGGTTTCCCTCGTGATCGACGAGAAAAGCGCCTTCTCCGCGGACGGCCTCGCTGACCAGCGGCTGCTGACCGGAGGCGCTTTGGCCGAGCCAGAGCACGGTCGGATGGAACTGGACGAACTCCAGGTCGGCCAC
>CAZZZW010000240.1:0-6884 GCA_964658795.1 Phormidium nigroviride PCC 7112
CCAAGACGTCATCGTTGAGTGACCGGCCGATTACCCATCGTGAGATCGGGTCGGAAACAGTCCGGCCGGTATGGGCAGAACGTCTGGTCGCCTGTCGGTCTCGGTTAGCCTGGCTGGGTGACCAACGACGTTCGCCCTGACGATGGCGCCCTGATGCAGCAGCCCAGCAACCCGGTTCGGGACTTCGTGACCGAACATCGCGCGGAGTTGCTGTCCGACCTTGATGCCTGGCTGCGCATCCAGGGCATCAGCACCCAGCCCGAACACGCCGCCGACGTGGTGGCCAGTGCCGACTGGTTGGCGGCCGGTTTCACCCGCACCGGCTTTCCGATCGTCGAGGTCTGGCCGATCGAGGGCGGCCTGCCGACGGTGTACGCGGAGTGGCCGGCCGCCGAGGAGGACGCGCCCACGGTCCTGGTCTACGGCCACCACGACGTGCAGCCGGTCGACCCGATCGAACTGTGGCACACCGACCCGTTCGACCCGACCGTCGACGGCGATCTGTTGCGGGCCCGGGGTGCCTCCGACGACAAGGGCCAGTTGCTGTTCCACCTGCTCGGCGTGCGCGCGCACCTGGCCGCCACCGGTCGCACGAGTCCGGCGGTCAACCTCAAGTTCTTGATCGAGGGCGAGGAGGAATCCGGCTCGCCGAACTTCGACCGGTTGCTGGCCGAGCACCGCGACCGTCTCGACTGCGATGTCGTCGTCATCACCGACACCGGCATGCTGGCCAAGGACGTGCCCAGCGCGGTCACCGGTATGCGCGGCATGGCCGTGTGCACCGTCGACTTCCACGGTCCGGACCTCGACCTGCACTCCGGCTCGTTCGGTGGCGCGGTGCCGAATCCGGCCACCGCCGTCGCCCGACTCACCGCGGCGTTGCACGACGCCGAGGGCAAGGTCCAGATCCCTGGCTTCTACGACGACGTCCTCGAACTCACCGACGTCGAGCAGGCGCTCTTCGCTCGGGTCCCGTTCGACGAGCAGCACTTCCTGACCACCAGCCAGTCCCGGGCACTGGCCGGCGAACAGGGCTACTCCACCCTCGAACGGCTGGGCGCGCGACCGACGGCCGAGGTCAACGGCATCGGTGGCGGTTACCAGGGCGCCGGCAGCAAGACCATCATCCCCAGCGATGCCTTCGTCAAACTGTCCTTCCGTCTGGTCGCCAACCAGCAGCCGGGCAAGATCCGGGCCGCGGTCAAGGAGTTCGTCGAGCAGCACACCCCGGCCGGCATCGAACGTCGGATCACCTGGGAGAGCGATGGCGTCGCCCCGTGTCTGGTGCCGATCGACACCCCGGCATACCAAGCCCTGACCGCGGCCATCGGTGCCGCGTTCGACACCGATCTGGTGCTGCCGACCCGCGAAGGCGGTTCCGGCCCGGAAGCCACCATCCAGGGCCTGCTGGACGTACCGATGGTCTTCCTGGGCGTCGGTCTGCCCGATGACCAGATTCATGCCCCGAACGAGAAGGTCAGCCTGCCGATGCTCTACAAGGGTGCCGAAGCGGCGGCACACCTCTGGGCGGAGTTCGCCGCGCTCGGCCGGGCCGGCTTGGCCACCGCGGGACCGGCGTGAGCCAATCGCCCTACCAGGCCGACGATCCCGGCCAGCCGACTCAATCCGCGCCTCGGCGGCGTGGCCAGACGGCACTCCGCTGGCTGGCGGCCGTCGTCATCGGTGCCCTGGTCGTGCTGACCGTGGTCGCGATCGTCAATCAGAACCGGGGTAATAGCGGGGTCGGGGCGAACAATGCGGCTGCCGCGGCCGGCTCCACGAAGTCGACGCCACCGCCGACCCTGGCGCCGGGCACCGCGTGCCCGTTGGTCACCGACGAGCTCTCCCACCTGAGCTACCGCTGCATCGACGACTACTTGCGCGGCGACTACCCGGATTCGACCCTGGGCCTCAGCACGACGTTGGACTACGCGGTCGAACCCAACTGGGAGATCGTGCAGGGTTCGGGGCTGATCCCGACCACCTCGACACCCGGCTTCGGCCAGCTGCAGGCACAGGTCCGGGCCCGCACCGACCGTGCGATCAAGTCCGCCTACGGCGCGCACCCGAGCTACCGCACCCTGCGCGAAGGGCCGTTGTCACTGTCCGGTTCAGCCGGCTACGAAAAGGTGATGCAGGTCCGGATCGACGCTGATTACCGGGCCCAGAATCACATCAGGGCCGACCTCGAACGGCTCTGGGTCCTCGGCCTGCCCACCTCACGAGGCGTCGCCATCTTCATGCTCACCATCCCGGACAACCGCAAGGACCTCTGGCCCAAGGCCGATGCCACGGTCGCCACCGTGCACGTGATCTGACCGCACTGGCTAGGGTTGTGCTGTGCCCCTAGCGACCGCGGCGTTGCCGTCACTGTCCTTCGACCTCACGCACCACAAGCTCAGCAACGGCCTGCGGGTCGTGCTCGCGCCGGACAACCGATCCCCGGTGATCGGTATCGGCCTGGTGTACGACGTCGGTTTCCGCTCCGAGCCGCAGGGCCGGACCGGCTTCGCCCACCTGTTCGAGCACCTGATGTTCCAAGGCTCGGCCAACCTGGAGAAGCTGGAACACTTCCGCTACGTCCAGGCCTCCGGTGGCATCTTCAACGGCAGCACGCACCTGGACTTCACCAACTATTACGAAGCACTGCCGGCCCACGCGCTGGAACGGGGCTTGTTCCTCGAGGCCGACCGGATGCGCTCGCCCCGGATCACCGACGAGAACATGAAGAACCAGATCGACGTGGTCAAGGAGGAGATCCGGGTCAACGTCCTGAACCGGCCCTACGGCGGGTTCCCGTGGCTGATGCTGCCCGAGGTCCTGTACGACACCTTCCCCAATGCGCACAACGGATACGGCGGCTTCGAGGACCTGACCAACGCGACCGTCGCTGATGCCAGCGGCTTCTTCGACACTTTTTACGCCCCCTCCAACGCGGTCTTGAGCGTGGCCGGTGACTTCAAGCTCGACGAGACACTGGCGATGATCGAGCATCACTTCGGCTCGTTGCGCAAGCGCAAGAAGCCGGCCCGGCCGAACTTCGCCGAACCCGCTCCCAGCGGTGTCCGCCGCCGTGAGTACACCGACCCGTTGGCGCCGATGCCGGCCGTGGCCATCGGCTACCGGGTGCCGGACCCGAATGCGGACCTGCACGTCTACCTGGCCACCGTGCTGCTGGCCGAGATCCTGTCCGAGGGCGACGCCTCACGGCTGCAGCGTTCGCTGGTGCAGTCGCAGGGCCTGGTCAACGACGTCGCGGCCTACCTGGGCACCTTCGGTGATCCGCTCGAAGAGCGCGATCCGACCCGGCTCAACATCACCGCCCGGTTCAGCGACGCCCGCCAGGCCGACCAGGTCATCGCCGCCGTCGATGCCGAGTTGGACCGGCTGGCCACCGACGGCCCCGAGCCGGCCGAGCTCGACCGGGTCAAGGTCCGGCTGGCCTCGATCGTGTTCCGGGAGCTGGATCAGGTGGTCAACCGCAGTCTCGAATTCGCCAAGTTCCAGACCATTTTCGACGACGCCAGCGTGATCCTGCGGTTGCCCGAACTGCTGGCCCAAGTCGACGACGACGACATCCGGACCGCGGCCGGCCGACTGCGACCTGACTCCAGAGCCATCGTGGACCTGGTGCCGGGGGCGGCCCGATGAGCCCGAACCGCCTGCCCGTGCCCGCGCTGACCACGCCGCGCAAACCGAAGAAGTTCAGCAGCACCGAACGCACTTTGGCCAACGGGCTAAGGGTGATCGTGGTCCGCCGCCCGTCGGTTCCGATGGCCGAGGTGCGGTTGACCGTCCCGTTCTTCTCGACCAAGAAGACGCACTTCGCCCGCTCGCTGCTGCTGTCCTCGACGATGCTGACCGGCACCGCCAACTACGACCGCCTCGGTCTGGCTGTCGCTTCCGGCCAGCTGGGCGCCGAGATCAACGTGGGCGTCGACGCCGACCGCTTGCAGCTGTCCACCTCGGCGCTGGCGACCGAACTGGCGCCGTTGCTCGAACTCGTCGCCGACGTGCTCACCAACGCCACCTACCCCCGGGCCGAGGTGGCCGGCGAACGCAGCCGGCTGGTCGAGCGGACCCAGGTGTCGCGGTCCCAGGCCGGCACCATCGCCGCCGACGCCTTCGCCCGACGCTTGTTGCCCGGTCACCCGTACGGCCAGACCCTGCCTGACGAGGACCAGATCGCGGCCACCACCCCAGCCCAGTTACGGGCCTTGCACCGGGCCATGGTGCGTCCGGACGGCGCGACGCTGATCCTGATCGGTGACGTGAACGCGAGCCGGACCGTGGATCTGGCCGAGCGGATCTTCGGTGACTGGACCGGCACTGCGGCCGTCAGCAAGGACAAGCCGCTGCCGGTCGTCGGCCGGCGCCCGCTGCAGGTGATCGATCGACCGGGCTCGGTCCAGACGTCCTTCCGCTTCGGTGGCCCGGCGCTGCCCCGGACCGATCCGGACTACCCGGCGCTGCAGTTGGCCAACCTGGCCTTCGGCGGCTACTTCTCCTCCCGCTGGGTGGAGAACATCCGTGAGAACAAAGGCTATTCGTACTCGCCACGCAGCCTGATCGATCACGCCCGGCTCGGTTCGACCTTCGAGCTGGTGGCCGACGTCGCCACCGAGGTGACCGCGCCGGCCGTGCTCGAGACGCTGTACGAGCTCGGTCGGATCGCATCGACGCCGATCTCGGCCACCGAGCTCGATTCGGTACAGCAGTACGCGGTCGGCACCTTGGCCCTGTCCACCTCGACCCAGGCCGGATTGGCCGCCCAGCTGAGCGTGCTGGTCGCCTCGGGACTCGACGTCGACTGGTTGTCCGCGCACCCGGCCCGGCTGCTGCAGGTCACCGCCGAGCAGATCGCCGATGTCGCGGCCCGGTACCTGGCCCCGCAGCAGCTGGTCGGGGTCGCGGTCGGGGACGCCGGGCTGATCACCGGCCCGCTGTCGGCGATCATCGACCTCGAATAGGGGCCGCCGGAGTGAGTCCCAGTTCCCGCCCCCCGTCGAACCGGTGGGCCGTGCCGCCGGTGCCGTTGCTGTCCCGCACGGGCCACGACCGCCGGGCCGAGCGGCGCACCGATGCCGATTACCTCGATGCGGCCTGGCAGAACTCGAACAGCCGAGTGCTGGTGCTGTCGCCGACCGGCACCGTCGAGGTCGCCGACGGTCCTGATCTGGTCCTGCTCGGCACCGGCGCGGCACCGGCCGACGGCGTCCGGGTCTACCTCGGTCACGCCGACGGGTCGGATTACTTCGCGCTGCTGGCCGCCGATGCCGTCGGTGACGACAGCTGGCGAACACTGCGGGACGTCGGCGCTCGACTGACCGACCTGGATGTCGGTCTGCTGACCGCCGCCGTCGCGCTGCACGAGTGGCACCGGCGGCACCGACATTGCCCGCGGTGTGGCGCGCTCACCGAACCGGCCCAGGCCGGCTGGACCCGGGTCTGCCCGGTGGACGGCTCGGAGCATTTCCCCCGGACCGACCCGGCCGTCATCATGCTGGTCCACGACGGTGCCGGCCGGTGCGTGCTGGCTCGGGGGCCGCAATGGGGCGCCGGCCGGATGTCGGTGCTGGCCGGCTTCGTCGAGGCGGGCGAGTCGGCCGAGTCAGCGGTGGCTCGGGAGGTCGGCGAAGAGGTCGGCCTCGCGATCCGCGACATCCGTTACGACGGGTCCCAGCCGCACCCGTTCCCGGCCTCGCTGATGCTGGGCTTCACCGCGCGACTGGACGGTGATCCGACCCTGCACATCGACGGCTCCGAGATCGTCGAGGCCGGTTGGTTCACCCGCGAGGAGGTCCGGCGGGCCGGCGATTGGGGCGCGGACGAGTCCGCTCCGGACGATGTGGTGCTACGAGCGCTGCCGCCGACGATGTCCATCGCCCGGCAGCTGATCAACAGTTGGCTGGCGGCCGCGGACTGAGCCTGGCCGCTCACCGCTTCGGGACGGGCACTGCTCGGTCGGTCTGTGGCAGTCCATGAGCGCTAGGCGCTGCCCAGTGGGTGAACGTCAGTCCTTGAGCGCGGGCCGCTGCGGGTCGTCCCAGCGGATAACCACATCGGCCAGCCCGGCCGGATCCACCTCGATGTCGTAGCGGTCGAAGGCCGGCAGCGTCCAGGCGAGCTCGTCCGGCGTGCGCCGCTTGCGGGCCTGCCGGCTGACCGCGACGTGCACGCTCAGGTCGAGGTGCAGCCCACTGCCGAGCAGGAGTTCGCCGACCAGCAACAGCACGCCGGCCGGGGCCAACTCCACCGGCTCGGCCCGCGTGGCCCGGTTGGTGATCGGATCACGCAGGCTCGGCAGGTACCGTCCCTGGCTGACCACCGGGTCCAGTACCTCGCGCTGCACGGCGGCGGTGTCGATCCAACCCGTGTAGAACGACTCGACATCGGTGTGGCCGTACTCCAGCCGCAGCGACGCGTCGCGGTAGAAGTCGGTCGTCCGGACCACGGCCAGGCTGCGGCCCCGGGCCAGCAGGGCCTCGGCCAGCGCGGCCAGCAGGGGGCTGAGATCGGAACAGGCCGGCGCGTCCAGGCCTACCCGGAGGGGGCGATCACCCGGGTGGCGCTGATCGATCAGGTGGGCCAGACGCCCGGCCAGCGCGGCCGCGTCCAGCGGGGTGAAGGTCGCCATGCCTCAGGCGAGAGCAGCCAGCTTCTGCTGCACCTGGGCCACCGTGGGGTTGGTCAGCGCCGAGCCGTCGGAGAACTCCAAGGTCGGGACGGTCTGGTTGCCGCCGTTGACCTCCATCACCCGAACCGCCGCGTCCTCGTGGCGCTCGATGTCGACCTCGGCGAACTCGATGCCGGCCTTGGCCAGTCCCTGCTTGAGCCGGAAGCAGTAGCCACACCATGTCGTGGTGTACATGGTGATCGATGCG
>CAZZZW010000241.1:0-6860 GCA_964658795.1 Phormidium nigroviride PCC 7112
GTCCAGCCGCAGGGCGGTGGCCTGCGTTCCCTGTTCATCTACAACCTGATCGCCGACCGTCGCTACATCAAGGTGTCCGTGCTCTCGCAGCTGCTGGCACCCGTGCTGTACCTGCTGGCGCTCGGGCTCGGACTGGGTGGCGTGGTCAACTCGCACGGTGGCAACGCCAGCCTGGGCACGCCGTACCTGTCCTACATCGCACCGGCATTGATCGCGGCGACCGCGTTGCAGGTCGGTGTCGGCGATGCCACCTATCCCGTTCTGCACGGCGGGTTCAAGTATCAGCGGACCTACTTTGCAATGAACGCCACGCCCCTGACCGCGGCCCAGATCGCGCGGGGGACGTTGAGCTGGATCGCCTACAAGGCCGCGTTGTCGGCCCTGCTGTACGGCATCATCGTCGCTTGCTTCGGTGGCCTCCGCTCGGTCGGTGCGGTGTTGATCCTGCCGGTGGCGACCCTGGGAGCGTTGGCGATTGCCACGCCGATTGCTGCCTTTTCCGCGACGATCGAGGACGAGGGCAGCAGCTTCAACGTGATCTTCCGGTTCGTCGTGATGCCGATGTTCCTCTTTTCCGGGACGTTCTACCCGATCAGTTCGTTGCCGGGTTGGGTCCGGGTGCTGGCCTGGATCTCACCGCTCTGGCACGCCACCGAGTTGTCGCGCTGGGTGGCGCTGGGGCCGTTGCACCTCAGGTCCGGCGTCGGATCGCTGAGCCTGCAACTGGCCCTGTTGCATGTGGCTTTCCTCGTCGTGCCGGCCGTCGTCGGTGCGGTGGTCGCAGTGCGCAAGTACCAGGCCAGGTTGGGCCGATGACGTCCGTACTGAATCAGGTGCCGGTCGCCGAGCCGCGCGCCGGTGGTGTGCTGCTGCGGATGTTGCCGCCGGGGATGTACGCCGGCCGGTACTGGGCGTCCCTGGAACGGTCGGTGCTGGTGTATCGGCGGTCCTGGATGATCGTGCTGTCCGGGTTCTTCGAGCCGCTGTTCTACCTGCTGTCGTTCGGCACCGGACTGGGCTCGCTGGTCGGGAATGTGTCTGCGCCGAATGGGCATCCGCTGACGTACGCGGAGTACATCGCGCCGGCGCTGCTGGCCTCGTCGGCCATGAACGGGGCGATCGCGGACTCGACGATGAACGTGTTCTTCAAGCTCAAGTTCGCCAAGCTGTACGACTGCATGCTCGCCACGTCGATGGGCGTCATGGACGTGGCGCTGGGCGAGATCATGTGGGCGGTGATCCGGGGTGGGCTGTACGCGGCCGGGTTCATCGTGGTGATGTTCGTGCTCGGACTGGTGATTTCACCCTGGGTGCTACTGCTCATTCCGGCCGCGTTGGTGGTCGGGTTCGGGTTCGCCGCGGTCGGCATGGCGGTTACGACGTATCTGCGGAGCTGGCAGGACCTGCAGGTGGTCACGCTGTTCACGCTGCCGATGTTCCTGTTCTCCGGGACGTTCTACGGCGTGAACACCTATCCGGTCTGGTTGCGCATCGTCGTCGAGTGTTTGCCGTTGAACCACGCGGTGATCGTGATGCGCTCGCTGGCCGTGGGTGACCTGCACCCGATGCTGCTGGTGCACCTGCTGTACTTCGTGGCCATGGCCGCCCTCGGCCTGGTCCTCACCACCCGCCGCCTAGGAACCCTGTTGCTCAAGTGAACGGACTGACCTTCGTCGGCTCGCGCCGCAAATTTGCGTTGCTCACCGTCGGCTCGATCGTATTCGTCACGATCGGGATCAGCATGATCGTGTGCAATTCCTCCGGTCTCGGTTGGGCCACGTGTTTTCTTCGGACTGTGCGCCGCCGTTAGGATTCTGACCGTGGCCCGTCCACAGCGGCTGGTGCTGGATGCGAACGGCCTTCACCTCTCACCCATCCTGGACCGTCAGAAGTTCAGTCGACGCTGGGTCGACTACAGCCGTTCCGTACGCATAGCGTCACGACCGGGGCGACCTTGATCGTGTTCGACTCGACGACGCCGGTCCATCGGCGTAGGCGGCATCAAGCCCAAGGATATGGCCGACCGATGAACCAGTATCGAGACGCTGCCACCAAGAACCGGGGGCGTGATTCCGTGTCGATCGACGAAACCCGCACGAGTCCACGGTGAACTGGTTCAGTAGAAGGCCGCCCAAGCCTGCGGCCATCGGCCCAGGCAAGCTGCGCTTCAGCCTCCCGACTCTGTGCGATGAGCTACCGCCGATGGAACCGGCCGGCGCTGACGATCAGGTGCTGGTCATGCACGAGGATGACTGGCGCCAGCTCGAATTGGTTTCGGTCGTCCTCCGATCAGACGTCGCGGCCGAGTTCAGCCGGATCGACGCGGTGAAGCGGGCCGGAGGAGGAGCTGGCTACACCGAGGTACACCTGCGCACGCAGCCCCAACAGCCGCTCGTCGGCAGTCGGCTGACCGCGGCGGACATCGAGTTGGCCCTCGATGACCTGGCCGCGCATTCGGTGCGGATCAGTTTCGAGTTCCTGCCCGGCCAGGTGGCGCGGCACGGCTTCGCCTACGTGACGACTGGCGGGGCGATCTACGGCCTGCAGCCGGACCAGCAGGTCTCGGTGCTCGGACTGATGTTCAGCGCTGACCAGGACGAGGCAAACCAGCTCGTCGACATCGCGCGGCGACTGGCCACAGCCGCCGGACTGATGTTGGTGGACTGGGTGGCGACCAAGAGCAGTCCAAGCATCGGGCCCTGGGCCTGAGCTAAGAGAGGGCTGTGGCGGCTTCGGGGTCGCTGTCGTCGAGGAAGGTCCGGCACCGCTCGGCTTCGTCGGTCTCGCCGATCGCGGCAGCGGCCTGGCCGAGGAAGAACAGCGCCCGCAGGAACCCGCGGTTCGGCTCGTGTGACCACGGCACCGGGCCGGTCCCACGCCAGCCGGCCTTGCGCAGCGAGTCCAGCCCCCGGTGATAGCCGGTCCGGGCATAGGCGTAACCCTCGACCACGAACCCGCGACCCAACGCCTCCTCGGCCAGCGCGGCCCAGGCGGCCGAGGATGACGGATGCGCGGTGGCCACCTGTACCGGATCAGCCCCCTCGGCTAGTTCAGCGGCGGCGGGGTCGACCGGAAGCAACGTACGAGGCGCGAGCAGATCCATGCCTGCCATTCTGCCGCAGCCCGTTGCCGCCCGGGGATGGTCGTTCACGATTTTGGAGAGTTCTGCGTGCCTGCGAGGCAAAACTCTCCAAAATCGATCGGGGTCGGGCCGGGTCGATCGGCCGGCCGGCGCAGCTACGAACCCGAGATCGCGGTTCCGGTCGACTGCAGGTCCGAGCAGGCCTCGACCACCCGCGCGGCCATCCCGCCCTCGGCCGCCTTGAGGTACGAACGCGGGTCGTAGACCTTCTTGTTGCCGACCTCGCCGTCGACCTTCAGTACGCCGTCGTAGTTGGAGAACATGTGACCGACGATCGGCCGGGTGAAGGCGTACTGGGTGTCGGTGTCGACGTTCATCTTGACCACGCCGTAGGACAATGCCTCGCGGATCTCTTCCAGCGACGATCCCGAACCACCATGAAAAACCAGGTCGAACGGCTTCGAGCCCGCGGGCAGGCCGAGTTCGCGGGTCGCCACCTCCTGGCCGCCCTTCAACACCACCGGCCGCAGCTTGACGTTGCCCGGCTTATACACCCCGTGCACGTTGCCGAAGGTCGCTGCCAGCAGGTACCGCCCGTTCTCGCCCGAGCCCAGCGCGGCCAGCGTGTCCAGGTAGTCCTGATCGGTCGTGTAGAGCTTGTCGTTGATCTCGTTGGCGACGCCGTCCTCCTCGCCACCGACCACGCCGACCTCGATCTCCAGAATGATGCGAGCCTCGTGGGTCAGCTTCAGCAGTTCGGCCGCGATCTGCAGGTTCTCGGCCAGCGGCACCGCCGAACCGTCCCACATGTGCGACTGGAACAACGGATTCTGCCCCGCCGCAACCCGCTGACGAGAGATCTCCAGCAGCGGTCGGACGTAACCGTCCAGCTTGTCCTTCGGGCAGTGGTCGGTGTGCAGCGCAACGTTGATCGAGTACTTCTCGGCCACGACGTGCGCGAACTCGGCCAGCGCCACCGCACCGGTCACCATGTCCTTCACCCCGGTGCCGGAGCCGAACTCGGCCCCGCCGGTGGAGAACTGGATGATCCCGTCGCTACCGGCGTCGGCGAAGCCCTTGAGCGCCGCGTTGATCGTCTCCGACGAGGTGCAGTTGATCGCCGGATAGGCGAAGCCACCCTGCTTGGCGCGGTCCAGCATCTCGTTGTAGATCTCGGGAGTTGCGATGGGCATCTTCAGATCTCCGTTATTCGCAGTGGCGGGTGTCGGCGAGCAACGGCGCCCGCAGTGACACGACTCTCAGTCGGTGAGTATTCCACCCGCCGCGAACAGCCATTGCGCGCGCCCGCCCCGCTCTGATCGGCTGGTCGTCATGAAGATTCTGGTTCTCGGCGGCACCGTGTTCCTGTCCCGCAACGTGGCGCAGTACGCGGTCGAGCACGATCACCTCGTCACCACGTTCAGCCGCGGCATCACCGGCGAACCGGTCCGCGGCGCCCGGCACCTGACCGGAGACCGCAACGACCCGGAATCCCTGCGTCAGGTGGCTGATCACGACTACGACCTGGTCTTCGACACCGCGTACTTCCCGTTCCAGGTCCGGCACGCCGTCGATCTGCTCGAACCGCTGGCCGGGCATTACGCCTTCACCTCGACGGTGAATGTGTTCCCGGGCTGGCCGGAGAAAGCCGACTACCACGCCGGTGGTACTTGGGACGGTGACCCGGACGTCGAGGGCGAGGACGTCCCGGCCGAGCTGTCGGACGCCGGACCCTACGGCTGGCGCAAGGCCGGCGCGGAGAAGGCCGTGCTGCGGCGCTTCGGCGAGCGCCGTACCTCGATCCTGCGGGCCGGACTGATCGTCGGCCCGTACGACGGGATCGGCCGATTGCCCTGGTGGATAAGCCGAATCGCCCGCGGCGGCCAGGTGCTGGCGCCCGGGCGACCCGAGGACGAGCTGCGGCTCATCGACGCCCGGGACATCGCCGCCTTCGCCTTGACGCTCACGCCGGGAACGTTCGAGGTGACCGGGCCGGCCCACCAGATCACCCGGGGCCAGCTGTTCGACGAGATCCGGACCACGACCGGCTCCGACGCCGAATTCACCTGGGTGGACGACCAGATCCTGGTCGAGGCCCAGGTCGAGGGCTGGACCGAGCTACCGCTGTGGATCCCGTCGGCCGAGGCTCCGGGCCTGTTCGCCCACGACACCAGCCGGGCCGAGGCCGCCGGCCTGGCCGCGCGTCCGGTTGCCGATACCATCCGCGCGGTGTGGGAATGGATGCAGACGGTGCCGGGTGGCTGGCAGCCGTCCGAACGCACCCCTGGGCTCGACCCGGCCAAGGAACGTCAGATTCTGGAAGGGGGGCAGTCGTGACGGACGTGCGGAACGTGCTCAGCGCGTTGGCCGGCTTCGACGAGCCCTGGCAACCGCGCCGGCTGACCAGCATCAACGACTACGACGTCAAGATCGCCAAGTTCGACGGCGAGTTCGTCTGGCACAGCCACCCCAACACCGATGAGCTCTTCTACGTCGTGGACGGCCAGATCACGATCCAGCTGAGGGACCGCGACGTCGAGCTCGGCCCGCACGACGTGTTCGTGGTGCCGCTCGGCGTCGAACACTGCCCGAAGGCCGACCAGCCGGCCAGCGTGCTGATGTTCGAGTTGCAGGGCACCATCAACACCGGCAGCGCCGGTGGTGACCGCACCACCGAGTTGCGGGAACTGGACTAGCCCCGCACCAGCCTGAGGGCCAGGGCCGGGCAGCAGGCCACGGCCCGTTTCACGGCGGCCTCGGACTGGTGGACCATGGCGTTCTGGTCCACCACCGGATAACCCCAGTCGTCGCGCCCGATCGCCTCCGGCAACAGGGCGGCGCACAGGCCGTGCCCGTCGCACCGGGTCCAGTCGATCTCCAGCCGGGGCGCCTGCATCCGGGTGCTCATGCCGCCCACCGGATCCCCGCCCGAGTGGTGGCCAGTTGGCCGAGGTCGGGACGACCGCAGCCGCCGTGTCGATGGGCGACCAGCTCGGGTTGCAGGACAGCCAACCCGGATCGGATGAAACGCACCGCACCGTCCGGGTGAGCGCAGGCCCCCCGGTGATCCACTTGAGCCAGATGCCGGTCGGCCGCGCCCGGAATCCCGCGCAGCAGGCCGGCCAGATCGGCGACCAGGGCCGGCAACCCGAACCGGCAGGGTCCGCACTGCTTCGCCGATTCATCGGCCAGCCAGCCCGCAACCCGGGTCAGTTCGGCCAGGGCACAGGTCTGCTGTCCGAGGAAGATGAGCACGCCGGCGCCGAAGCCGCCCCCCATTCCGGAAACCCCCTGTCGTGACAGCGGAAAGTCCGCCGCTGGTAGCCACGTACCGTGATAGCCACCGGTGATCACGGCCTGGCTCGCCTGCGCGCCGACGCGGTCGGCCAATCGACCGAGCGGCAAGCCCAGCGGAATCTCGTAGACGCCCGGTCGGGTGACCGCACCGGTCACCGTCACCAACGTGGTGCCCGGCTCGGCGAGCGTGCCGACCGAGGCGAAGTGGGCCGGACCGGTGCGGGCCAGCACCGCCAGCTGGGCCAGCGTCTCGGCGTTGCACACCAGCGTCGGCCGGCCGTTCACCCCGTGATGAACAGGGAGAACCCGCCTTCCCGGCGGCAGGCCGGTGGAGCCGTTCAGCGCCGACACCAGCGCCCGGGCCTCACCGGAGATGAAGCGTTCCGGCACCCGATGCAACTCGAAGCCGGGTCGCCGCGCGAACTGCAGCGGCTCGATGAGGCTCGGGTCGGCAACGGCCACCAACACCCGCTTCGCCCCC
>CAZZZW010000242.1:0-6843 GCA_964658795.1 Phormidium nigroviride PCC 7112
CGATTTCGCGGTCCTGCGCGAGCTCGGCGAGGACGACCTCGAGAAGATCGGCCTGACCGCCCGCCCGGACGGCCGGCCGGCGCGGTCGGGCAACGCTGGTTTAAGAGCCTGCGCAGAGGATTTACAGATTTGATGGACCGGTGATCACACCCGCCCGCAGTTCGTCGCTTCCTACCGTCCTGGACGACACGCTCGCCGAAGCACTCGGTCGAGGCGGCCGCGACGATCCGGTCCTCGCTCGCACCGGCGGTCCGGCCGGCAACGCCCGGCTCACGGCCTGGACGGGCCTGCTCATCCTGGTGCTCTCCCTGGCCGAGCTGGTGACCTTGCTCGATGTCCGGGGCTACATCAGCTGGCACATCGTGCTCGGCACCCTGCTGATACCGCCGGCCCTGCTCAAGACCGGCAGCACCGGATGGCGAATCCTGCGGTATTACCGGCACGATCCGAACTACGTCCAGGCCGGACCGCCACCGCTTCTGCTGCGACTGCTCGGCCCCGGCGTGGTGCTGTCGACGCTCGGGCTGCTCGGCTCCGGCCTGATCCTCGTCCTGGTCGGGGACAACAACGCCCACACTCTGCTGTTCAGCGTGCTGGGTCAACGGGTCGACTGGTTACGGCTGCACCAAGGCCTGTTCCTGGTGTGGGGTGTGCTCACCGGGCTGCACGCGCTCGCCCGCCTGGTACCCGCGCTGATGCTGACCTTCCTGCCGCCCGGACGGCGATTGAGCCTCGAGGGTCGCTGGGCCCGGTTGACCGCCTTCGGCGTCACCGCGGTCGCCGCCGCCGTCGCCGCGGTCCTCGTGCTGTCGGCCGGAGGCAGCTGGCGAGACGGTGGCGGCCGGCATCACCCGGACGGTCACTCGGACTTCCAGCCGCCGACGAGCCGGTGATGGCCGTCCCGGCACCAAGGAAAGCCATCCCTTACTGGCAGAACTCGATCGGGACCGGTTAGCTCATGCCCATGGCGGACAACAGTTTCGAACCCGGGCAGGCACCGATGCCTGGTCCCGCTCAACGCGAGGCGGCCGAGCGCGGGGAACCCACGCACGCCGACGAACCGCACACCAGCGGTCTCGGCGGCCGGCTGAACTGGTTGCGGGCCGGGGTCTTGGGCGCGAACGACGGCATCGTGTCGGTGGCCGGGATCGTCGTCGGCGTGGCCGGCGCCACCAGTAGCCGTGGGCCGATCTTCACCGCCGGCCTGGCCGGGCTGGTGGCCGGCGCGGTCTCGATGGCCTTGGGCGAATACGTGTCGGTCAGCAGCCAGCGCGATGCCGAAACCGCCCAGCTGGCCAAGGAGAAGTACGAGCTGGCACACCTGCCGGATGAGGAGTTCGCCGAGCTGGTGGCACTGTACGAGGCCAAGGGGCTCAGCCCGGACACGGCTCGCACGGTGGCTGAGGAACTCACCGCGAAGGACGCCCTCGCCGCGCACCTGGACGCCGAGCTGAACCTGGATCCGGACGACATGGCTGATCCGGTCCAGGCCGCGACGGCGTCGGCCATCTCCTTCGTCACCGGGGCCTTGCTGCCGTTGCTGGCGATCCTGCTGCCGCCGCAGGCATGGCGCGTTCCGGTCACGGTGGTCGCGGTATTGCTCGCGCTGGCGATCGCCGGGGCGGCGTCGGCTCGACTGGGCCACGCTGACGTCCGTCGGGCGGTGTTGCGGGTCGTGATCGGTGGGGCGGCCGGGTTGGCCCTGACCTATGCGATCGGCAGCCTCTTCGGCACCGCGATCGGCTGATCGGTCGAACTGGGCCGCCTTTGCCGCTCGCACGCCGCGTTGCCGATCGACTTTCCCGTTGTCGCGCAGGCCGGGTCGTACTACCCGTCGAGGCCCGTCCGGCCGGCATGCACGACCCGGCCGGACGGACCTCGACGGCCGAGGGACGGGTCAGGCCTTGGCCTGCATGCTGGACCGTGCCGGGTTACCCTGCTCGGCCGCCTTGGGATCCTTGTCCGCCTGCTTGGCCCGCACGCCGGCTTCGATCCGGTCACCGAGGTCGGCGTCGACGTTGTGCCAGTACTCGAAGGCCCGCCGCAGGATCGGCTCGGACACTCCGTTGAGCAGGTGTCCGACGATGTTGTCCACCAGCCGTCCGCGAGCGTCGTCGTCGAGCACCTCCCGGACCAGCAGGCCCGGTTGGCTCCAGTCGTCGTCCCCCGACCGCTGGGTGTACGCGGCACGCACCATCTCGCCGTCGGAGTACCAGGTGCCACCGTCGTCGGTCAGGGCCGGATCGGCGACCGGACCACCGTAGGAGTTCGGGGCGTACACCGGGTCCGACACGTTGTGCACCCGCATCGCGCCGTCCTTGGAGTAGCTGTTCACCTCGACCCGAGGGGTGTTGACCGGGATCTGACGGTAGTTGACCCCCAACCGCGCTCGGTGGGCATCGGAGTAGCTGAAACCGCGGGCGAGCAACATCTTGTCCGGTGACAGCCCGGTGCCGGCAACCAGGTTGTTCGGCTCGAAGGCGGCCTGTTCCATCTCGGTGTGGTAGTCGCTGACGTTGCGGTTCAACGTCATCCGGCCGACCTCCTGCAACGGGTAGTCCGCGTGCGGCCAGACCTTGGTCAGGTCGAACGGGTTGATCCGGTAGGTCTTGGCGTCCTCGAACGGCATCACCTGGACGTGCAGCGTCCAGCTCGGGAACGCGCCGGACTCGATGTGCTCGAACAGGTCCCGCTGGTGGTAGTCGGTGTCGACCGCGGCCATCTGATCGGCCTCGTCCTGGGTGAAGCACTCGATGCCCTGGTCGGTCTTGAAGTGGTACTTGACCCAGAACCGCTCACCGTCGGCGTTGATCCACATGTAGGTGTGGCTGCCGTAGCCGTTCATGTGCCGCCAGGTTCGCGGGATCCCCCGGTCCCCCATCAACCAGGTGACCTGATGGGCGGACTCCGGCGACAGCGTCCAGAAGTCCCACTGCATGTCGTGATCACGCAGGTTGTTGTCGGCCCGGCGCTTCTGAGAACGGATGAAGTGCTGGAACTTCAGCGGATCCTTGATGAAGAAGACCGGAGTGTTGTTGCCGACCAGGTCGAAGTTCCCCTCGCTGGTGTAGAACTTCACCGCGAAGCCGCGCGGGTCGCGCCAGGTGTCCGGGCTGCCGCGTTCGCCGGCCACGGTCGAGAATCTGACCAGGGTGTCGGTCTTGGCCCCGGGCTGGAAGACCGCCGCCCGGGTGAATCGGCTGACGTCCTGGGTCACCTCGAAGCCACCGAACGCGCCGCCGCCCTTGGCGTGCGGTTGCCGCTCCGGAATCCGTTCCCGGTTGAAATTGGCCATCTGCTCGATCAGGTAGTGGTCGTTCAGTACCAGCGGGCCATCGGGTCCGACCGACAGCGAATGTTCATCGCTGGCAACGGGAACACCGGCATCGGTCGTGGTCGGGCGCGTGCGGTCAGTCATTCGCAACTCCTCGTGCCGGCTCCGGGTAGCGCCGGCCGGCAGCAACGCTGCCGCCGGGATGAACCTCTCGATTGAGGCGAGCCACCCGTGGTCCGGAACCCTTCCAACGTCCCACCGAGCCGCCGCCACGTCAAGGCGAGCTCAGCCACCGGACACCGGCGGCCAATAGACCGCTACGAAAAGGCGATTCCAGCGCATCGGGCGGCCCCTCCCCGCGTCCGGTCAGGCCGGCGCGGTCGCGGCGTCGACCACGATCACCGGGCACTGCGCCCGCTCGCGGATCCACTCCGAGATATCACTGTCAGAATTGGACCGGTCCGAACCGACCACCAGCAGCTGGGCCGCCTTGCTGACCCCGGCCATCGCTTCGAACAGGTCTCCGGGCAGCAGCTCGGTGGTGATGGTCAGCTCCGGTGCCAGCTGGGCGGCCCGCCAGGCGGCACGTTCGAGCATCAACTTGTTCGTCTTCTCCGACTTGGACAGCCGTGCGACCTCACTTCGGGTCATCGAGAACAAGAGGTCGACCTCACGCCAGATCCGCACGAGATGCAGCCCTGTCCGGCGCTGCAGCGCCTCAGCCACCCCGCGCGTCAATGCGGCGTCGCCGGCGGGAGAATCCTGAACGCCGACCACCACCTTGCCCTGCCAGTGTTCGTGCTTCATGACGTCTCCACCAATACATCCTCGAGCCGACGGCGATGCGAGGACGCCGTCACCGGTGCCCGCCCGACGCGCAGCAACACGACCGGGTGCGCGGTGAGCCCGAGTTCGGCCCGGAGCTGCTCCCGGGTACCCGGGACCTCGATCACCTGGGTGAACAAGCTGATCGCATAACCCTGTCGAGCCGCTTCCAGCCATACCCGCTCCAATGCCTCGCCGGCCCGCAACCAGGCCGCGGGTGAATCCTCGGCGACGCACAGCAACAGCAGGCACTGTCGCAGACTCGAACGGGTCTTGGTCGGCAGCCAGCCGGTGCCGCGGGTGTCGAAGTCCCGGATCGGGATGTCGTCCTCGGCGTCGGCGTCCACGTGCGGTACCGCGGCGGCCGGAACGCCGTCCCGGCGTCGGGGATCGTCGGAGGTCCAGGCGCGCAGCTCGGCCCGGTAGGCCGGATTGGCATTCTCGGCCCGGTCGGCCTGCTGGCTCAGCACCGCGGTGGCGATCCGGTGCGCCTCCTGGTGGATCACGAACAATTCGCTGGCCTCAGCCGCCGCTGCCGCGCACAGCTGGTCGACGACGGCCGGCGGCACCTCGTCGTCGGCGAACTGACGCCGATTGGTCTGACGCAGCTCCAGCGACGGGTTCAGGGCCAGGATGTCGGCATCGGCGCCGGCGGGTCCGGTCTCGATCACGGCCAGCAGGTCACCGTCTTCGGGGTCAGGAAAGCGCCGCACGATCGGGCCGTACCCGTCGGCGGCCAACTGGACCCGGGCGTTGAACAAAGCACAACCGCAGCTGATCAGCAGTTGCCGCCCGGTCGGATCGAGCACCCGCAACTGTCGGCTGCGATCGGCACACAACTCGAGCCGGCTGCCCAGGTGACGCCACAACCAGGGCTGGGTGTTGTGGACCGACGGCGCCAGCGTGGCCCGGATCGCCGCGTGTCGCAGCGTGTCACGTACGGCCCGGTTGTCCAGGGTCGGTGTGGTCATGGTGCCTCCTCGTTCGGCTTACCGCTGACCCTTCCCGAGCCGCCCACCGGCGAACAGGACCGAAGGTCCTGACTAGCGATGGACGTTGGCCACACTGAAGCGGGCAGCCCGCCGAACCAGGTGCCGGGTGCGGCTGTAGCGCCGCCGGGCGCCGGTGGTGGTCGGCCGGAGGCGGTAGAACCGGCGCTTTCCGAACTCGATCAGCGCCAGGTAGCCGACCACCATGGCCGCGAGAGCGAGGAAGAAGGTCGCCGGCAGTGGACTGAAGCCCAGCACCCGCGAGACCGGACTGAACGGCAGCACGGCACCGATGACGACGATGCCGAGCGCGGCCAGGGTGAGCGGCCGGCTGGCCCGGCTACGCAGGAACGGCACCTTGCGGGTGCGGATGGCGAACACGACCAGGGTCTGGGTGGCCAGCGACTCGACGAACCAACCGGACCGGAACTCGGCGGCGTGGGCGTGGAATACCCAGAGCATCACGGCGAAGGTCAGGAAGTCGAACAGCGAGCTCAACGGGCCGAACACGACCATGAACCGGCGGATGAAGCCGATATCCCAGTGCGATGGCCGGTGCAGCTGTTCGGCGTCGACATTGTCGGTCGGGATGGCCAATTGGCTCAGGTCGTACAGCAGGTTGTTCAGCAGGATCTGGCTGGGCAGCATCGGCAGGAAACTGAGCAACAACGATGCCCCGGCGGCAGAGAACATGTTGCCGAAGTTGCTGGAGGTCCCCATCAGCACGTACTTGATGGTGTTGGCGAAGATCCGCCGACCTTCGGCGACCCCGTCGGCCAAGACGCCCAGATCCTTGTCCAACAGGATCACGTCGGCCGCGTCCTTGGCCACGTCGGTGGCCGAGTCCACCGAGATGCCCACGTCGGCCGCATGCAGGGCGAGTGCGTCGTTGACGCCGTCGCCGAGGAAGGCCACGCCGCCGCCACTTCGGCGTTGGACGCGCACGATCCGGGCCTTGTCCTCGGGACTGACCCGGGCGAATACCGTGGTCCGGCCGATCGCCGCGGCCAGCGCCACGTCGTCCAGCCGATCGAGGTCCACGCCGGTGAGCGCGCTGACCGAACCCAGCCCCAGTTCCTGGCACACCTTGACCGCCACGGCCGCGTTGTCGCCGGTGACGATCTTGACCTCGATGCCCAGCCGGTGCAACCGGGCCAGTGATTCGGCAGCATCGGCCTTCGGCGGATCGAGGAAGACGAGAAACCCCAGCAACTGCAGGTTGTTCTCGTCCTGCTCGGACAGCTCATGGACGGTGGTCGCTGCCCGCCGAGCCAGCGCCACCACCCGGTTACCGGCCGCGAATTCGGCAGCCAGCGCGGCCCGGGCGGTGATCGGGACGTCCACGCATCGGGCCAGCACCGCCTCGGGTGCCCCCTTGGTCAGCATGCTCAGCGGCCCGGCCGGCTCGTCGACCAGCACCGAAATCAACATTCGCTCGTGATCGAAGGGCAATACCGACAGCCGGATGCAGCCACGGGCCGCAGCCACGAGGGGCGCCGAGGCGGGTGCGCGCCACAACGCCTGGTCCAGCGCATTGCCACCACCGTCGCCGTCCGACACCTCGGTGCAGATCAGCGCCAGCCGCAGCAGGTCGGCTTCGGCCAGGCCGGTGGCGACCGGAACCGCCCGCGCGAAGTCGATCCGGCCGGCCGTCAACGTCCCGGTCTTGTCGGTGAACAACACATCGACGTTGCCGAGGTCCTCGATGCAGACGAGACGCTTGACCAGCACCTTCAGCGCGCGCATCCGCCGGGA
>CAZZZW010000243.1:0-6820 GCA_964658795.1 Phormidium nigroviride PCC 7112
GATCTGACCGGCCTGGCCTCGGTGCTCAACGCCGGCGGTTCGACCATCGACGGGGTGCTGCAGCGGTTCCCGACCAAGATCGCCAGCCTGACCCGCACCGCGACCTACGGTTCCTGGTTCAACTTCTACCTGTGTTCATTGGGAGGAACGGTGACGCTGCCCGGCAACGTCACGGTCAGCCCGAATCCGGTGTTCCCGACCTCGAGGTGCAACTGATGGGGGTGCACCGTGGCTAAAGGCATGAAGAAGGCTCCGCGCGGTCGGTCCTTCTCCTCCCGCAACCCCACCGTGATCGGTGCCATCGGGTTGGTCGTCATCGCGGCGTTGCTGTGGTCGGCGTTCAACGCCCAGAAGTTGCCGATCATCGGTGGGGGTACGCCGTACTCGGCGATCTTCTCCGAGTCCTCCGGACTGGTCGCCGACGACGAGGTCCGGATCGCCGGGGTCAAGGTCGGCACCGTGACCGGGGTGAAGCTGGACGGTGCCGACGGCAAGGACGTCAAGATCAGCTTCCGGGTCAAGAACGCCTTCGTCGGTGACCAGACCCAGGCCATCATCAAGATCAAGACGTTGCTCGGGCGTAAGTACCTCGAGCTGGATTCGGCCGGTACCAGCAAGCAGAAGTCCGGCTCGACCATCCCGCTGAACCGGACCTTGACGCCCTACGACGTCTACCCGGTGTTCTCCGACCTCACCAAGACGGTCGGTGCGATCGACACCAAGCAACTCGGCCAGTCGCTGGAGACGATCGCCCAGACGTTCAAGGACACCCCGGCCGACGTCAAGTCAACCCTGAACGGGTTGTCGGCGCTGTCGAACACGATCTCCTCGCGCGATCAGGCGCTGCGCACCTTGCTGGCCCGGGCCGATGCGGTCAGCGGGGTGCTGGCCCAGCAGGACGACCAGATCACCAAGCTGATCACCGACGGCAACTTGTTGCTCGACGAGCTTCACCAGCGCCGGCAGGCGATCCAGACCCTGTTCCTGAACACCTCCTCGCTGGCCTTGCAGATCTCGGGGCTGGTGGCTGACAACCAGAAGACGCTCCAACCGGCGCTGGACCAGTTGCACGGCGTGCTGAACATCCTGGAGAAGAACCTGGACAACATCGACCAGGGGCTGGCATTGCTGGCCCCGTTCTACCGGGTGTTCGCCAACACCCTGGGCAACGGCCGGTGGTTCGACACCTTCATCCAGAACCTGTCCGCGGGTGGCGTTCTCGGCCTGACCGGGCTCGGTGGCTGATGGCGATTCGCGTTATGCCGAAACGGCTTTCTCAACTCATCGTGCTCGTCATCGCGGCCGCGGTGGTGGTCGGGGCCGCGGTCTTCCTGCTGCTGCCCTCGCCGACCAAGACCGTCACCGCCCGTTTCGACCGTGCGGTCGGGCTGTACCCGGGCTCGACCGTGCGGCTGCACGGAGTGGCCATCGGCAAGATCACCAAGGTCAAGCCGGACGGCACCGGCGTGCTGGTCAGCATGCGCTACGACAGCAAGATCGACCTGCCGGCCTACGGCTCCGATGCCAAGGTGGTGCGGGCGGCGATCATCCCGCCGTCGCTGGTGTCCGACCGCTACGTGCAGTTGCTGGACATGGCCAGCTGCACGACCGGCTGCGGGGTGCTGCCCAGTGGTGCCAGCATCGGACAGAACCAGACCGCGTCCCCGGTCGAGCTCGATGACATCTACGCGGCGCTGAACACCCTGAACGTGGCTCTGGGCCCCAAGGGGGCCAACTCCAACTCGTTGACCAAGAACGGTCCGCTGTCCGACCTCATCGACACCGGCGCGGCGAACCTCAACGGCAACGGCGTCGCGCTGGGTGACACCATCACCAATCTCTCCAAGGCGGTCCAGACGCTGGCCAACGGGCGGCAGGACCTGTTCGGCACGGTGAAGAACCTGCAGGTCTTCTCCGACGCACTGGTCGCCAATGATTCCCAGGTCCGCAAGTTCAACGATCAGCTCGACGAGGTCACCTCCGAACTTGCCGACGAACGTGGCTCCCTGGGGGCGGCGCTGAAGAACCTGCAGCAGGCCCTGACAGACATCGCCGGCTTCATCAAGCAGAACTCCCAAGCCATCCACACCGACGTGGTCGGTCTGAAAGATGTCGTGGGCGTGCTCAACAACCAGAAGGCGGCCCTCAACGAGGTGCTGGCCGTCGCCCCGGTCGCGGTCTCGAACCTGGCCCACACCTACAACCCGGTGTCGGGCACGTTGGACACCCGCGACAACATCGGTGGCCTGGCCAACCCGCTCGACCCGGCCGTGATCTGCTCGGCACTGACCTCGCTGAACAAGCTGGGCGATCCGAACGGCGTGATCGCCAAGACCTGTGACCAGATCTCCAAGGTGCTCGGCGGGTTGCCGATCCTCGGTGGCGGCAACGGCGGCCTGCCCGGTGGCAGCCTGCTCCCGCCGCTTCCCAGCCTGCCGAAGTTGGGAGGCTGAGATGTCCCTGCGTTCCCGGGTCACCGCCGCCGCTGCGGTGCTGGCCAGCACCGTCGCCCTGACCGGTTGTGGGTTCCACGGTCTTTATTCGGCGCCGCTGCCCGGCGGAGCCGACCTCGGCAGCCATCCCTACCACGTCCTGGTCGACTTCTCCGACGTGCTCGACCTGGTTCCGCAGTCGGCGGTCAAGGTCAACGACGTCTCGGTCGGCCGGGTCGAATCGGTGAAACTGGTCGGCTGGGCGGCCGAGGTGCAGATCGCGGTCAACAGCGACGTGACCCTGCCGGCCAACGCCTACGCCCAGATCCGGCAGACGTCCCTGCTGGGGGAGAAGTTCGTCTCGCTGTCCTACCCGCCCAACGGCGAGGCGGCCTCGACCACCACGCTGGCCGACGCGCCGCATCCCGGTTTCGCCTATCCGCACATCGCGATCGGCCGCACCGGAGAGACTCCGGAGGTCGAGGAGGTGCTCGGTGCGCTGTCGTTACTACTCAACGGGGGTGGCCTGGAGCAGATCAAGACGATCACCCACGAGCTGGACCAGACGCTGTCCGGACACTCCGGCGACATTCGCAGTCTGCTGTCGCAGGCGGTCACCCTCACCACCAGCCTGAACAAGCAGAAGTCCCGCATCCTGACCGCGATCGACAACCTGGATCAGTTGGCCACGACCCTGGACAAGCAGAAGCAGATCCTGGCCAACGCGCTGGACACGCTGCCGCAGGCGGTGACGATCCTGGCCGATGAGAAGGACCAGTTCGTCAACCTGCTCAGGAGCCTGGACAAGCTCAGTGGCGTCGCGGTGGACGTCGTCAACCAGTCGCAGGACAACTTCGTCTCCGCCTTGAAGAGCCTGGACCCGGTGCTGACCGAGTTCACCAAGGCCGGCGACGCGCTACCGAAGTCGTTCGAGCTGCTGGCCACCTTCCCGTTCCCCAGGACCGCGGTGGACGGCATTCGCGGTGATTACACGAACCTGTACCTGACCGCCGACCTGAATCTGGGCGATCTGTTGAACAACCTGCTCAAGACGGTGCCGATCGGCGTGCCGACCACTCCGGTCGGTCAGAGCGCGCACGACACGATGCTCCGAAGCATGGGGGGCTGACCTGATGTTGCCCAGACCGGCCCGACGTCCGGTGGTGGTCCCGTGATCCGCCGCTCGACCAAGATCCAACTGCTGGCCTTCGTGGTCATCTCGCTGCTCGGTATCAGCTACGTGGGCTTCAACTACGTCGGCCTCGGGGCGCAGCTGTTCGGCCCCGGCGGTTGTGTCGTGAGCGCCAATTTCCCTGATTCCGGCGGCATATTCACCAACGCCGAGGTGACCTATCGCGGGGTCACCGTCGGCAAGGTCGGCCAGTTGCACCTGCAGGACTACCAGGACGGCGGCCAGACCGTTCGCGGCGTCCGGGTCGATCTGCGGCTCAACAGTTGCTCGCACCCGGCCATCCCGGCCAGTGCCCAGGCCTACGTCGCCGACCGGTCGGCCGTCGGTGAGCAGTACGTCAACCTGGAACCGACCAACGACGGCGCTCCGTACCTGACCAAGAACACCGTGCTGGCCAAACCGGGACAGGTACCGATCGCCACGCAGGTGCTGCTGCAGAACCTGGACGACCTGGTCAGCCACATCGACTCGGCCAAGCTCAACACCGTGGTCAGCGAACTGGGCCAGGCCTTCAACGGGCGCGGCCCGTCGTTGCAGGCCCTGCTGGACTCCGGCGATCAACTGCTGGCCGCGGCCCAGCAAGCGCTGCCGGAAACGCTGAAACTCATCGACGACGGCCAGATCGTGCTGAAGACCCAGCTGGATTCCGGATCGGCGATCAAGAGCTGGGCGCACAACCTGAACCTGCTGACCGCGCAGCTGAAGCAGAGCGATCCGGACATCAACGCGTTGTTGACCAACGGGCCGTCCCAGTTGCAGACGGTGAACGACTTCATCAAGACCAATCAATCCGACCTGAATGTGTTGCTGTCCAACCTGACCTCGGTCGGTCAGTTGCTGGTGTCCCGGCTGAGCGGCATCGAGTCGATCCTGCTGTTCTACCCGGCCGCCGAGGCCGGTGGGTTCACGGTGGTGCCGGGCGACGGCACCGCTCACTTCGGCCTGGTGGTCAATGTCAACGATCCCGAGGTGTGCACCGCCGGCTACGGCGGGACGAACACTCGCAAGCCGAATGAGACCGGACCGGCCAAGGTGAACACGGCCGCCCAGTGCACGGCGTCGACCGGCTCGGGCACGGACATCCGCGGCGCCCAGAACGCTCCTGGCGGTGACCCGGTGACCACAGGCGGCGGCGGTACCGTCTATCCGCGCAGCGTCCCGGCCGCCGGGGTGCGGTCCGTTCAGGTCGGCACCAGCACGATGGGCAGTGGTTCGGTGCTCGGCGACGATGCGTGGCTGTCACTACTGACCGAGCCACTGCATTGAGCACGGGACTGCAGACCAGGATCGCGAAGTCGAACAAGGACACAGGACAGGATGTTGCTGGCATGACCGAACCGGCCCGGCGCACGGTGCCGCAGTTCCTGATCTGGCTGCTGGCGGCCGTCGTGGTCGTGCTGGTGGCCGTCGCCGTGATCACGGCTGGGCTGCGGCTACGCGACCAGCGGGGTGGGGCGGCCGCGCTCACCGGTGCGGAGAATGCCGCCGTCGCCGCGGCCCGGCAGGAGACGATCAACATCCAGACCTACCGGCTGAAGTCCTTCGAGGCCGACTTCCAAGCCGCCCTGGACGGCCTGACCCCGACCAAGCGGGTGCAGTGGGAGGCGACGAAGGCGCAACTGAAGGCCGGACTGACCACGCAGAAGATCGACTCGGTCGGCACCGTGTCCGGCGCCGGCATCATCAGCCTGTCCGGTGACACCGCGCTGGTCGCGGTCGCCTCGGACACGTCCCGGGTGGATTCGAAGGGCAAATCGACCGTTGCCCAGCAGAACCGGTTCCAGGTGACGATGAAGCTCATCGGCGGCAAGTGGCTGATGGACGACTTCGAGGCGGTGTCGGTCTCATGAGCGAGCATCGCAGCGAGGAACCGACCGCCGCGCCGGGCCCTGTACAACCGATCGAGGAAGCGGGCCCGCGGCCGCGTCCGACCCCGACTGGCCGGGCCCGGCGGGCCGCCGCAGCCGGCGTCGGGGCCGGCGTCAGAGCCGAGGTGCGGCGGCCGTCGCCGAGCCCCCGACCCACCGACCGGGCTGTCGCCCCGGCCGATCCCAGCCTGACGAAGACAGCGGGCAAGCCCGACCCGACCGGGCCGGTATCCGACCGCCCGCGACCGGGTCGCCGCGGCCGTCGCAGCGCCGTCGACACCGCCCCGGCCGCGGTGGCGACCAGCCGCCGACCCGAGGCCGGCCGCTCGCCGCTATGGCTGGCGCTGGTGCTCGGCGGCCTTGTCGTGATCGCGGCCGTCGCGTTGGTGGTCGCGTTGGCGATGCCGGTCAAGTCCGGTTCGGCCTCGGAACGGGATCAGGCGCTGGCCGCGGCCAAGACCGAGGTGCCGGTCATCCTGTCCTACGACTACCGGACCTTCGATGCTGGACTCGCCAAGGGCAAGACCGTGCTGACCGGCCGGATGATCGACGACTACACCAAGTCGATGACGACGACCATCAAGCCGAATGCGGTGAAGCTGAAGGCGGTCGTGCAGGCCAGTACGGACAGCGGCGGCGTGGAATCGGTGTCGCCGGATGGCAAGCAAGTGGTGGTGCTGGTCTTCGGCGAGCAGAAGGTAACGCAGAGTTCCCTGAACGCGCCGAGGGTCGACCTGCTACGGGTCCGCGCGACCTTGGACCTGATCGGCGGGCACTGGTTGATCTCCAAGTTCGACCCGCTCTAGGCCGACCGGCGCTCGCGGGCACGAGCAGCGTGGTGACACCCGCGCGGCGATGCGAACCCGAGCTTGGTGGCGGCCCCGCGGGCAGCCCCGAAGCGTCACCGATCAGGTGTCGATGAGGTGAAACCCGGCGAAACTTGGGTTCGTTGCGGCCGAAACGCTTGACTGCAGGTCGAGACCGGGGCACCCTCTTCTCATTGGAGCTGGCTACCAGCTCCAGCAGAACCTGCATCGCAGTTCGAGCGGGGTCGGTGAATTCGATCCAGCTGGCGGTTCTGGCGGACGGCAGCTCGATCGCCGCAGCGGTAGTTCCGGGGGCACCGGTACCGCGTGACCGCCGCCTCAATGAGGTGGTGTGGACAGTCGTGCCCACAGAGGCTAAACTGCTAATTTGCGCTGCCCTCAAACAACTGACGGCCCGTACAGGGTCTAGTTCCTGCTGTCCAGGATTCCCCGCTCCGGCGGGCCACGAGTCCCAGGAGAGTCACGGGATCCGGCGGTTGGGTGCAGGCCGGCGCGATGTTC
>CAZZZW010000244.1:0-6809 GCA_964658795.1 Phormidium nigroviride PCC 7112
ACCGCGACCACCACGCCTTCCAGTTGAGGGTGTAGAGGGAGACGCCGATGGCGAAGGAGCTAGCCGGCGGACCCGGGCGCTCACGGTCGCGGCCGCCAAGCCGGTCGCCGCCGCAACCTGTCGGACGGACGAGCCGTCGTCCATCAGGTCCCGTGCCAGCTCCGCCCAATCCCGCAGATCTGCCAGCGCGGCCAGCCGGTCCACCTCTTCGATCGAGAGCTGGCGCCCGGCTCGCGCAGCGGCGCCTGGGTTCGCTCTCACTGCAATGACCCTGACTAGGCGGCCGGCCGGCCGCTCTGCGGGATGTTTAGGCTGAAATCGGCGGGCTCCAGGCTGTCGACATCGTCCTGAACGATGATCGCCACTAAGTTGCCGAAAAGCACGGTGAGTCGGACCAGCCGACTAAACCACGCGTTGTCGACTTGATCAGTAGGAAATTGCACCACTGAGGGGTAAATCCGGAGCCCCCAGCGATCCCCCAGCAGGATTCGAACCTGCGACGCCCGGCTTAGGAGTTCGGAGCACGTCGTCTCTAACTCCCAGCGAATCGGGGTCTCGATCGAGATTCGGCAGGTCTCACAGGCGGAATCCCGCCTAGTCCGTCGTTGAGCGATGCGGACGAATGCTGGCGGTTGGCGGCGGCGTTGCGGACCAAATGGGGACCGCTACCTATTCAAGCCAGGGGCGCGAGATGTCCAGCGAGGTGCCGCCGAGCTCTTCGCGGAGCGCCTCCCCGACGGCCCGTTGTCGATGCACTCTAGTGAAAGAGGGTGGCGCGATGACGCTGGACGCACGGAAGAGCACCACGACCGAAGAGTGCCAACCGTGGCCTCCTACGGCAACGTCCGATTCGCCTTACCGTTGACCTCGACAGGGAGCCGAAGATGGCGACCGAGAGCACGTGGTAGTGCGTCTGGGGCCCAGTGGTGATGTCGGGCGTGCCGCTGCTCATCATCGGCAGTACGGTTGCGACGACGGTTATCCGCTGGCGGGGCGACGTGCCGAACGTCTGTGACTTATCGGTTTGGTGGCTTAGGCCATTCATGAGTCATGACTGAACAATCCGATTCGCTAACCGCTGGTGTGGTCGAATGGCTCAACTCCTCCGGAGTGACGGTTGAGTTGTTTACCGCGAGAACGTTCATGGGACACGGCCTCGGTGTGATCCAAGGTAAGTACCTTCCGGACCCTGAGAGTCCGGGGACTCCGCGTGAGATAGACGTCGTCGCTTCGCGGGAGGTCCGTATACCCGATACAGGCACGATGGGCGTATACCTCGTTGTCGAGTGCAAGTACACGGCGAAGCCATGGGTCATCGTCCGAGGCCGGCCAGATTACGAGTCAGCTATACCCGACTTCAGCCGGATCACGACGGCGCTTGGCCAAACGTGGCTTGAGCGCGCCGCGCGTTCGCACCCCGCGATCAACGGCGGACACACATTCCAGCAGGAAGCACGCCCAGGTCACGCACTGCTGACCGCCCATGTGTCGGAAGACGCGCGTGGCGACAATCCCTCAAGAACCGGCAAGAATAATCAGGATCTCGCGTACGCCGCAATCATGGCGGCAACCAAGCATGCAAGAGCGTGGGCCGACGAACTCAGTAGCAGGCCATCTCTTCCTTTCTTCGGCGTGGTGTTCCCAGCCGTCGTCGTCCGGGGCCCCTTGTATGAGGCGTCGCTGGTCGAGGGCCGGATGACCGCCAAGCCCATTGCCTCTGGACAAGTCGATTGGGACCATCCGACGGTTACCCACCCCGTAATCGTTGACATTGTCACCGATACAGAACTTCCAAGTTTCACTCGGCGCTTCTCCGAGACGGCTGAAGCGCTTCTGCATCACGGCAAGGACGCAGCAATCTCGATTAATTCGACCGGCATCTATTAACAAGCTCATTCCGAGCTAATCGACTCCGGATAGGGCTCGAAATCAACGAGGGGTCTGCTGCACGGGTAGGTGACACCTGATCTGCCTTGCTCAGTGAGCGGGCTGAGAGGATGTCGTTGTGCCTAAGCCTTATCCCGAGGAGTTCCGTGAGGACGTTGTGCGGGTCGCTCGCGATCGTCCTGATGGTGTGACCTTGGAGCAGATCGCGGCCGATTTCGGGGTGCATCCGATGACGTTGTCGAAGTGGTTGCGGGTGGCTGCGGTCGAGGACGGTGTCCGGCCCGGAGTGACGCGCGGTCGAGGCGGTCGAGACCCGTGAGTTGCGTAAGCGGGTGCGGCTGCTGGAGCAGGAGAACGAGGTGTTGCGTCGAGCGGCAGCGTATCTGTCGCAGGCGAATCTGCCGGGAAAGGCTCTACCCGCTCGTGAGTGAGCTGGCCGCTGACGGCATCGCCGTCACGGTCGCGTGCCGGGTCCTGAAGCTCGCTCGAGCGCCCTACTACCGGTGGCTCGCCACGCCGGTCACCGACGCTGAGTGGGTGCAGGCGCACCGCGCCAACGCCCTGTTCGACGCCCACCGCGAGGACCCGGAGTTCGGTTACCGGTTCCTGCTGGATGAGGCCCGCGACGCCGGGCAGGTGATGGTCGATCGGACCGCGTGGCGGATCTGTTCAGACAACGGCTGGTGGTCGGCGTTCGGCAAGAAACGCGGCCACAACGCCAAGAAACCGGGCCCACCGGTCCACGACGACCTGTGCACCGTCACCGACGCCAAGGGTCGGGTCCGGCACCGGTTCAGCGCCGACGCGGCGAACGAGTTGTGGATCGGTGACATCACCGAACATTGGACCGCCGAAGGAAAGATCTACGTCTGCGCGTTCAAAGCGCCTGGACCGCCTCGGCCGCTCGCTGAAACACCTCATCGAATTCCTCACCGAGCTGGGGGAGCGAGGCGTGGAATTCCGGTCGCTGACCGAGGCGATCGACACCACCACCCCGACCGGGAAACTGCTGTTCGCACCCACGCCGGCCTCGCCGCAGCCCGCGCCCGCGGCCGCACAGGCGGCCGCCCCCGCAAAGTCGACGACAAGAAAGCCGCCCTCATCCGCCAGCTCTACGACTCCCGGGAGCACTCCGTCGACACCATCGCGCGCATGGTCGGCCTCAGCCGCACCACCATCTATCGCACCCTCGAAAGCTCACGATCGTCGTCTTCGGGGGCGAAGACGCCCGACTCGTCGTAAGGGCCTCAAGACTTCGCGCGGGTGGGTCAGGAAAGACCCGAGAAGCGTCCCAAGCAACAATAAGCTTGCTCCCGTCGCAAACTCCTCCCAAAACGATCTCTTGTCATCTGTAAAGTTTCCCGCGAAATCGTGAGACGAACCGTCTACGGGCATTGCCCACGTAGGGCATGGGCCGTCCCTCATCGGAAAGGTGTGATTTAGAAAATATTCGCGTGTGCTCTCGGTGTAATTGTAAGGTGACAAGCTTCCCGAGACCCCGCATATTGAGAAGCTCAGCGTTGGTGCGCTGCGCGCCTTTTGAAATGCGTCTGAGAATGCCTCTATTTCTGGCACGGATGTATCTCCGGGTGCGGTTTGCAGGGTGAAATAGCCGCTCCAAGCCGAAAACGCTTGCCTAGATAGGCCCGTGTTATCGCGGAGAGTGAAACCAATTTGCGCTGATGAGTCCGTGACGAAGGCTTGCTCACCAGGGACTTGCGCTGCGCTGCTCTCGCGTTTCGAAGGTAGCGTGATCCACGCGATCTCATAGCTTGCGTGGCAGTCAAGGCTATATTTATTTGAGGCACTGTCACCGATGAAGAAGACTCCCTTTGGAGGGTAGATCGGCGCGTGCTTACCTGCCCACGGTTGACACGCGAGCCCCTGCCCCTTGTATGCATTCGAGGCGTCTTGGAGGGTACTCATTTGACCGCTAGCACCCGCAAATATCACACGCGCCGACCGAGGTAACACCAGCCCGATCCTCGGACTCACTCGTTGCTGTGGAATTACTATTGCGTTAACCCTGAAGACGCCGTCGATTTGCCCTGGAGAATTAACGTCAATATCAAGACTTGGGTCATTGGCAGGAAAATAAATTTTGCTCAGGTCTGTTCCCTTAGAGACGACCAAGCCAAAACTTGCGGGAGGTATGAAGGTCTGGGATTTCCAGTCCCGGAAGTGAATAGAACCCGCTGTAATCGAGGACGCCAATACCAGTAACCACGCAAAAACAGTCAACCAAGTCCAGATGGTGAACGGTTCGCCAGGATCGGACCCTCCGCGACCGATACTGCCGCCTCCGCGGGGTGCGGGGGATGGGCGCGGTGGGAGGGATGGTTGCCGTCTGCGTCTCCTGCGCCGGGACCGGCGACTCCGGGTCATAGGTGAAAGCATAGGGACAGCAATCCCATTCAGGCCAGCGTATGCGCTCGGCTGTGCTCTTTCCCCGGACATCAACCGATTGCGGCGACAAGTCGTCCAAAGATCGGCAAAGACTGGAAACGATTCGAGGCAGCGTTTCGGAAAGAAGCACCTTCACCGCCGGTGAGCTCCACAATCCGTATTTGCATTATGTAAGGCCGCGTGAGGCTGATCGAGGATATTGCCGCCGAACTCACCGACTGGTTCGACCCCAGCTGAGCCGCACGGTACAACAGAAGGCGTGTGCGGTCGCTACGTTTCCGTCCAGTCCCGGGCCTCGCTGCTCGAGTATTACAACGCCATGCCGGTCGGCCCCGAGCTGAGCGAGTCCTACAACGTCGCCCCGACCAACACCATCTACGGCGTCCTCGAGCACACGCCGAAGGACGATGACGGCCAGGTCGAGCGGCAGGTCCGCGACCTGCGCTGGGGCTTGGTGCCCAGCTGGGCCAAAGACATCAAGATCGGCAGCCGGCTCATCAACGCCCGCGTCGAAACCCTGGCCGAGAAACCATCATGGCGATCGGCTTTCCGCCGACGCAGGGTGGTCATTCCCGCTCGCGGCTACTACGAATGGACACCTCGCGAACTCGACGGCGAGGTCACCAAGCAGCCCTTCTACATCCACCCGGCCGGTCAGGAACCGCTCGCCTTCGCCGGCCTCTACGAACTGTGGCGCGAGCACACCTAGGCCGATGACGATCTCGACCGGTGGCTGTGGTCCGCGGTCATCATCACCACCCAGGCAACCGGGCCAGCCGGCGAGATCCACGACCGGACCCCGGTCATCCTCCCGCACGATCGCGTCGACGCCTGGCTTGACCCGCAGCGGACCGAACCCGACCAGGTGTATGAGGTCCTGGACGGCATCGTCATGGAACGACTCGACGTTCGCCCTGTCTCCACCGAGGTAAACCGCGTCGGACACAACGGACCGCAGCTCATCGAACCCCTCGATACCGATGCCCTGGACCAGCCGCTGCAGCTCACCCTCACCGGCCGGATCCTGTAGCAATTTCGGGCTTACCCGCCGGACAGGATCCGAGGTGACTGGCAGCTTGCGTTCTACCCTTGTCGGGTGATTCCAGACTTGCGCATCGATTGGGGGAGCCTCTGCCGCAATCCTGATGATTTCGAGCGGCTGGTGAAACTTCTCCTCGTCCGGCTACACCCCGATGGCGAAGTGATCGACGGCCGCGGCGGTGACGGTGGCCGAGAATTTCAGGTGCGCACCCAGGATTCGCTCGTGCTCTACGAGGCAAAGTCTTTCACCGGCCGGGTCAGCGAGCGCCCCCTGAAGCGCCGTTCCCAGATAAAGCGCTCGCTGATCTCGGCGGCTCAGCACCAACCCGATATATGGCACCTCGTCGTGCCGATTGACCACAACCCTGATGAGCTCGCGTGGTTCGACTCGCTGCGTAATGGGGATTTCCCCTTCGCCGGCCGCTGGCAGGGGCAAACCTGGTTGGAAGCGGAGCTGGCACAACATCAGGACCTGGTCCGGTACGCCACGGAGAACAAGCTCCTCGAATTTGTGCGCCAGTACAAGGTCGAGACCGACGCGCTGGCCGGAGGCGTGCCGGACCTGCTGAAGCGGCAACATGCGCTCGCCGAGCTCGGGGACACAATCGATCCCCACTGGCGGCCGGTCATCGGACAGCTGGACGACGGCACCCCCGTGGTCACGTTGGCCGCTAAGCACCCAGGAGCAGCCGAAGCGGCACCAATCTCCCTCCAAATGTCGGCGCAAATACCGGTCATACCGGCAACGGAACGCCTACGGGAGCAGCTTCGTACGAGCATCGACTTCGGCACTCCGGTCGAGATCCCCGGCGATTACGTCGACGAGTTCACCTCGCAAGGGCCAGCTGGCCTCGGGCTGCCCGGTCCCGGCTCCGTCTTTGATCGAATAGTCGTGGGCCAGACCACGCAACCGCTCGACCTGACCCTCCAGACACTCGCGATCTATCGGCCAGGTGCGGCCTTCCCACTCACCAGCCTCGATTTTCACATCAGCTCAGCCACCCGGGGCCAAGCCGGCGTGCGAGTGGTGTCCTTCGATGCCGCACGCATCCTGCAGCTCGTAACCGAATTCCGGCGCGACGGTCTCCAACTCGATCTGCGGACAGAGCAGCTCATGCCGATCCTGCCGTCCGCCCTCCTGCCGAGCCTAAGGGTGTTGCGCGCCATGGAATATCCCAACATCGCTCGACTGACGATCCGACTCAATGGCCACCTAAGCGAGAATGACTTCGACCTTGACGCCCAGGGCCCGGAAGACGGTCCTCAAGAGGAGTTTGTCCAATACCTGGAAGATCTCGCGGCCGTTCAGGACGCATTGCATCAGCCTTTCCCCGCCTCGCTCACCGTCACCCGCCGGGAGCTCGACCTCGCTGATCGGCTTCGGCGAGTCCTCGCTGGGGAAAGCGTTCCCTGGCTACAGGGTCCAGTCACCATCACCATCGATGCCCGGCGGCTCAGCCAGTTCAAACGAGAAT
>CAZZZW010000245.1:0-6744 GCA_964658795.1 Phormidium nigroviride PCC 7112
CACCGCGCGGGATGCGGTGAACCCTCCATTCTCGGTGGTTCTGGATATCGGCCAGCCGTAGCTCGGCCGGTCAGCCCGAGGATCGGCTCCCGGAGCCGGCGGCCTCGGTGGTGCGCGGATCGTCGGTCAGCAGTTCGTCACCGGTCAACGCTGACTCGGTGTCCGGCAATGCCTTTTCGAACTCGACGTCCTGTTGCGGGATACCGTCCAGGGCAGCGGCCTCCCGGGCCACCGCAACCCCGACGCTCTCCGGCTGCGGCTCGCTGGGCAGCACGGCCGAGTCGGCCACCTGGGCACCGTTGGCATCGGCGTGCACGAACTTGCTGCCACGCATCTGCGAGGCGGCCGCCGCGATCAGCAGCATGACGATCGAGACACCGAAGGCGATGGCCAGACCGTGCCGGAACGGCTCGGAAATCAGATGCGGGAAGAACGTCTTGCCGGTCAGGGTGTTGACGTCCACGCCGGAGCCCGGTTTCAACTGCGAGGGATCGACCTGCTGCACCAGCGCCTTGATCGGATTGTCGCCCAGGAAGGCGGCGAACAGCGTGCCGACCGGGGGAGTGTGCGAGATCTGATGGGCGGCGTCCGGCGTGATGCCGAGCTTGGTCAGACCGTTGTACATCGAGTCCGGCAACCGGCTGGCCAGCCCCACGGCCATCAGGGTGAAGAAGCCACCCATCGACAGCACCATGCCGGCGTTCATGCCGGTGGCCCGGATACCCGAGGCGGCGCCACGTTCGTGCGCGGGCACCGCATTCATGATCGCCGCCGAGTTCGGAGCGGCCATCAGACCCATGCCGATCCCGTTCAGGGCCAGCAGGATCGCGAACACCGGGTAACTGAAGTCGGCCGGAATCGCGATCAGTCCGGCGAAGGTGGCCGCGACCAGGAGTAGGCCGCCGGTGGCGAACGTCCGGGCGCCGAGCCGGTCGGAGAGGGCACCGGAGGCCGGACCGGCGATCAGGAAGCCGATCGTCAGCGGCAGCATGTAGATACCGGCCCACAGCGGGGTGTCGGCGAAGTTGTAACCGTGCAGCGGCAGCCAGATGCCCTGCAGCCAGATGATCAGCATGAACTGCAGGCCACCACGAGCCATCGAGGCCAGCAG
This sequence comes from Phormidium nigroviride PCC 7112, assembly GCA_964658795.1. Classification (GTDB taxonomy): domain Bacteria; phylum Actinomycetota; class Actinomycetes; order Mycobacteriales; family Jatrophihabitantaceae; genus Jatrophihabitans_A. Next base: position 1,112 of record CAZZZW010000245.1, read on the forward strand.
GTTTACCACCTGACCGGCCGCGAAGGCGCGAACCCGGAACAGTTTCAGGTCCATCATCGGATCGCTGACCCGCAGTTCGATCAGCACGAACGCGACCAGCAGTATCACGCCGCCGATCAGGCCGGTGAGAACCTTGGGCGATGTCCAGCCCATGGTGTGACCGCCGTAGGGCTGCAGGCCGTAGGTGATGGCGACCAGGATCGCGATCAGGCCGACGCCGAACGTCAGGTTGCCCCACCAGTCGATGGCCACCTTGATCCGGGAGTCGCGCGGCTTGTCCCGCAGCGTCCGGTAACCCATCCAGGTACCCCAGATGCCCACCGGGACGCTGACCCAGAACACCGAGCGCCAGTGCCACTCGGACAGCAGACCGCCGACGATCAGGCCGATGAAGGAGCCGCCGATACCGGCAACCTGGTTGACGCCCAAGGCGAAACCGCGACGGTCCGGCGGGAAGGCGTCGGTGATGATGGCGGTCGAGTTGGCGGTCAGCATGGCCCCACCGACGCCCTGGACCAGCCGCAGACCGATCAGCTCGAGCGCGCCGGCCGAACCACTGTTCGGCACCAGGGCACAGGCAATGGAGGCGATCGTGAAGATCAGGAAGCCGAGGTTGAAGAGCTTGGCCCGTCCGTACTGATCACCCAGCCGGCCGAAGGTGACGACCAGTACCGCGGTCACCAAGAGGTAACCCATCAACATCCACAACAGGTAGGAGATGTTCGACGGGGCCAGCGGATTCAAGCCCAGGCCATCGAAGATGGCGGGCAGCGAGATGAGCAGGATGGAAGCGTTGAGGGTGGCGGCGAGAATTCCGACCGTGGTGACCGAGAGCGCGACTCGGCGATCATGCGCGGCGCTGTGAGACACAGTGCTCCTTTCGTTCGTTAGACAGACTAACTAAACCGCTTACCGGTTGCAATTCCAGGCCCGCGCGGCGTATTCCCAGGTGCGCTCCGGCACCGGTCCCGATCGCACTGGATCATCAACCGACCGCGCGACCCGGCACCGACACCGGTCTGCCCTCATCGCGGCCGCTTCCTAGACTGGTGTCGTGACCGTGCTGCCCATCCGCCTGTTCGGCGACCCCGTCCTGCGCACACCGGCCGAGCCGGTGACCGTCTTCGACAAGGAGCTGCGCAAGCTTGTCGCCGATCTGCACGAGACCATGCTGGATGCGCCCGGGGCCGGTCTGGCCGCACCGCAACTGGGCGTCGGGCTGCGGGTGTTCACCTACCGCACCTCCGAGGAGGAACAGGGGCACCTGATCAATCCGGTGCTGCATTTCCCGACCGAGGACCTGCAGGATGGGGAGGAGGGCTGCCTGTCCATCCCGGGACTGTCCTGGAACTGCCAGCGCCGGGAACATGTCGTCGCGCACGGACAGAACGAGTACGGCGATCCGATCACCGTCGAGGGCACGGCCCGGTTGGCCCGCTGCATCCAGCACGAGACCGATCACCTGGACGGCGTCCTGTTCGTCGATCGGCTCGACCCGGAGACCCGGCGGGTCGCAATGGCTGAGATCCGCAACGCCGAATGGTCCGGTCTGGCCGCACCGGTGATCAAGGTCAGCCCGCACACCCAGGCGCCGTCGGTCTTCGGACGCGTGTTGTGAGGCTGCTCTTCGCCGGCACCCCCGCGGTAGCCCTGCCATCCCTGCAGGCCCTGCTCGATCACCCGGTGCATGAGGTGGTCGCGGTGCTGACCCGCCCGGATGCGCGGGCGGGTCGCGGTCGCACCCTGCAGCCCTCGCCGGTGGCGCAACTGGCCGCGGACAACGGGGTCGAGGTACTCAAGCCGTCCCGGCCGTCGGAGCCGGATTTCCTGCGCCGGCTGGAAGAACTCGATGTCGACTGTGCGCCGGTGGTCGCCTACGGTGCGCTGCTCAAGCAGCCGGCGTTGAGTTTGCCCAAGCATGGTTGGGTGAATCTGCACTTCTCGGTGCTGCCGGCCTGGCGGGGAGCGGCCCCGGTGCAGCATGCGCTGTTGCACGGCGACGAGTACAGCGGTGCCTCCACCTTCCTGATCGGGCCGGGCCTCGACGACGGCCCGGTGTACGGAGTTCTGACCGAGCGGATAAGGCCGAACGACACCAGCGGTGACCTGCTCGGTCGGCTGGCCGAGGCTGGTGCGCCGCTGCTGATCGCCACCCTGGATGGCATCGCCGACGGATCGCTGCAGGCCCAGCCGCAGTCGGGCGACGGGGTCAGTACCGCACCGAAGCTCACCGTCGAGGACGGCCGGCTGGCCTTCGACCAACCAGCGATCGCCGTCGACCGGCGGGCTCGCGCGTGCACACCGGAACCTGGCGCCTGGTCGATGTTCGGTGATGAACGGGTGAAACTCGGCCCGGTCGAGCTGACCGACGTCCACCTGCCCGCCGGCGAGCTGACGGTCGACAGGACCGGCGTGCTCGTCGGTACCGCGACGACCGCGGTCCGGCTCGGCACCATCCAACCGCCGGGCAAGCGTCCGATGGCCGCCGCGGACTGGGCCCGAGGCGTCCGGCTCCGCGAAGGTGACCGCCTTGTCTGAGCCAATCGTCAAGGCCGGCAAGGCGGATCCCGCGCGGCTGGCCGCCTGGCAGACCCTGCAGGCGGTGTCCCAGGACGACGCCTACGCCAACCTGGTGCTGCCCCGGAAGCTGGCCGAGGCGAAGCTGTCCAGTCGTGACGCCGGCCTGGCCACCGAACTCGGCTACGGCACCCTGCGGGCGCGCGGCACGATCGATGAGATCCTGCGTCGTTGTTCGACCCGGCCGTTGGAGGACATCGAGCTCGGCGTGCTCGACCTGCTCCGGCTGGGCGCGTATCAGTTGCTCAAGACCCGGGTGCCCAGCCATGCCGCGGTAGCCACCACGGTGGAACTGGCCAAGTCGACCGGCCACGCCCGATCGACCGGATTCGTCAATGCCATCCTGCGCAAGGTCAGCGCCCGTGACTTCGACAGCTGGTGTGACGAGATCGCCGGCCAAGCCTCGGAGCTCGGCCGGCTCGCCTTCCGGTACAGCCATCCGGGCTGGATCGTCGGCGCGTTCGCCCAGGTGCTGTCCGACGATGAACTCGAGCCGGCCCTCGCCGCCGACGACAGCCGGCCCGAGACCCATCTGGTCGCCTGGCCGGCTCGCATCAACCGGGCCGACCTGGCGGTGCAGGCCGACGGCGAACCCGGGCCGTATTCGCCCTACGCGGTCCGGCTCAGCCAGGGCGGCGATCCGGGTGCGCTGGCTGCGATCCGGGATCACCAGGCTGGTGTCCAGGATGAGGGCAGTCAACTCTGTGCCCTGGCGCTGGCCCAGATCACCCCGGTCCAACCAGGCGAAACCTGGTTGGATCTGTGTGCTGGCCCCGGTGGCAAGGCGGCCCTGCTGGCTGGGCTGGCCGCCGGACGAGGCGCGAGCCTGACGGCCAACGAACTGCACCCGCACCGGGCCGAGCTGGTGGCGACCGCGACCGCGGGATGGCCGGTCACCATCGTCACCGGAGATGCCCGCGAGCTCGACGGCCAATACGACCGGATCCTGCTCGATGCACCGTGCACCGGACTGGGTGCGCTGCGACGTCGCCCCGAGGCGCGTTGGCGTCGCGATGCGGCCGACCTCGCCGACCTCGTCGCCTTACAAGCCGAGCTGCTCGATGCGGCGGTTCGCCTGCTCAAACCCGGTGGCGTCTTGGTCTATGTGACCTGTTCGCCGCACCCGGCCGAGACGGTCGACCAGATCGACGCGGTGTTGGGTCGGCGGCCCGAGCTGCGGCTGCTGGACGCGCGGCCGGCCTTCGTCGACGTGGACCGGCTCGACGATCGGGACACCGTGCAGCTCTGGCCCCACCGCCACGGCACCGACGCGATGTTCTGCGCGGTTCTGACGAAAGACTGAGCCGGATTTCCGGTTGCCGGCGACGATGGCACACCCCTTTCTGACCGCGGACTGAACCGGCCGGACCGAGGTAAGGGCAGCCTCATAGAATCGAGGCTGTGCCTACCGTCGAACCCATGATCGCGCCGAGCATCCTGTCGGCCGACTTCGCCCACCTGGCCGCGGCTGCCGATGCGGTGGAGCGGGCGGACTGGCTGCACGTCGATGTGATGGACAACCACTTCGTGCCCAACCTGACGATCGGGCTGCCGGTGGTCAAGAGCCTGCGCCGGTCCACCGACATCCCGCTCGACTGCCACCTGATGATCGAGGACCCGGACCGCTGGGCCACTGGCTACGCCGAGGCCGGTGCGGCGAACGTGACCTTTCACATCGAAGCGGCCGCCGACCCGGCCCAGATCGCCCGTGACATCAGGGCGGCCGGGGCGCTGGCCGGTCTCTCGGTCAAACCCGGCACCCCGATCGAGCCCTATCTGGATTTGCTCACCGAGTTCGACACCCTGCTGGTGATGTCGGTCGAACCAGGCTTCGGCGGACAGAAGTTCATGCCCGAGGTGCTCGACAAGGTTCGGACCGTCCGGGACCGGATCGACGCCGGCACGCTCCGGCTGTTCCTCGAGATCGATGGTGGCATCGCCGAGGACACCATCGAGCAGGCGGCCGAGGCCGGTGTCGACGTGTTCGTGGCCGGCTCGGCGGTCTATGACCGTGCCGATCCCGGCCAGGCCGTCGACCGGCTGCGGGAACTGGCCCGAGCCGGCATGACACGGTGCGCCCACCGCGCCGGGCGACTGTGAACAACGAGCGCCCGGGGGCCACTGACGCCGAGCTGACCGCGATGCGGCATGCCGCCGAGTTGGCCCGGGCCGCGGCCGGACACACCAGTCCGAACCCACCGGTGGCGGCGGTGATTCTGGACCCCGACGGCCGGATGGTCGGTCAGGGTGTGACCCAGCCCCCGGGTGGCGCCCACGCCGAGGTGATGGCCATGACCGAGGCCGGTGATCAGGCACGTGGCGCGACTGCCGTGGTGACCCTGGAACCGTGCAACCACACCGGCCGGACCGGTCCCTGTGCCCAGGCCCTCATCGACGCCGGGATCGCCCGGGTGGTCTATGCCGTCGACGATCCCAATCCGGTGGCGGCCGGCGGCGCCGACCGGCTGCGGGAGGCGGGGGTGGACGTGGTCGGCGGCGTCGAGGAGGCGCTGGTCCGGAGCCTGGCCCTCGGTCCGTGGCTGCACGCGGTCGTTCAATCTCGGCCCTTCGTCACCTGGAAGTACGCCGCCACCCTGGACGGCCGGGCCGCAGCCGCGGATGGCACCTCCCGCTGGATCAGCAACACCATCTCGCGGGCCGACGTGCACGAGCTGCGTAGCCGCGTCGATGCCATCGTGGTCGGCAGCGGTACCGCGCTGATCGATGACCCCCAGCTGACGGTGCGTGTGCTCGGGCCGGAGGGTACCGAGACGTTGGCCACTCGGCAGCCGCTGCGGGTACTGCTCGATCGACGGCACCGGGTGCCGGACACCGCGCGGATCTTCGACGACGCGGCCGAGACCCTGGTCTTGGATACCGCCGTCCCTCGGTTCGCGCTGAAGGCCTTGTTCGATCGAGGAATTCGGCACATCCTGCTCGAGGGCGGACCAACCCTGGCGGGCGCCTTCCTCGAGGCCGGCCTGATCGATCAGGTGGTGGCCTATCTCGCACCGAAACTGCTCGGTGCCGGTCGCTCCGTGCTGGAGGATGCGGGA
>CAZZZW010000246.1:0-6644 GCA_964658795.1 Phormidium nigroviride PCC 7112
ACCGGGTAACTCGCCGCGCGGCGAGCGACCGGTGGCTCCCGTGCTGCGCACCCTCGGCCGGGAGGTTCCGGACCTGGCTGCGCTGACCGGGGTTCGATCGGGCAAGCGGTCCTACTACCGCGAGTTCCAGCTGTCCAACGAACGGATGCAGCGCACCGTCCGGGCGATGGACTCCATCTCCAGCGCACTGGTGCGTACGGTGGAGGGTCCGCGCGAGCTGATCGAAGAGGTCGTCCGGGTCGCGGCCGACCATCTGCAGGCGGACTGGATGATGCTGGCCCTGACCGACGGCGCGCTGCCGGACTCCCGGCCCCGCTTCCTGGCCATGGACGCCGATCGCGTTTTCCACGACAGCACCAGAGCAATCCCGGTCGACCTCCGGCGCGAGCTGTCGGCGTTGCGTCGCACCGGGCAGTTCTCCGACGCCGCCGGCCGGCCCTGGGTCCGGGTCGGCATGACGCTGGACGGCGCCCCGGTCGGCGCGTTGATCGGACGGCACGGACTGGACCAGGAACCGGATGAGGCCGACCTGTCCGTGCTCCGCATCCTGGCCAACCAGGCTGCGGTGTCGATGCACACCTCGGACCTGCACCAGGCCGGGTTGATGCAGCGACGCCGGGCCCAGCAGCTCTTCGACGAGGTCTCCCAGCAGTCGCGGGATCTGACCGTGCGCACCGACGAGTTGCGAGCGGCCGAGCAGCGGCTGCGGGCCGCCGACCAGCGTGAGCTGCTGGACGGCGAACGGCACCGGATCGCCCTGGAGCTGCACGACAGCGTGGCCCAGTTCGTACTCTCGGCCGGCCTGGCCATCGACGTCTGCCGGTCCGAGGCCGAACGGGCCGCCCTGGACGAGCTGGCGACGAGGATGGCCGCGGCCAAGGAGATGATCGGCCGGGCCAGTGACCAACTGCGCTCGGTGATCTATGCGCTGCACCACGCACGTACTCCCGAGGACGTGGCCAGCCTGCCCGATCTGCTGCAGGAGATGGCAAACCAGCACCGTCCCCACCTGCCGGTGACGCTGCGGGTCGAGGGGCGGCCGGTCGCGCTGGGCACCCATGCCGAGCACGCCCTGGCCCGGACGGCCGGTGAGGCGCTATTCAACGTCGCTATGCACGCCCGGGCCAGCCGGGCCGTCGTCCGGCTGCGTTACACCGAGGGCGAGGTATCGCTGTTCATCAGCGACGACGGCATCGGTGACCCGACCGAAATGCGTCGGCAGCTGCGGGTCTCCGCCGCGGGACCGTCGGACGGCCGGCACCGCGGCCTGTCCAACATGTCCTTGCGGGCGGTCGAGCTGGGCGGCACCTTCTCGATTCGACGCTCCCGGCTGGGCGGTGTGCGGATCTGCGTACGCATTCCGCGGCTGGTGCCAGTTCCTGCAGCAGATGACGGGAGAAACTCATGACGAGGCCAACCGCGACTGGGGCGATCAGCTTGGTGTTGGTGGACGACCATGCCATCCTGCGGCAGGGCTTGCGTTCGGTCCTCGAACGCGAGCCCGACCTGCAGGTGGCCGGCGAGGCCGCCTCACCGGACGAGGCCATGGTGGTGATCGGTCAGGTCCGACCCGACGTCGTGCTGCTCGATCTGAAGCTGTCGGCCGCGCACGAGACGGCCGGGCTGGACCTGCTGCCGAAGCTGACCAGCGCCTTCCCCGAGCTGGCGGTGCTGGTGCTGACCACGGTCGTCGACGAGCAGCTGGTCATGCGTGCGGTCCACAACGGGGCTCGGGGCTATGTCATCAAAGAGGTCGACACCTCGGAGCTGGTCCGGGCGATTCGCTCGGTCAGCAAAGGTGAAAGTGCCTTCGATTCCCGCTCCATGGCCGCGATGCTGCGGGGAATCAACAACAATCCGGCGCCGGCTACCGGCCAGCTCACGGCTCGGGAGAAGGAGGTGCTGCGGTTGCTCGCTCACGGCATGTCCAACCGCGATATCGGCAAACAGCTGTTCATCTCCGAGACCACGGCCAAGTTCCACGTCGGCAACATCACTCGCAAGCTCAAGGTCAGCCGCCGGGCCGAGGCGGTCTACGTCGCCAGCAAGTCCGGCATCATCTAACCCCCGAATTTTGAGGCATTGTGCGGCCACAGCTTGCGCACCGCGTCGGCGTGTCGCGCAAGCTGTGGCCGCACAATGGCGAAGGGGGTCAGTGGATGATCGGGCGTCCCAGCGGCAGCGCCCTGCCGCCGGTCTCCGAGCTCATCGCGTCGAAGAACAGGTACACCCCGACCAGGACGAAGGCGAACACCGCCACCCCGCCGGCCTTGGTCAGCCCGGCCGAGGCATTGGCGGTACCGAGCAGCACCAGCAGCAGTGCCACATCGACCAACAGGAACAAGAGACTGAACGCAAAGGGCAGACGCAGACTGGCCAGCGTCAGCAACACGATCACGATCAACCAGGTGAGCAGGAACAACTTCTGTACGCCGACCACGTCGGCCGCGGCGATGCCGAACCAGTTGTGGGTCAGGCCAAGCACCAGGGCGGCGTAGCTGAGCCAGAAGCCGGCGAAGGTGGCGAACACCGCCGCTACCGGGTTGGCCGCCAACCGAACGGCCCAGAGCGCGGCGATCACCTGACCCAGCCCGGTCGCGGTCATGATGATCGGGATGGAGGCGCCGACCGCGGCGGCCGGCACGTAGCCGACCAGCACCAGGCCGAGCGCGATCGAGCCGACCAGGAACGTCGGAACTCCGACCAGCAGCGGATTGCCCACTGGAGCCGGTACTGGTTCGACGATCTCGATCAGGTCGGTTTCTGACAGGCTTGCTGTGGTCATGGTGCGGATCCTTTCCACAACTGAAGGGTGAGTCCTGCTAGCGGCGGTCGAGAATCAGCCAGCCGCCATGGCTGTCGAAACAACGGCTCTGCCAATCGGGGTGCTGATCAGCCAGAGCCAGCAGGTCCGCTTCGGTGACGATGCGCACATGTCCGAACGCTGCGGTGGGTTCGTCCTCGTACGGAACGGCGACGATCACCCGGTGGCGGGCCAGGCGTACCGCTTCGGCCACCACGGCCGCGGCATGCCCGGTGTCGAGATGTTCGAGCAGATGGATCACGGTGACGACGTCGTGGCTGCGGTCGGGCATCGGTACCCGGGCCGCATCACAGGCCAGGGTGTCGAGCTCGATGCCGAGCCGGGTCGCCAGGGCCGACAACAGCCGCACGGTGCCGGCCGACAGATCGGTCGCAGTCACGGTGGCGCCCCGTTCGGCCATGAGCAGGCTGAGGAAACCGAAACAGCAGCCCAGTTCCAGAACGGTGTCGAAGCCAACCAGCGGCAGCACCTCGGCATAGACCGGCGCGAAGTCCGACAGCGAGCCGTGGCGGGCCGACGCCGTCCCGGTGTGGTGCAGGAACTCCAGCCGCCGCAGCGTGTTGCGGTAGAACAACTCCCAGGCATCCAGCGGATGGTCAGCGCTGCTCAGCACCACACCGGTGAACAGCCTTTCGAACACGTCCGATCCGGACAACCAGCCGGCGGCGAACAGCTCGTCGGCCAGCAGCCCGGCCAGGTCGTTGTCGATCCGGCCGGCTACCAGGTTGTGGGTCAGCCGCAGCTTGCCGTCCGAGCGGTCCAGTCGAAAGTGCTTGGTGGCGATCCGGGCCTGTTCGGCCGGCATCACCGCACGGCGTACGACCACGACGGCGTCGGAGTAACACCCGCCGGGTGAGTCGGTCAGCGGATCGACCGGACGGAGGTCGTCGACCAGGGAGGTCATCGGACGGCCGCCTCGGCCTGGCTGGCGATCCGCTCCAACCCGGCCAGGTCACGTACCACCTGGACCCGGTCGCAATAGGTGGCGTAGGCCGGTAGGTCGCAGGAGCCCAAACCCCAGGAGTAGCGCGGCTCCGGGGTCAGCCACACCGTCTCGCGGGCCCGGCGGGCGATCTCTTCGAACGCGCGCAGGTTCGGGTCCTTGCGGTTGTTCCGACCGTCACCGAACACGACGACGGTGGTCCGGCGGGTCACGGCCGAGCCGAACTCCTCCAGGAACTCACCGAAGGCGTTGCCATAATCGGAATCCGCGTCGACGTCGAGCACTCCCCCGGCCGGCAGGCCGGACAGCACGAGGTCCAGTGCCTTCTCCGGTGGGTGCTCGTCGAACAGGTCGGAGATCTCGACCAGCTCCGACACGAAGGCGAACGACCGGACGTGCGTGGCCAGGCTCTGCATGCCGTGCACCAGTTGCAGCGTGAATCCGGCCGTGGCCCGCACCGACAGCGAGACATCGGTCAACAGCAGCAGCCGGGGCCGGTCGGCCACCTTGGCGACGGTGACCGGCCGGAACGGGATGCCGTCGTAGCGCAGGTTGTGCCGCATCGTCCGCGCCCCGTCGACCGAGCCTCTCGCGGCGACCTTGCGCCGGGCCCGGGGGGCGCCGTGCATGCTGCGGACGAGCCGGCGGATCGAATCCTCCAGTTCGGCCCGCCGGTTCTCATCGACAGCATTTGACTTTCGTCCGGTCAAATCGGGTGATTCGACCTTCTGAGCACCGGCCATGAGTTGTTCCAGATGGTGGCGCAGCCGCTCCGGCAGGTTCTCCAGCAGCCCGGCCAGCTGGCTACGCAGCGCGATCAGCCCGTCGGTGTCGAAGTCCTCGTCCGCACTGGACTCGCTGTCCTCCAGCCAGTCCAGCAGCGCCATCTCCTGGGCCACGGTCAGCTCGGCGTCGACGCTCAGCCCGGCCTGGTCGGCGATCTTGCCGGGCAGTCCCGGGTTGTGCATCCGGGACGTGGTCAGCTGCACCCGGGCCGCGGTTTCAGGCGAACCCACGGTGTCGTTGGACAACACGATCTCATCGGTCAGCGAGGCCATGTCCAACTTGTTGGCCTCTTGGTGCAGGTTGTACTGCTGGGCGAGATCCTCGGGACGGAAGTAGTCACGGATGTCGGCCGGCTTGCCGTGACTGTGACCGTCCTGCGGCGTGTCACCCGGCTCGTCGGACAGCGTGAACCGCTCCAGCCCGCCGTCGTCGGCCAGGTCGTCGTGGGCATGGGAATGTCCGTGTTCGTCAGGGGAATCGAAGACGTCCTGCAAGGCGAAGAACCGGTCGAAGATCCGGTCGAACTCGGCCTCGTCGCGACGGTCCTTGATCAGGCACACCCGGAGCGCGTGCCGCAGCGACTCGCGGTCGCCGAGCAGGCCGGGCGTCGCCGCGGCCCGCATCGCATCGACCGCCTCGGACACGCCGATCCGGACGCCGTGCAGCCGGAGCAACCGCACGAACCGGTGCAGCGCGTCTTCCATGACTCAGACCGGGCGCTTGCGCGCCGAGCGGGCCGCGAACGACCGCTCCCCTTGCCCGGACGGCACCTTCTTCGGCTCGGCGGTCGAGGCCGTGGGTGAGCCGTAGTACTGCTCGTCGTGGCGGCCGGGCGCATCCTTGGCCGCCCGCCTGGCCGGCCCATCGGTGTCAGCATCCTGAGCATGGGAATGGTCGTGGTCGCCGTGCGAATGACTGTGGGCCTGGCCGCCGTGCGCGTGCGGCCGGTGTTCGGGCACCTTCGCGTTCGGGTCGACCAGCCGTGGCAACGCGTCGAGGGCTCGGCGCAGATCACGGTCGTACTTGACCACCACGCTGGCGGTCTGGGACAGCGTCTCGGCGGTGAGCTCATTGACCCCGAGCACGGCCAGGGTACGGGCCCAGTCCACCGTCTCGGAGATGCTCGGGGCCTTGCGCAGATCGAGCTCGCGCAGGCCACGGACGATCTCGACCAACTGCTCGGCCAGCGCATCGGGCAGGCCGGTGTCCTTGGACCGGATGATGCTCAATTCCCTTTGCGCATCGGGGTAATCCAGCGACAGATGCAGGCAGCGCCGCTTGAGGGCAGCCGACAGGTCGCGGGTGTTGTTCGAGGTCAGCACGACGTAGGGTTGGTGCTTGGCCTTGAACGTGCCGATCTCGGGCACCGAGACCTGGAACTCGGCCAGCATCTCCAGCAGGACCGCCTCGAGCGCCTCGTCGGCCCGGTCGACCTCGTCGATCAGCAGCACCACGGGTTCGTCGGAGGTGATGGCCTCCAACAGCGGCCGGGGGGCGAGAAAGCGCTCGGAGAAGAACACGCTGTCCTCGGCCGCGATCCGGTCGATGGCCTCGCTCAACGAGGTGGTGTCCTCGACGAGCTGACCGATCTTCTCCCGCAGGATCTGGGTGTAGAGCAGCTGCTTGCCGTAGTCCCATTCATACAGTGCGGTGGTTTCGTCCTGACCCTCGTAGCACTGCAGCCGGAGCAGCTTGCGGCCGGTCACGTCAGCCAGGGATTTGGCCAGCTGGGTCTTGCCGACGCCGGCCGGCCCCTCGAGCAGGACAGGTTTGCCCAGTCTTGACAACAGGAAGACCGTCGTGGCCAATCGCTGGTCGGCCAGATAGCCGCGGTCGGCGAAGCGGGTCACCACGTCATCGACGTCCTCGAAGTCCGGTTCCTCGGCGTCGGCATTGATCGGCACGGGCCTCATCTACATCCCCTCAGAGAATTGCGGCATCAACGTCGTGGCCAGGCGTTGCTCACGACCCGGCGCTAGCTCGCGGTGGTGAAGTGGCATTGTGCGGCCCGAAGTGGGTTACTCGGCTGCGTAGCAGCCCCACCTCGGGCCGCACAATGCGGAACGGGCTGGTAGCGGGAGCGGCTGTCAG
>CAZZZW010000247.1:0-6602 GCA_964658795.1 Phormidium nigroviride PCC 7112
CAGCGCGGTTTGCAGCAGCTCAGACGCTTGCCCCAGCTCGGGTCCGCCTTTGCGGTTGGGAGAGTCGTTCACCGGGGCTGCTCCTCACCTTGACGCTGGACGGCTTCGGCGTCGAGGCTAGGGCACGGTTCGCCTGCTGAAAACGGCGCGGCCAGCGATTCCTGAGCGGCACCCGATGCTCGTGTCGGCGGGACCTTACTGTGAGCGAATGATCGACTGGGCCGTCGTCGGCTTGAGCCTGGCTGCAGCCTTCTTCTTCGCGGTCTCGACGACCTTGAAGAAGGCGAGTGCCTCGGCCGACGACGGGGCACCCGAGCCCTTGTCCGGTGAGGATGTCGTGGCGGTGGCCCGGACGGTGAAGCACCCGCTTTGGCTGGCTGGGATTCTGGCCGACGTGGTGGGGCTGGGATTACAGGTCACCGCCTTGCACTTCGGAGGTTTGACGGTGGTTCAGCCGCTGCTGGTCAGCGGATTGCTGTTCGCGCTGTTGCTACGCCACCGGGGATCGACCCGCATTACGCGGGCAGAAACAGCTTGGGCGCTGACGCTGTCCGCCTGCCTCGTCGGGTTCTTGGTCCTGTCGGGCTCGGTCTCGGGAGCGCAGCAGCCAGCGGCCGCCGATCGGGTGCCGGCCGCGATTGCCGCCATCGTAGGAGTGGTCACCGCGGTGGCGTGCCTGATGATCGCGCGGCGACGGGTGCCACCAGCCGGCCGCGCAGCACTCATAGGCGTCGCGGTCGGGGCCGTCTACGCGACGACCGCGGCGTTGATCAAATCGACGACGAACGTTCTGAGCCAGCACGGGCCGGTCGCGGTGCTGACTTCGTGGCAGCTGTACGTCGTTGTTGGGCTGGGCGTGCTCGGGTTGTTCTTGACGCAGTTAGCCTTCCGCGCCGGACCGCTCACGGCCAGCCTGCCCGCCATCTCCACGGTTGATCCGTTGCTCAGCGTGGCCATCGGCGTAGTCGTGTACGACGAGCACCTTCGACGCGGTCCACTCGGTGGGGCACTCCTGGCCGTCCTGCTACTGCTGTTGGTGACCTCCGTCGTTGGGCTTGGCCGGGTTGAGTTGGCCGAAGATGCCGTGCACCCGAACCGTCACAGCGACGAATCCGGGACCACTAGCAACTAGCTGTGGTGACGGGTCCTGCTGTCGTATCGCACGTGCTGGCCGTTGACCGCATTGCTGATCGCCGAGTAGCTCGTTGCGTTGAGTCGTCTGTACTCGGTGCTGCCGGCAGATTCGAGATAGACGCGAATTGTGCCTTCAGCACTAGAAATCTACGTGTAGGGGTCGCTTCAGACAGGGTCTGTCTCTCGGCAGTTCAGGGCCAGGGACTGAGCCGATACGACACCTAGCGCGGGGCGTGGAGTTTGTGCAGGGGTGGTTCGTGCAGGGGAGTGGTCGGCCACGCAGCGTCGAACGTCTGCGCGGTGGGATCCAGCGCCAGTACCAACGTGTGTGGAGTGTCCAGAAATCGGATCTCGACTCGCAGCCCGCCGTCATCACCGAAGGCGCCGGCCGCGGCGATCGGAACCTCATCTGCTGCCGGTGAGACGACCGCGACCTCGGGCACCCAGCAGGACCGCAGTTCGACCGCGAACGACACGTCACCTTCGATGAGCGTCAGCTGCCACGACTGCCCGGAGTCAGAACGAGAAACCCGAACCGCGGTCAGCGACGGTTGGGCCGCACACTCGCCGGCCACCGGCACGAACGAAAGCCCATCCCACAGGGCAACATCGGAAGGCGAGGGAGCACCCGCAGGTAGCGGCAACGCCACATTGGCGAGCCGGGTCACCAGCGCAGCAGCATCAGAGGGAGACGACGAACCATCGAAGGCCGGCAACAGATGCGTGTACACGTCATCGACAACGGCCTGCATCGACGGCGTCGCCGACGTGATGACCACGACCGCGTCCTGCTCGGGCAGCACGATGCAGAATTGCCCGTACGCGCCATCGCCGCGGTAGCCGTGCCGCGCCATCCAGAACTGAAAGCCGTACCCCTGCGCCCAGTCGGGGTTGGTCTCGGGCGGCGCCGTCGCAATCTGCCCCGACGTGGCCAGGTCGACCCAGGTCGAGGGCAGCACCGACGAAGAACCCCATTGCCCACGCTGCAGATACAGCTGCCCGAGCCGGACGACATCGTCATGCGTGGCGTGCAATCCGCTGTATCCGAGCGACCGTCCCGCCGGCTCCTCCAGCCAGGTCACCGAGCCGCCGCCGACGATGTCGAACAGCCGCGGCTGCAGGTATTCCGGCAGCGTGCACCCGGCCCGTCGCTGCACGATCGCGGCGACGGTATGGGTACAGCCCTGGTTGTAGCAGAACCACGTGCCCGGTTCGCGTTCGGGCGCCAGTCGCAGGAAGAGCCGCACCGGATCCTCGCCCCGGCCGAAGATCCGGTCCTGGGTGTCGGAGGTGTGACCGGTGCCCATCATCAGCAGATGCCGCACTCGCCACGACCGCACCCGGTCGTCGGCCGCATCGTCGGCGTACTCCGGAAAGTGGTCGATCACCAGATCGTCGAGGCCGAGCAGACCCTCGGCGACGGCAAAACCCACCGCGGTCGAGGTGAAGCTCTTGCTCAGCGAGTACAGCAGCCGGGGCGCGTCCCGCCGGTACGGGCGCCAATGACCGGACGCGATCTCCCGGCCGTGCCGGACGATCGTCAGACCGTGCGGCTCGACATCCGGACGCGCCTCCAGCGCATCGATCAGCGCGAGGATCCCGCGGGCGTCCACGCCCTCGGCCGACGGGGACGAGAGGGGCAGCGCGGAGTCGGACACGACGACTATCCTAGTGCGGTCGGCATTGTCGGTGACTGCTCGTCAAGAGACGCATCGGGCCGGGCGTTCGTCCGATCCTGATACCTTCCGCTCGGAATGTTTTACCAACGCTGATGAGGAGGTTCGCGGTGTCGGACACCACCTGCCACATGTCGATCTCGTTGGACGGGTTCGTCGCCGGTCCGAATCAGAGCCTCGAGAACGGCCTTGGTGAGCGGGGCATCGAGGTGCACCGCTGGCATATCGGCGACCCTCGTGCCACCGACGCCGACAAGACCGCCACCGACTGGCTGATGCGGCCGCGCGGTGCCTACGTGATGGGTCGCAACATGTTCGCCCCGAGCCGCGGCGACTGGACCGACGACTGGAAGGGCTGGTGGGGTGACGAACCGCCTTATCACGCACCGGTATTCGTCCTCACCCACTACGCCCACGACCCGATCGAGCTGCAGGGCGGCACCACGTTCTACTTCGTCACCGACGGATTCGACGCCGCCTATGCCGCGGCCCACCAGGCGGCAGGGGAGCGGGGCATCGACATCGCCGGCGGCGCCGCGACGGTTCGGCAGGCCCTCGACGCCGGCGTGATCGACGAACTCACCCTCGACATCGCACCGGTCCTGCTCGGTCAGGGCGAGCGGATGTTCGACGGTGTGGAGACCTTCGGCTTCGAACCGGTCGAGGTGCTGCACTCGCCGCTGTCGACCCACATCCGCTACCGCCGTTGCTGATCGGAGTCCAACTGCCCGAGGTCGAACGGGCGGTGCCGTGGCCGGAGCTGATCACGATGGCACAGACCGCCGAGCGGGTGGGATTCGACTCGATCTGGCTGGGCGATCACCTGCTCTATGACCTCCCGGACGGGCAGGTGCGCGGGCCGTGGGAGGTATGGACCGCGCTGGCGGCGCTGGCCGCCGTGACCGAACGGGTCACGCTCGGACCCCTGGTCGCATCGACCAGCTTTCACGCACCGGCCATGCTGGCCAAGTTCGCCGCCACCGTGGACGCGATCTCCGGTGGCCGGCTCGTCCTCGGCCTCGGTGCCGGCTGGAACCAGCGCGAATACACCGCGTTCGGCTTTCCCTACGACCGCCGGATCTCGCGGTTCGAGGAGGCGTTCACCATCATCCGTGAACTCCTCCGGACCGGCCGCAGCGACTTTCACGGCACGTACTACGACATCACCGACTGTGTCCTGGACCCCCGGCCGGTCCGACCCGGCGGTCCACCGCTGATGCTCGGTTCGGTCGGCCCGCGGATGCTGCGAATCGGCCTTCCGCACGTCGATGCCTGGAACGTCTGGTGGAGCGACTACGGAAACCACGCCGACGGATTCGCCGAGGTGCGCGGCCGGGTCGAGCACGCCGCCGCGGCGGCCGGACGAGCACCCGCTGAGGTGGCCGCGACCGCGGCGGTGCTGGTCCAGCTGCCCGGCGGCGCCGGACGGCTGATGGGCGAGACCTACAACGACCGCACCATCAATCCGGTCCTGTTGGCGGGTCTCGCCTCGCACCTGCGCGCGCTGACCGAGGCCGGTGCGGCCCACGTCCAACTCGTCCTTGATCCCATCACGGTCGAATCGATCGAACTGGTGGGCGAGGCGGTCCGCGCATTCCGTACCAGCTGACCCGACGCTCGGCAGCCGGCACATCGAGACTGTCCTTTGCAGGCCCAGTCGCTGGGATTGATCACCGCCGGACTCGACACCGAGCGATCGCTAGACTCCCGCCATGGGGCTGTGTTTTGACGAGGTCGCCGGCGAGTTGCCGCTGGTGCAGCGGGTCTGGTCGGCCCGGTGCGACGCGCCGACCAGCTTCACCTCGGCGGTCAAGGGATCGTCCATGATCGCCTTTGCCCGTAACGGTAAACAGACCTCGGTGTACCTGCGCGGGCCAGAGACCGAAGCAACCGAATTGACCTGTCCCGCAGGCTGGGAGTTCTTCGGGGTCGAGCTGCAACTCGGGGCCTACCTGCCGCTCTTCCCGCCGTCTGGCCTGGCGAATCTGAACGACGCCTTGCTGCCGACCCCGTCGGGAAACCGGGTCCAACTAGATAACACCGACTGGGAACTGCCGACCGAGCAAAATGTCGACGTGTTCGTGAATCGCCTTGTCCGCGCGGGCTTGTTGTTCTTCGATCCAGTCGTCGACGACCTTCGCCACGGCGATCGGCCACGCGCCATGTCCGACCGAACCGCGCAACTCCGGTTCCGCCGCGCCGTCGGAATCTCCCGACGCAAGCTCGACCGCATCGAACAAGCCCAGCGGGCAGCCCGGCTCCTCAGTCGCGGAAGCTCCATCGCCGATGTCATCCTCGACTGCGGCTACTACGACCAGCCGCAACTGGCCCGGGCGATGCGATGGGCGACCGGTCACACCCCGGGTGAGTTGAGGTCGGGCCGCCAATTCCTCGCGCTCTGAGGCCGAGCCGCGCGGGCCGGCCGGGGCCGGTTTCGGTTCGATACAAGACCGGCCGACCAGCTGCGTGATTCAGTTCGGGCATGCGAAAACTAGTCGAATACGATCACCTGTCCATCGACGGCCGCTTCACCGGTGACGCCTTCTGGGCCAAGCAGATGAAGGTCATCCCCAACGCCAACCACTTCGCCTATCAGCTTCGACTGCTCGAAGACGCGGCCGGTCTCGTGCTCGGCCGCGCGACCTATCAGGGTTTCGCCGCCACCTGGCCGACCATGTCCGGCGACCTCGCCGACAAGCTCAACTCGCTGCCGAAGTGGGTCGCCTCACGGACGGTCACCGAAACGACCTGGAACGCAGAGGTGCTGCCGGGTGACGCGATGGACGCCGTCGCCGAGCTCAAGCAATCCGGTGACGGCACATTGGTCAAGTACGGCAACGGTTCCTTCAGCCGGGACCTGGTGGCGGCCGGTCTGCTGGACGAGCTACACCTGAGCGTCTCGCCGTTCGTTGCCGGCGCCGGCGAATCAGTGTTGGAAGGCCTTGCCGCAACACCGATGGACCTGACCGCGGTGACTGAGATCGGCAACGGCGCAGTGGTGCTGACCTACACCCTCAACCGGTGAGGCGGTCGGCCGAAGGCGTCGGCCTGAGACCGTCCATCAAGATGCTCAGCTGGCGACCAGCCCGAGCCGCGTGTTCGGGTCCAGGGGACACGGCGAAGATGCCGATGAGGCTGGCGGCAATGTCTTCGGCGGCGACGTCGGCCCGCAGTGCACCGGTGGCGCGGCCGGCGTTGAGCAAGGTGTCGATGGCGCCGAGCAGCTCGGCCTGGGTCTCGGCGTGCGCGATCTCGCCCGACTCGATCATCGCGAGCAGCGTGTCGAGCATGCCGTTCTTGGTCGCGAAGGGGATTTCCGGGTGGGGGAAGTGGCGGTACAGGATGCCGATGCCGACGCCGGCCTCGCGGGCGATCGCGCGCATGGACGGCTCGGCGTCGACGTCCGTATGTACGAACAGCACGTCCCCGCATCTGAACCCATCAGCCGGGCTGCGCAGCTCGACTCCTTCGGGGGTCCGGAGCTGCCACAGCTTCGGGAGGTGCCGGTTCCGTCGGCCGGCCCGGGGCAACTGCTGGTGCGGGTCACCGCAGCCGGGCTGAACCCGATGGATTGGTTCATGACCTCCGATGCCGACACGGCCGCCCGGTTCGGGCTGAGCCTGCCGTCCGGGTTCGGGACCGACTACGCCGGGGTGGTGGATCAGGTCGGCGCTGGCGTGGCCGGCTTCGCGGTCGGTGATCGCGTGTTCGGCGGCGCGATGTCCCGGGGCGGCGACGCTCTCGATCGCCGGCTGTACGGCTGCGGCTGCGTCCCACGACCCATGACCGCAG
>CAZZZW010000248.1:0-6600 GCA_964658795.1 Phormidium nigroviride PCC 7112
GCCACCACGAGGGTTTGCCGCACTCCTCGGTCAGCCTGGGCCAGATCCTGCGCCGGTACCGGCGGGTCTATCTCACCCTGGGCTTGGCGATCATGCTCGTCTCGGCGATCCGGGCCTCGCGCCAGGTCGTGATCCCGCTCTGGTCCGAGCATCTGGGCATGTCGGCCTCGGCCACCTCGTTGCTCTACGGCCTGGCTGGGGCGATCGACATGGCCACCTTCTACCCGGCCGGCAAGGTGATGGACCGCAAGGGCCGGCGCTGGGTGGCCGTCCCGTCGATGATCATGATGGGCCTCGCCCTGTTGCTGGTGCCACTCACGCACGGCTTCGTGACGCTGATGCTGGCCTCGATGCTGCTCGGCTTCGGCAACGGCATCGGGGCGGGCATGGTCATGACGATGGGCGCCGACCACGCGCCCGCGGTCGGACGGCCGGTGTTCCTCGGCGTCTGGCGACAACTGTCCGACGTCGGCAACTGCGGTGGCCCGGTGCTGCTGTCGGCGGTGACCGGGGCGTTCACGCTGGCGGCCGGGGTCAGCGTGAACGGCGTGATCGGGCTGGGCGCGGCCGGGGCCCTCTGGTACTGGATACCCCGAGCCGGTAAGCGTAACCGCGACTAACGCTTGGTCAGCGAGCTCTCTTTGTGGGCCGCCTTGGCTCCGGTCTTGTCCGACTCCACCAACCAGTACGGCTCATCGGCGCTCGCCT
Organism: Phormidium nigroviride PCC 7112; assembly: GCA_964658795.1. Classification (GTDB taxonomy): domain Bacteria; phylum Actinomycetota; class Actinomycetes; order Mycobacteriales; family Jatrophihabitantaceae; genus Jatrophihabitans_A. The sequence continues at coordinate 709 of CAZZZW010000248.1, forward strand.
TGAACTTCTGCCCGTCGAAGGTGAACTCCGAGACCCGCTTCTCCACCGCCTTGCCGTGGGTGCGGCCCTGCGAGGTGTTCCAACTGACCTGGTCACCTTTACTGATCGACATGGCCTCAGCGTAGGCACGGGCTCGGCGGGTCGGCGACGTCAGCCCTGCTCGACGAGGCGCCCCAGGTTGTCGAGTTCGTTGGTGCGTCCGGCCACCAGGCGTTCGGTCCAGACCTCGTCGTGCATGGCTGCGATCGTCATGACGACCTTGGTGCCCACCTCGACCGGCTGGAGCTCGACCACGGTCAGGTGCTGGTAGGGCTCGTGGTCGGGCACGAAGTCGATCAACGAGTGGTACCCGAGGCGGCTCGGCTCATCGACCTCGGTGAAGGTCTTGCGTGATTCGGTGGCCAACGGCAGTCCGGCCTGGTTCATGAAGGCGACCTGGTCGGGACCGACGGCGGTCATGACGTAGACGAGGTCGCCGCCCGGTCGCAGGTCGAGCCGGCTGACCTCGGTGCGAAAGCCGTCGGGCGCCCACCAGGCCTCGATGCCGGCGGCCGTCGTCCAGAGCTCCCAGACCCGGCTGGGTGGCACCGGGTAGGTGCGTTCGATAGTCATTTCTTGATGAGCATCTCGGGTGTGGTCCATGGCCCTAAATATTCTTCATCAGGAATATATTTGTCAAGGGATACTTTGGCACCATGGACGTCCGGGTGTTGGCCGCGCTGGCTGAGCCCAATCGACTGAGGATCGTCGAGCTGCTGGCCGACGGACCTCGGGCGGTCGGCGAGATCGCCGACCGCCTCGACCTTCGGCAGCCCCAGGTCACCAAGCACCTGCAGGCCCTGGAACGAGCCGGCCTGGTGCTGATGCGCCCACTGGGCCAGCGTCGCATCTACGCCCTGCAGCGCAGCGCGTTGCGCGAACTACATGCAGAAGTCGGACGATTCTCCGACGACCACCCGTCCGAAGGGTTGCTGGAGCAGTACCAGCGCGCGATCGAGGCCGAGCCGGTCGCCGGCCCCGACCGGACCTTGGCCTTCGCCCGTTACCTGCCCGCGAGTCCGGCCCGGGTCTGGCGTTCGTGGACCACCGCGGCCGCGGTTCGACGATGGTGGCGCCCCGAGCACTTTGCAGTCGCCGAGTGCGTGGTGCGCGCGGTCCCGGACGGTCCGTTGCGGATCGTGCTGGCCGAGGGTGACGGGGCCCGGCACGTGGCCACCGGCCGGTTCATCACCCTGGTCAGGCCGCGCGAAATCGCCTTCGACTTGGCACCGATCGACGCCGGCGGCGCAACACTGTTCCAGGCCCGCCATGAGGTCTCCCTGACCGGTCGGGGGGCCGGCACCGGCCTGCGGCTGAGCATCGCGGTCAGTGGGATCGAGCCCGGCGCGGCGCCGGCCGTGGCGGGCCTGGAATTTGGCTGGCAACAGTTGCTGGACCACCTGACCGACGAGGTCGCACGGGACGCCAACCGCGCTCGAACCTGACTCGAACATCGGCCGACGAGGCTGGCCGCATGAGCACACAGTCGCCGGCCTGGATGGCGGCCGCCCGGCTGGTCCGCCGCACCGGATTCGGCGCCACCGGGCCCGCCATCGATGCAGTCGTCCGGTCCGGTCCCGAGACGTACGTGCAGAGCCTGTTCGGCACTGCTCCGGACCCGGGCGCGACGACCACCCCGGTGCCGACCTTCGAGCTGATCACGCCCCTGGGCAAGGACGCGGCCCACCTGGACAAGGTGAAGCAGAACCAGCAGCGCCGGGCCCAACTGCAGCAACTCGCCGGTTGGTGGATCGGCCGGATGATCGCGGTCGAGCACCCGTTCACCGAACGGATCACGTTCGGCTGGCACAACCACTTCGCCACCGCGGCAACCAAGGTTCGGTCCGCCCCGGCGATGGCCCACCAGAACGAGACGTTGCGGACGCACGGTACCGGCGACTTCCGCACGCTGGCCCAGGCCATCCTGGTCGATCCGGCCATGCTGTATTGGCTGGATGGCCAGAAGAACACGGTCAAGGGTGCCAACGAGAACTTGTCCCGGGAGTTCATGGAGCTGTTCGCCATCGGGCACGGCGATGGCTACACCGAGACCGACGTGCGCGAAGGTGCCCGGGCGCTGACCGGCTGGCGGATCGACACCGATCAGGTTTCGGCCTCATTGCAAAGCAGGTTGCACGACCAGACCAGCAAGACGGTGCTGGGGGTGACCGGCAACCTGGATCAGGCCGGCTTCTGTGATGCGGTCTTGGCCCGGCCGGCTTCGGCCGAGCACGTCTGCTCGCGGTGGTACGGCCAGCTGGTGTCGGACACGGCACCGGACAACGCCACCGTGGCCCGGTTGGTCAGCGCCTACGGACCCGGCCGGGACCTGAAGGCGATGTTCACCGCGATCTACACCGATGCCAGTTTTGCCCATGCGACCAACAGCATCGTGGTCGGTCCGGTGGAGTGGTTGATCGGTGCCGCCCGCGCGCTCAAGGTCAAGCCGACCGCCGACACGGTCAAGAAGTTCGCCGCCGCGTTACGCCAGCTCGGGCAGCTTCCGCTCTATCCGCCCAATGTCAGCGGCTGGCCGTCCGGTCACGCCTGGCTGTCCACCGCCGCGGTCGACCTGCGGACCCGGGCCGCCGGCGCACTGGTCACGGCCGGGGATATCTCCTTTGTTTCCAGCGCATCCGCCGCCCAGCGGATCGATGCCACGGCCTACCTGCTCGGCATCGGGAACTTCTCCGATCGGACGGCCAAGGCCCTGCAACCGCTGGTCAGCAGTCCAGCCCGGCTGGTCGCGGTTGCCCTCAACTCGCCCGAATACCTCGTGCACTGAAGGAAGAATCCGATGCCCACGCTCACTCGACGAAACTTCCTGATCGCCTCCGGTGGCGCCGGTGCGGTGGCGATCGCTGCCGGAGCCAGCACGGTCAGCTGGCAGCACCTGATGAAGTCGGCGGCCGAGAACCCACTACCGTCGGGTGAACAGGTGCTGGTCGTGCTCACCCTGTACGGCGGCAACGACGGTCTCAACACCCTTGTTCCATATGCCGATTCTGCCTACCATGACGCCCGCCCGGAGCTGGCCTACCGTCCGGACGAGGTGCAGAAGCTGGACTGCCAGTACGGCCTCAACCCGGCGATGGCCGGTTTCGCCAAGCTCTGGCAGGACAAACAGCTCGCGATCGTCCGCGGCGTCGGCTACCCGGAACCGGATCACAGCCACTTCCGCAGCATGGACATCTGGCAGACCGCCGCCCCGCAGGCCCCGGTGAACACCGGCTGGATCGGCCGCTGGCTGGACACGACCGGCGACGATCCGCTGCGAGCGGTGAACATCGGCGCGGTGTTGCCGCCACTGGCCCTCGGTGCCAAGGCCGCTGCGGCCGCGTTGCCCCTGGGCAAGCAACGTACCGCGCCCAAGCAGCTGACCACCGCACTGATGGCGATGTCCCAGTCCGACCCGACGGATTCACCGTCCCGCGCGCTGGTCTGCGCCAGCTTCTCGGCCGATCATCAGGTCGACACCGCGTTTGCCAAGGTGCTGGATCCGAACGCACCGGACGAGCAGACCGACCAGCAATCGGCGGCCGGTTCCGGTGGCGGTCAGGGCAGCCTGGCCGACCAGCTGAACGTGGTCGCCCGGTGTATCGGGGCCGGGGTGCCGACCAGGGTCTACTCGGTGAGCCAGGGCGGCTTCGACACCCACGCCGATGAGAAGGACGCCCAGAAGAACCAATTGGCCTTGGTGGACAAGGCCGTCTCGGACTTCCTGACCAGGCTCGGCGGCACCGACCGGGGCCGGGACGTCACGCTGGTGATGTACTCCGAGTTCGGCCGGCGGGTCCAGGCCAACGCGTCGCAGGGCACCGACCACGGCACGGCCGGCCCGATGTTCGTGGCCGGCCCCCGGGTCAAGGGCGGCTATTACGGCGAGCAGCCGTCACTCACCGATCTGAACGACGGCGACCTGAAGGTGACCACCGACTTCCGCTCGGTCTATGCCGAGTTGCTGGACAAGGTACTCGGCGCCGACCCCGTCCCGATCGTCGGCGATCCAGCCACGTTCATCAACAAGCAGAGCGAGATCAGCTTTCTCTGACCGTCGCGGGCTGGCCCGACGCCGTCGCCAGCCGGGCCAGGGCCCGGGTCAGCCAACCGGCCTGGCTGCCGAAGAATTCGGCGTCGGCCTCCTCGACCAGGGCAATCGCCTTACGGGCCAAGGCGGAACCGGATCGGGTCACCTGCAGCGTCTTGGCCCGGGTGTCGGCCGCGTCGACCTTGCGTTCGACCAGGCCCCGCTCCTCGAGCTTGCGCAGCACCTGCGAGGTCATCTTGACGTCAGTACCGGCCTGGGTCGCCACGGCCAGCTGGTTGGGCGACTCGCCGGCCTCGTTGAGCCACCAGGTGCAGGCTAGCAGCACGAACTGCACGTGGGTCAGCTCGACCGGGGCCAGCGCGGCGGCCATCGCCCGTTGCCAGGACAGCGTCACCCGCCAGAGCAGGAATCCGGGGCTATCGGCCGGGCCGTCGGCGAAGCGGGTCACCTAATTGACGCTAGCCGTTCGCGCCACGGCCGCCGCGGCCAGTTCGGCCATCGCCAGCGGAAAGTCGCCACTGATCTGCGGGCCCAGCTCCGGGCCCACCTGGGCAGCGGCGGGACCGTCGATCTCCAGCTCGTGACTGACCAGGGTGCCGGCGCCGGACGGGACCAGCCGGTGCCGGAACAGCAGAGTCAGGCCTTCGTAGCTGGTCCGGTCGGCGTAGACCTCGTTCTCGACCATTTCCACGATCACCGACCGGAAGGTGTCCTGCCCCTGCGGCGTCACGCTCAGTTCGGTGCCGATTGCGAATGGCCCGTGCAGCGCAAAAGAATCGCTGTTCGGCCCGGTCGCCACCCCTGAGTGCAGGTCTCGCAGTGCGGCCCAGATGGCCGCTGCCGGAGCCTCGATCTGCTGTTCGTACTGCGTGGTCCACATGGTTCGATCCTCTCGCCGACACTTTAGTCTGTGTGCAGACTATCTGCGCGCCGATCGTCTGACAAGAGGACCGCCAGCCGGGCCGGCAGCCGGGTGACCTGGTTCGGCGATCACCTCGGGCAGTCCGACCGTTACCCAGCAAGCGGCTGCCGCAGAATTCGATTCGACTGTGCCACCATCTCCGACCAAGCTCGCTAGCGCTGGAAATATCCAGAAGAACGAGCTTCGAGGTAGGGCCGTCGGGCTGGTTCCGGCGTTCGAGCGATGCGGAGGCAGACCCAATTTGTGGGCAACTGCAACAGAGCACGCTGCTGGCGCGTCTGTGGGTGTCGATAAGGAGGTCCACATGCCCTATCCCGGTTCGCTAGCCCCACCTGGCCAGATGCGGTTCGAGCAGTACGTGATCGAGTCCAGGATGCGTCTGTTCCGATTCGCCGTCGTGCTGTGCGGTGACACGGTGTTGGCCGCAGATCTCGTCACGGATGTTCTGGGCCGGGCCTTTGAACGCTGGCACCAGGTATCCGCTGCCGAGGACGCCCACGCCTACGTGAGACGGATGCTGGTGAACGAGTTCATCAGCTGGACACGACGCCGCGCCCGTACGGTGCCCCATCCAGAAATCGGGCGGCTGGCCGACATCCGGGCCAGACGACTCGGAACCTCGGACCCCGGTCCAGCTGACAGCCATGCCGAACGAGCTGTCCTGCTCGACGCCCTGGCCAAGCTGCCGAAACGGCAGCGGGCAGCGATCGTGCTGCGCTATTACGAGGACCTCAGCGACGAGGACATCGCCGCCGCCCTGAATTGCCGGCCAGGCACTGTCCGCAGCTCCATCTCGCGCGGGCTGGCCAGCCTGCGCATCACTCCCACCTTTACTCCAGACAGGACGATGCAATGAATCGCACCGAGAACGACCTCAGGAACG
>CAZZZW010000249.1:0-6560 GCA_964658795.1 Phormidium nigroviride PCC 7112
AGATCTGGAACACCTACGGGCCGACGGAATGCTCGATCGACGCCACCGCCTGGCGGTTCGAGCCGACCCAGCTGACCGGGGCCGTACCGATCGGCCGGCCGTTGCCCGGACTTCGGGTGATCGTGCTCGACACCCGGGGCCGGCCGGCACCGCGGGGCGTACCCGGTGAGCTACACATCGGCGGGGTCGGTGTCGCGCTGGGCTATCACGGCCAGGCGCGGCAGACCGCACAGCGCTTCGTGCCGGACGCGTTCGGCCCGGACGGCAGCCGGCTCTACCGCACCGGCGACCTGGTCCGCTGGAACACCGACGGCGCCCTGGAGTATCTGGGCCGGTTGGACGATCAGGTGAAGCTCAACGGCATCCGGATCGAACCGGCCGAGGTCGAGGCGGTGATCGCCGAGCAACCCGGCGTGATCGCGTGCGCGGTTCGGGTGTTCCGGGATCGGCTGGTCTGTTACGTGGTCGGCCTGCTGCCGAGCCGGCACGACCTGGCCCAGGTCCTGCCGGCCAGCCTGGTGCCGTCCCAGATCATCGCGATCGACCGGATTCCCCTGGGCAGCAGTGGAAAACTCGATCGGTCGAAGTTGCCGGAGCCGGCCCCGCTGGTCGAGGCCTACGTCGCCCCGCGCAGCATCGCCGAGCAGGAGGTCGCCCGCGCGTGGACCGACCTGCTCGGCATCGACCGGATCGGCGCCCACGACGACTTCTTCCGGCTCGGCGGCTCATCACTCCAGCTGGCCGAACTGGCCAGCCGCCTGGGTGACGTCTCGCTGCTGGCCCTGTTCACCAGCACCACCGTCGAGGCCCAGGCCGAACTGCTGAGCCACGCGGTCGAGACCGCGCCGATCCCGGTGGTCCCCCGCACCGGCGTGCTGCCGTTGTCCCGGACCCAGCGCCAGTTCTGGTTGATGGATCGCCTGGAGGCCGGCAGCGCCGAACTCAACGCGCCCATCCTGATCCGGCTGCCCGAGACCACCACCGCCGGCGAGGTCGACGAGCTGCTGGCCGCGCTGGGCCGCCGGCATCAGGTCCTGCGCACCCGTTACGTCACCGTAGATGACGAGCCCCGAGCCGTCATCGACTCCGAGGCCGGCGTGTTCGCCCAGATCATCGACGCGCCGGTGGACCTGACCGAACTGCTCGGCCGGGGCTTCGACCTCGAACACGGACCGGTCTGGCGGGCCGCGTTGTTCCGGACGCCGGGCCAGGATCACCTGCTGGTGCTGGTCATCCACCACATCGCCTGCGACGGCTGGTCCTCGGCCGTGCTCGCCCACGACATCGAGGCGTTGCGGGCCGGCGTCGTGCTGTCCGAACCGGCGATCCAGTTCGTCGACTACGCCGTCTGGCAGCAGCGCCAGGGCATCGATCCGGCCGATCTGGGGTACTGGCGGACGAACCTCGCCCAGCTGCCGACCATCGAACTGCCGACCGATCGGGAACGACCGGCCCGGCGTTCGATCGCCGGCGCGACCGTGACGTTCACCCTGGGCCGAGAGCTGATGGCCCGGGTCGCGCGGCTGGCCCAGCAGCACGATGCCAGCCTGTTCGTGGCTCTGTTGGGCGGGTGGGCGGTCCTGCTCGAACGCTATGGCGCCGGGGTCGACATCCCGATCGGTTCGTCAGTGACCGGCCGGGTCCGGCCGGAGACCCACGAGGTCGTCGGCGCCATGTTGAACACGGTGATCCTGCGCTGCCCGGTGCACCCGGAGCGCGGTTTCGGCATCGGGCTCGAGGCCGTCCGCGACGTGGTGCACAAGGCGTTCCGGCATCAGCAGGTCCCCTTCGATGCCGTGGTCGAGGAGCTCGGCGGCCAGCGCGATCCGTCCCGCACGCCGCTGTACCAGACCATGTTCAACTTCCACGAGGAAGGCCGGACCGGAGTCGCCACCGATCCGGCCGACATGCGATCGGCCCTGGCGGCCTGGCCGATCGCCCGCACCGATCTGACCCTGGTGATCCAGCGCGATGCCGACGGCAGTGCTCAGGGCTTCATCGAATATGCGACCGCGCTGTTCGACGCCTCGACCGTGCACCGGATGGCGGCCAACCTGATCAGCCTGCTGGAGGCGGCGACCGCCGATCCGGAGTCGCCGGTGCGTGAGCTCAACCTGGGCGGCCCGCTCGCCGAGCGGCGCGCCCCGGCGGCCGCGGAGCGGATCGCGGTACCGGACCAGATCGCAGCCATCGCCGGGCAGGACCCGACCCGGATCGCGGTCGAGTCCGGCGGCGCGAGCATCAGCTACGGCCAGCTGGAGCGGCGGGCCCGGCGGCTGGCGCACACCTTGGGCCAGCGCGGCGTTCGGGCCGAGGATGTCGTAGGAATCTCGCTCGAGCGCGGTAGCGACTTCGTGATCGCGGTGCTCGGCGTCTGGTTCGCCGGGGCGGCCTATCTGCCGCTCGACCCGCGCGAGGTGCCGGCTCGTCGGGCGGCCATGCTCGAGGACGCCGGCGCCACGGTGATCGTCGACCGGGACCTGCTCGACGGCGCGATCGGCGGCGGTAAACCGGCGCTCCCGGCGACCGGGCACACCGACCCGGCCGCGCTGGCCTATGTCATGTTCACCTCCGGCTCCACCGGCCGGCCCAAGGGCGTCCAGGTCGAGCACCGCAACCTGGCCGCGATGATCGAGGCGGCCCGGGTCAACCTCGATTTCGACGAGGACGGGCAGTGGCTGGCGTTGGCCGCGTTCACCTTCGACATCTCCTGCGTCGAGCTGTTCCTGCCGCTGTCCACCGGCGGCCGGGTGCTCGTCGCCACCGACTCCGAGGCCGTCGACCACCCGGCCCAGTTGAAGCTGCTGGACCACGGCGTCACCCACCTGCAGGTGTCGCCGTCGCACTGGCAGCTTCTGTTCGAAGCCGGTTTCGACTCCGCCGACGTCGTCGCCCTGACCGGCGGCGAACAGGCCCGGCCGGCGCAGCTGGCCGACATCGCCGGCCGGGTACGACGGTTCTTCAACGAGTACGGGCTGACCGAGACGACCATCGCCGCGACCCGGTGGCAGGTTCCGACCGACGCCGGCGCGGTATCCATCGGCCAGCCGTATCCGCACGTGCGGACCTACCTGCTCGACGAACGGCTGCGGCCGGTGCTGCCGGGGGCGATCGGTGAGCTCTACATCGCCGGTGACGGCGTGACCCGTGGCTACGTCAACCGGCCCGGCCATACCGCCGATCGCTTCCTGCCCGATCCGTTCAGCGGCACGGGCACGCGGATGTACCGGACCGGTGACCTGTGCCGGGAACGGGCCGATGGCAGCCTGCTGTTCGCCGGCCGGGTCGACCGGCAGGTCAAGATCCGCGGCCGCCGGGTCGAACTGGGCGAGATCGAGGCCGTGCTGGCCGGGCATCCGGCGGTCCGGGCGGCCGTGGTGATGTACGAGCAGGAGCAACTGATCGCCTTCTGCGTCGCGGACGAGATCGATGATGCCCGGCTCACCGAGCACGCCGCCCGCGCGCTGCCGAGCCACATGGTGCCCGAACGCATCGTCGGTATCGAGCAGATCCCGCTCACTCGACATTCCAAGATCGACTACGAGAACCTGCGTTCGCGCGCACCCAGCCCCAAGGAGCCGACCGTGTCCGACGCCCCCCGCAACAAGACCGAATACAAGATCGCCGGCATCTGGGCCGATGTGCTGGACCGCTTCGTCGGGGTGCACGACAACTTCTTCGAGGTCGGCGGCAACTCGATGATCGCCACCCGGTTGATCGCGACCGTGCGCTCGGAGTTCGGACTGCCCATCTCGATGCGGGCGTTCTTCGACGATCCCACCATCGCCGGCTTGGCCGACCTGGTCAGCCGGCCGGTGGCCGCCGACCCGTCGCCGGCCGAGGCCGTCGCCGCGGCTGACCGATGACGCTGCTCGACGCCCCCTCGGAGCACCAGCTGCTGTCGCATGGACAGCGTCAGTTCCTCGCGCTCTACGCCGCCGACCCGCTGGACCCGGCCTACAACGTGCCGCTGGCGCTGCGGTTGCGCGGACCGCTCGACGTCGAGGCGATGCGCCGGGCCTGGACCGCGCTGGTCGAGCGGCACGAGATCCTGCGTACCGGCTACGACCTGTCCGGACGATCGCCGCGACCGCTGGTGAGCCCGGCGACCGACCTTGATTTCGCCGTTGAACAAAGCTCGATGCCGATCGACGAGCTGGTCCGCCGGGCCGCCACCGAACCTCTCGACCTGACCCGCGCACCGATCCGGGTCCGCCTCAGCCGGCTGGCCGAAACGGATCACCTGCTGGTCGCGGTGGTACATCACATCGCCTGTGACGGTCCGAGTCAGCACGTCATCCTGACCGAGCTGTCCGAGCTCTACGCCGCCGAGCTGGGGGCACCCGGCCCGGCCGCCCGGCGCTGGCAATACCGTGACTACGCCTACCTGGAAGCGGCCCGGCTCGAGGCCACCGGCCCGGACGACATCAGGTACTGGCGCGACACCCTGGCCGAGCTGCCCGTCGCCACCCTGCCGACCGACCGACCGCGGCCGGACCGGCCACAGCACCACGGCGCCACCGTGCCGATCCGGTTCGCCCTGGGCACCGCCGACCAGGTACGGGCGGTCTGCCGGGCCGGCCGCAGCACCCCCTACGTGGTGCTGCTCACCGCCTTCCAGGTGCTGCTCTCGCGCTACACCGGCAGCACCGACGTGTGTGTCGGAACGTCGGTGTCACTGCGGGACCGGGCCGAGTTCGACGGCATGATCGGTTACCTGGCCAACACGGTGGTGATGCGACACCGTTGGCATCGAGGAAGCTTCAACGAGCTGGTGTCCTCGGCCCGGGTGCAGGTCTTCGATGCGCTGGACCACGCCGGCACTCCCTTGACCGAGATCACCGCGCTGACCGGTCAGACGCCGTTCGAGGTGATGTTCGACCTGCGTCAGGGCGCGGCCCCACCGCTGGCCCTGCCCGGGGTGTCGGTCGAGGTCGTGTCCAGCACCGACGGCGTCGCCCGCTTCGACGTGACCGTCCACCTGCACGAGGCCGACGGCGTGCTGTCCGGTGAGTTGGAGTATTCGACCGAGCTGTTCGATCGCGACACCGCAGAGCGACTGGCCGATCAGTACAGCCGATTGCTCGATCGGCTCACCCGATCCCCCGATGTGCCGGTGCACCTGATCGACATCCACTCTGACGCCGAACGCGCGACGTTACTGGCCCGGGGTAGCTCGGTGAACCGGCCACTGTTCGACCTGCGCGGGCCCGACGATGCGATCGCCGTGACCGACGGCCGCACCGGCCTGAGCTATCGGGAACTCGACCGGGACGCCAACCGGTACGCGCACTGGCTGCGACGGCAGGGCGTCCGGCCGGGCGACCTGGTCGGCGTCCGGCTGGCTCGCACTCCCCGATTGCTGGCCGGACTGCTCGGTGTCTGGCGCGCCGGTGCGGCCTACGTGCCGATCGATCCGGCCCACCCGGCCGGTCGGGTGCGGGAGATCGTCGCCGTATCGCAGGTAGAAGTCATCATCGACGACCAGGTGCAGCTCGACGACGAGCCGGACTCGCCGCTCGGCCTGGAGCTGGAGCCGCTCGGGCCGGCCTATGTCATGTTCACCTCCGGTTCGACCGGGCGGCCCAAGGGGGTCGTCGTGACGCATGCCGGGGTGGCCAACTATCTCGGCTGGGTGCTCGAGGCCTACGCCGGCCGGCCCGGCGGCGCCCCGTTCTTCTCCTCGATCGGTTTCGACCTCGGCGTGCCGAACCTGTTCGCCCCGTTGTTGCAAGGCGAAACCGTACGACTCGTTCCGGACGGCTTCGACACCGCCGCCCTCGGCGATCTGCTCAGCGCCGGTGCGCCGTACTCCTTCGTCAAGCTGACCCCTGGCCATCTGGACCTGCTGACCCAGCAACTCAGCCCGGACCAGGCCGGCAACTTCGCCGGTCTGGTGATCGCCGCCGGCGACGAGTTCCCCAAGCGGCTGGTCGAACGCTGGGCCGAGCTCGGCGGTCCACCGCTGGCCGCCGAGTACGGACCGACCGAGATCACCGTGGGAAACTCGGCCCAGTTCGATCTGGTCGGTACGCGTACCCACCTGGTCCCGCTCGGGCACCCGATCCCGAACACCTCGATGTACGTGCTGAATTCCGACCTGCTACCGTGCCCGGTCGGCGTGATCGGCGAGGTCTACATCGGCGGTGACGGGGTCGCACTGGGCTACCTGGGCCAGCCCGGGTTGACTGCCGATCGATTTCTACCCGACCCGTACGGGGCGTCCTCGGCCCGGCTCTATCGCACCGGTGACCTGGCCCGGGTGCTGGCCGACGGTTCGGTCGACTTCGTCGGCCGCAGCGACCATCAGGTCAAGGTGCGCGGCTACCGGATCGAACTCGACGAGATCGAAGGTGCGCTGGCCGCGCAGCCGGGTGTGCGGGATGCCGTGGTCGCGGTCCGCGACGATCGGCTGGTCGCCTATCTGACCGGGGAGCCGGACGTGGCACAGCTCCGGACGGCACTGGCCGAGCGGCTACCGTCCTACATGGTGCCGGCCGCCTATGTTTCGCTGGCCGCGATCCCGTTGACGGCGAACGGCAAGGTCGATCGAACCAGCC